>CAYWRQ010000001.1:0-25310 GCA_964460915.1 uncultured Oscillospiraceae bacterium
AGCCTCCTGCATGTTATGCCTAAAGAAATTTACACACAAATTCGGACTTGACTTCCCTCATTGGGATACTGTCCAAAATATCCGCTTTGCTGGCGGAAAACAAGATTGGTATTTTTGCGGTTTCAACTTATAACACAGATTACATCCTGACCAAACAAGAAAATTTTGAAAAGGCAATTCATGTGTTGGAACAGGCGGGATATACCATCGTATAAGATCTCTCATCCGTGAACGGCTTGACCGGGAAGAATCGTTCGGATAAAGCCCGGACAGTTTTCTGCTTCATATTGTCTATAAATCCCCGCCCCGTTCCCGGTACTCCTGCGGGGAGCAGCCGTGCTTTTGCCGGAAAAGGGTGTAAAACTGGGTGCGGCCGGTGTAGCCGAGAGATTTGACGATATCCGAGATGCTCCGGCCGGTGGTCAAAAGCAGCCGCTCGGCGTCTTTCATCCAAAAGCTGCGGCCGTATTCGACTAGGCTCATCCCCGTATGCTCCCGGACAATCCTGCCCAGGTAATCGCTGCTGTAATGGAGCCGGCCGGAAAGCTCTTTCCGGCTGATCCGTCCGCCGGACTGCTCGATACAGCGGGAGATCCGCTGGAAAAGGAATTCGTCGGAGCTGCTGCAAAGGGTGATGCGGGAGACGCAGTAACGGCGCTTGTTGTTGAGCTGGGACAAAAAGCGGAAGATCAGCCCCTTGGCCATCCACTGCCACCCCGGACGGGCGGAGACGATCTCCTCCGCCAGCTGATCCAGGATGGCTGTGGCGGGAAGATGCGCTCCGGCATCCAGGCCTGTGAAATCCAGATATTCTTTTTCAGGCGGCGCTTTTGGGGAAAGGCTGGCCTTAAAGAACTGCCCCAGTTCCCCGGCCAGTCCGCCTTCCAGAAGGGAGGCCGCGTATTCCCGGCTGAACATCAGGAAAACCGCTTGAAAATCGGTGGTCAGTTCCTCCGAATGGCGGGTATTGCAGCCGTGCAGGCAGACGTCCCCCTTCCGGTACCGGTAGCAGCCGCTTTCGATCAGCTGCATCACCTCCCCTTCCAGCACAAACATCAGTTCAAAGCAGTCGTGCCGGTGGAGCACCGGTTCCCCCGATACTGGAAGGTCGTCGTATCCCGCCCTGCTTACCCGGGTGTCGCCGGGCATAAAGCTGACAAAGGAGAGCATCTCCCGGTCGTCGCCCGGCCGGCAGGTGGTCATGTTCATCGTAAAGGGCACCTGTAGGGTATACAGCTCCGAGACGTTGCTGCCGGGGTTTAAAACAGAGAACGTTTCCATCCGCGGGTCGTAATACTTCCCGCGGCAATTTTTCTTTTCCGCCATGTGGATCCATCCCTCAGTCGAATTTCGTTACAGTTATTGATTGGTTTTGCGGATTTCCCGCTTGAATCGAACCGGATAAATATCTATACTATAGCTACAAGGGTATTTTACCGCAAACCGAAAAAGATTACAAGACCGCTTTCCGGAAAATAAACCGGAATCCGCTGTAGAGAAAGGACTGAAGCAAGGTGTCTCAGAAAAATTATTTTCCCTCCCGTGGCCGTTTGGCTGAGCTGTATGGAAATAAAATGGTGGAGGATGCCGTAAAACGGCTGCAGAAGTTGGAAACGCAGATGGAGAAGATCTTCCCGGGGGAAGATCCCTGTTGGTTTTTCTCTTCTCCCGGCCGGACGGAGGTCGGCGGCAACCACACCGACCACCAGCATGGCTGCGTACTCGCGGCAGCCGTCAACCTGGACGTGGTGGCCTGTGTGCGGCCGGTTCCGGAGGAGGTTATCCGGGTCAAATCGGTGGGATATCCGATGGACACGGTCGAGCTTTCCAGCTTGGTTCCGGATGTAAAGGAATTCGGGCGTTCCAGCGGCCTGATCCGCGGGGTGGCATCCGCCCTGAAGGAAAAAGGGTATAAAATCGGCGGCTTTGAGGCCGTGACCGAATCCCGCGTGCCCGGCGGGAGCGGGCTGTCTTCGTCGGCTGCCTTTGAGAATTTAATCGGCGTCATTCTCTCCTACCTGTATAACGGCGGCGGGATCCCGGCTCTCGAGCTGGCGATTGCCTCCCAGTCGGCGGAAAACCGGTTCTTCGGGAAAGCCTGCGGCCTGATGGATCAGATGGCGTCGGCGGTAGGCGGGTTTGCGTTTATGGATTTCGGCGACCCGGCCCGTCCGCAGATCCGTCCGGTGGATTTTGACTTTGCCCGCTGCGGTTATGACCTGTGTATCATCACGACCGGCGGTACCCATGCCAACCTGACGGGGGAATATGTCGCAGTCCCGGAAGAGATGAAGGAAGCGGCGCGCTTGATGGGCGCGGAGCTGCTGCGGGATGTGCGGGAGAACGATTTTTATGAAGCGCTTCCGAGGCTGCGGGGGAAGGTGTCCGACCGGGCGCTGCTGCGGGCGATGCATTTCTTTAAGGACAGCGCCAGGGCCCGCAGGGAGGCGGAATCCTTGGAACGGGGAGATTTTGCGGCGTTTTTGCAGCTGATCAACCGTTCGGGCGCCTCCTCCTTCCAGTATCTCCAAAACGTTTACCCGTCCTCCGCCCCGCAGGAACAGGGTCTGTCCCTGGCGCTTGCTTTGACGGACGATTTTATCCAGAAGCAGCCGGAGCTGGGCGGGGCTTTCCGTGTCCACGGCGGCGGCTTTGCCGGAACGATCCAGAGCTTTATTCCGGCGGCCCGTACGGCAGAATATAAAGCGATGATCGACCGGGTCTTCGGGGAAGGGGCCTGCCATGTGCTGGCGGTCCGGCGCGCCGGATGCACGATTATCGGCTGATCACAGGGAAAGGAAAGATACGGATGAACAGATATCAGGCTATCGAAGCACTTTTGCAGCATGGGATTGCAAGCGGGATGGCGGATAAACGGGATACGGTGTATCTCCGCAACGAATTATTAGACGCACTGCAGCTTTCCGCTTGGGAGACACCGGAGACACTGCCCACGGAGGAAGCCGGGCAAAATTTCCAGGCTTTTGCCGATTTCCTGCTGGACGACGCGGTCGAAAGAAAGGTCATCCCGGACAGCGTAACCCATCGGGATCTTTTGGAAACGCGGCTGATGGGCTGTATGATGCCGCGCCCCTCGGAGGTTGGCGACCGGTTTTATGCCCTTGCGGCGGAGTCCCCCGTACAGGCGACCGACTGGTTTTATACGCTCAGCTGCGACGCGGCCTATGTCCGCACCGACCGGCTGGCGCGGGACCTGAAGTGGAAGACGGGCAGCGTATACGGCGACATTGACATTACGATCAACCTTTCAAAGCCGGAAAAGGACCCTGCCGCCATCGCCGCCGCGGCTAAGGCAGCACCGATTTCCTATCCTCCCTGCGCTCTTTGCGCGGATAACGAAGGGTACGCGGGCCGGCTGGACTTCCCGGCAAGACAGAACCTGCGGATTATCAATTTGGAACTGGGCGGAGAAGACTGGGGATTGCAGTATTCCCCCTACGGCTACTACAATGAACACTGCATTGTTTTGAGCAAGGTACACCGCCCGATGAAAATCGACCGCGCGGCTTTTACCCGCCTGCTCTCGTTTGTCGGGCAGTTCCCGCACTATTTCCTCGGCTCCAACGCCGACCTGCCGATTGTCGGCGGCTCCATCCTCTCCCATGACCACTATCAGGGCGGCCGGTATACCTTTGCGATGGCCAAGGCGCCGGTTGAGACGCCGCTTGTCTTCGCGGGCTATCCCGATATCGAGGCGGGCATTGTCCGCTGGCCGATGTCGGTGATCCGTCTGACCGGGGAGAACGCAGAGCGCATTGCGGCGCTTTCCGAGAAGATTTTGACCGCGTGGCGCGGCTATTCCGACCCGGACGCGTTTATCTTCGCAGAGACCGGCGGCGTCCCGCATAACACGATCACCCCCATCGCGCGGATGGCGGAGGGCAAATACCAGATGGATCTGGTGCTGCGGTGCAACATCACGACGGAGGAGCGGCCGCTGGGCGTCTATCATCCCCGGCCCGAGCTGTTCCATATCAAAAAGGAGAATATCGGGCTGATTGAGGTCATGGGTCTGGCGGTTTTGCCGGCTAGGTTAAAAGGGGAGCTGGCGGCGCTCCGGGAACATATCCTCGCGGGAGACGATCTGCGCGCCGATCCCAGGACCGCTGCCCATGCCGACTGGGCGGAAAAAAAGATCCTGACCAGGGCGTTTACCGAAGAAACGCTGGAATCGGTTATCCGGGAGGAAGTCGGGAAGGTATTTGTCCAGGTCTTGGAAGACGCCGGCGTTTATAAACGGGATGCAAAAGGGCAGGAAGGCTTCCTAAAATTTATCCGGTCGGTTGGCATTGCGGAATAATAGACATTATGGACAAGCCCTGTTTCCGGCCAGGTTGGGGATAACCTGCCGGGGACAGAAAACGCGTATGGAGAGCGGAATATGGCAGGTCATGCACTGCGCTTCTCGCTCTCCATACGCGTTTTATCATGCTTGATAATCAGCAGAGGTTAAACGGCGGCCAAGTCTTCCGGCTGGGACTCGGTATTTTTTACGTTTCCCGGATCCAGCGAAACAGCTTCGATAAAATAGCGGGGACGGTCCTTAACCTCGCCGTAAATTTTCCCGATATACTCCCCGACGACGCCGATCGCCGACAGGAGGATGCCGCAGACCAGCCAGATCGAAACCAGCACCGCGCTGACAGCCGTGAGGGCGTGGGTTACCAGCTGGACAATCAGGCAGATAATCCCCGCTAGGGCGGCCCCGGCGGCCGTCAAAATACCTAGCCCCATGATCAGCGAAATCGGCCGCACCGAAAAGGAGGTAATCCCGTCCCACGCCAGCGCCAGCATCTTTTTCAGCGGGTACTTGCTTTCTCCGGCAAACCGCTCGGTACGGGCATAGGTGACGGTCGAGGTCTTGTAGCCGATCTGGGGGACGATGCCCCGGAGGAAAAGGTTGACCTCCCGGTAGGAGGAAAGTCCCTGTAAGGCCCTGGCGCTCATCAGCCGGTAATCGGCGTGATTGAAAACGATATCGACGCCCATCGCGGCCATGATCTTGTAAAACCCTTCGGCCGTAAAGCGTTTGAAAAAGGTGTCGGTCTTGCGGGAGGAACGGACGCCGTAGACAATATCGCTGCCCTCGCAGTAGTCCTTTACCATTTCATCAATGGCGTTGATATCGTCCTGCAGATCGGCGTCGATGGAAATCGCGCAGTCGCACAGCGGCATGGCGGTCATCAGCCCCGCGAGCACCGCGTTTTGATGTCCGCGGTTGCGGGAAAGCTTGACCCCGCCGAAAAGCTTATCCGCCCCCGCCAGGGTTTCGATCATTTCCCAGGTCCGGTCACGGCTGCCGTCATTGACCAGGAGGATGCGGCTGTCCGGGGAGATTCGTTTGGCGGCAATCATTGTGCGCAGCTTTCCCCGCAGGCGTTTTGCGGTTTCGGGCAGCACCTCTTCCTCGTTGTAGCAGGGAACGACCATATAGAGCACCGGGCAGGTGCGGCTTTGCTGAATCAGATCCATGATATGCTTCCTTTCTGAGAGGGTATGCTTTTTATAAACTCTGATTTTTTCGATTTGTGTAGCCGGTCATCTGCGGCTGTTTTGTCCTGCGGGGACAGAAAACGGACACCCGTTTACCACAGGTCATGGTTGTCTGGCCCCTGCAGGGTCCGGGGCTTTTTGCGGATTGTTTCCGCTTCCCGCAAAATCGTGTCCACATAGGCCCGCTCCAGGGAAATGTCGTCCACCTTGCACAGTAGCGCCCCGTGCCGCTCTGAGCGTCCGAAGATCAGCAGCTTCTGGCGGCTGTAGTGCCGGAGCAGCAGGAGATACACTCCCCAAAGGAGCAGTCCAGCAAAGGTCATCAGGATACCGGTTATCAGCCCCGGAGTTTTGTAATCAAAACGAATCTCGCTGGCTCCGGCGGGAACGCGGACTGCCATCATGCCGGCGTCCACATTTTCGATTTCGACCTTTTTACCGTTTACCGTCGCGCTCCATCCCTGATCCCAGGGGATGCTGAAAAAGAGCAGCTTGTCGGAATCCGTTGTGATGGTTGCGGTAAAACCGTTGTTGTCCCGGACGAAGCTGTCGCAGGCGTTTTTCCGCAACTTTTGGGCGGCCTGCCTGAGCAGCGCGTCGGTCGTAGGAACCGGCGTTCCTTCCGGTACCGGGGAAAGGATGTCGTGGTATTTGGCGATCTGCTCCTTACTCAGATAAAGCCCGTTCAGAAGCAGCCGATCCCGTTGATCCTTGGCGCAGTCTTCGACCTGCTGTTCGGTCAGATAGGAATCAAAGGTAAATCCCATGGGAACATAGTTCTCATTCTCATAGATATCCAGATCGTTTTCGGTTGTCAGATACTGGTACCCCATCACCTCCAGCTTTTCCTCGTTCACATAGGTCAGCAGATATTTGCAGGAGGTGAGTACCCGTAGACCGGAGTAGGAGATATCCGGGCGGGATGCGACACTGCGGTCAACGCCGAGAAAGTCATAGAAGGTAAAGATCGAGCCGGATACAACCGACTGAAAGGCCTGGATGGTCGGGATCTGCCAGAACATCGGGAAGTTGTCCATGCAGCGGCTGTCTTCAGTGCTGTACATATCGATCCGGTAAACATCGTCCTCTTCGGCCGCAATTGTTTCAAAGCTGCCATTAAGCCCCATGTCAATGACTCTGTGGGAGGTGGTCGCGTCCCCTTTGCCCAGGCCGAGCATCAGGATAGAGGTAACACAGATCATCGCCGACAGGCAGAAGCAGGCCGGCCGGATAAATTTCCGCCTCGGCAGGCGGAACAGGAAGGTGACCAGGAGGATCCCAGCCAGGACAATGGCGAGATAGGCCACAAACCGTTCGGGATATTCCATCAGCTTACCGAAGACGATCTTGTCTTCATCCCCTTTAGAAGGGTAGATCGCAATGACGGCAAAGGCGAGCACCGCCGCCAGGGTCCAGCGGATACCGGAACGGATTGCCGGGATATCCGCTTGATCAAAGATGATAGCGGTCGCGGCGCACATCAAAAGGATGGGCATAAAGAACCATCTTGCGTAATAGGCCGAGTTGAACATCGAGAACGAGCTGTTTAGGAAGGGCACCAGCGCGATAAACAGGGAAAGAAGCAGCAGCTTTTTGATCCAGTGCTTGCGGTAATGCTTCATAAAGGCAATGACGCCGACCGTCGAGAACAGTGGCAGATAAAGGGAAACGCTCGACCACTTCGCGTTGGAGTCAGGGAACATATTTGGGTAGGCGGGGATGTCCGGAGGATAGAATAGGCTGGACAGGATCAGACCGTAGCGCTGTTCGTTGCTGTAAAACAACCCGCTCCAGCCCAAAAGCCAGTTGTCCAGCCGGGGGTTGGAGAGCACCATCAAAATCGACGGCCAAAGCAGCCACATCGATAAGATCAGACCGATAACGGCCTCCAGCGCCAGCAGCAGGAACTTTTTCAGGGTAATCCGGTATTCCGGACGGGTAAAGGCACAGACGATAAAATAGAGGACGACAAAGATGACCTCGCCGAAGAAAAAGTAGTAGTTGACGCTGGCCATCAGGCCGACGGCCAGGGCAAACATTCCCCGCCGTTCGTCTACGAAAAACTCCTCCATGCCGATCAGCAGCAGCGGGAAAAAGGCGATGACCTCATGAAAATGGTTGAAAAAAATGTTATAGATGCTGTAGCCGGAGAAGGCGTACATCAGCGCCCCCAAAAAGGCGTAGTCCGCGTTTTTGACAAACCGCTTCAGGTACCCGAAGGAGGTTGCCGCCGCAGTCGCGATTTTGAGCATCATCAGCGGCGCCATCAGATAGGGGACCGCGTCGCTGGGAAAGGGGATCGTCAGCCAGAAAAACGGGCTGCCGATTAGATAAAAGGCGTAGGAGCCGACGAAGTTTGACCCCAAATCGGTAAACCAGTTCCAGCGGATATTGCCGCTGCGGATCGCGTCATGGCACATCTGATAAAACGGAATCTGCTGGACATTATAATCCCCGTAATAGACAAAGATGCCTCCGTCGATCAAAAGGTACGGGAGATAGATTATGGCGCTCAGGAGCAGGGCCAATAAAAATACCCGCAGATACTGCCGGCCCGGCGTCAGATTCCCCAGCAGCGTGTCGCGTCTGGAAGAGCGGCGACGAGTATTCCGGCCGCGCGCGTAGGTAATGGTATGTTCCACAAAAAGCCTCCTATATTGAATAAATTGAACTGCCCTATAACATATACAATAGTATAGCACAATTCGCTGCGGTTTTAAATGAATCAAAGGAAAAATTTTCTTCCTTCGGATAAGGGGCTTTGAATTTATCCCTTGCGCGACAGGCCATAGTTTGTTATAATGATAAAAATAGCCGGATAGCTTGCGTTCAAGCGGAGAAAATATACGGGGACAGGGCGGTTTTTCCGTCCTTTCGGGGCTGTAGCTGTAATGGGTCGAGAAAGCGGCCGGCGGCCGGCGGATCAGGAAAAGGGGGATCGCATGAAAGGCACGATTTCTTATTGGGCCGGGATTTTTGGCGCCATAGGGGCCGTAACTGCCTGGGCGCTTTTGCTGGCATTGGTATTGGTGCTGACTGCGCCCTATTCCTCTTTGCGGACAGGTTTACTGACGGGAATCACGCTGCTGCTGGGGGCTGTACTGGTTTACCTGCCGTTTTTGCGGAGAAGCTGCCGTTTTTTGCTGGCGGATACCTATCTAGAGTACGAAAGCGGGCTGCTGTATCATGTCCGCAGGCGTATCCGGCGAAGCGCCGTGATGGTTGTAACAGAGATGCGCACGCCGGTTTCGGTGCTCTGCCACACCCGTACCCTGTTGGTTTCCGGTATGGGCGGGAGTATGCTGCTCCCGTTTTTGCGGGAGGCGGACGCCGAGGCACTGCTGGCCCTTCTGCCGCCGGATGCGGTCCAAAAACGCGGGGCGGAGCCGGGAGGCGGAGATGAAGGATAAGGGCTATCAGCTTCAGCACCCGCTGGCGATCATCGACGCGTTTTTCCGATATATTATCCTGCTGCTGCTCCCCCTTCTGCGTTCGGTTACGCTGTTTACCTCGGATGTGTATACTTGGCTGCAGGGCGTCTGGCTGGACGGATTGGTTTTGCTGGCAATTATCCTTTTTGGCACGCTGCGCTGGAAGCGGACCCGTTTCCGGGCCGGCACAGAGTGGATCGACAGCTGTGCCGGCATCCTTTTGGTGCGGCGGCAGCGGATCCCGTATAAAAAGATATCCTCGCTGATCGTAGAGCATACCTGGTACCTGCGCCCGGTAAAGGCCGTGCGGGTGCGGATCGAAACCGACGCGGGGAATGACGCGACGCCGGATCTGCGGCTGCTGCTGCGGCAGAGGGACGCGATTAAGCTGCAGCACCGCCTTTCCGAATATCTGCGCGAGGATCAGATCATGGTCCGCCGGTACGAACCCAAAAGCCTGTATGTCGGCGTTTTGTCGTTTATCACCTCCGACTCGCTGACCGGGGTTTTGTTCGCTGCTACCTTTATCTCCCAGAGCGGCAAGATTTTGGGGGAAGAGGCGGAGGACCGTCTGATTACCTCCCTGACCCGGTTAATGCAGCTGGTCGCTTCCTGGCTGCCGCCGGTAGCGGCTATTATCGGCTGCACGATTCTGGGCGGATGGCTGATCGATTTTATCTCCAACCTGATCCGCCATCTCCGGTTCCGCGCGGTGCGCCGGGGCGGCGAATTGTTTGTCCGCTGCGGGGTGGCATCCGTGCGGGAATATACCCTTGCGGCCGACCGGGTCAATTTCTTGCAGCTGCGCCAGAGCTTTCTGACGCGGCTGATCGGCTATTATGCGGGGCTGATCAACTGTACGGGCTATGGGAAGGTAAAAAACGAACTTTCCGTGCTGCTTCCGGCGGTCGGAGAGGACGATCTGCGCCGCAGCTTAAACCTGATTCTGCCGGAATTGCGGCCGACAAAGAATACCTGGCATCCTCCGCTGCGGACCTTGTGGCGGATTATCTGGCCGCCGCTACTTATCTGCGCCCTGGTGGGGTTTACCTGGCGGACGGCGCTGCGCTGGCTCTCGAGCCTGCGGGAGTTGGTGCTGTTTTTGGGCGTCATGATCATGCTTCCGGCCGTTTTGTGGCTGCTGGTAAAGATCTTGTCCTTTTTTCATACCGGCATCGGCATCCGCCAGGACACCTTTACCTTCCGGGGGACTGCCGGATACCGGCTGTTTACTATTGTCTGCCGGTCGGATAAGATCGTCAAGGTGCAGGTCACCCGCAGCATCTTCCAGCGGCAGAGTAAGTGCGGGGACGTGCGGGTCTGGTTCCGTTCGGAAAAAAAGCGAAACCTTTTGATCCCCAATTTGCTCGATGCGGATATTCAAAATTTCTTGGAGACACTGGAGAAATTTGATCGATATGATAAAAAATAAGAAAGAAATCCGGCATATTTGTTTATTTTATCGGCTTCCTGAGATTTTGTTGTGTAAAAGCGACAAAGTTTCGGGCAAAAATTTTTCTTATTTCACAGAAAAATGATGCAACAGATTGCAAAAAACAGTTGCAAAATTCCGGAAAAAACGGTATAATACTTGTATAGCTATGGGGGAGGTATGCCTATGGGTTCTCTCCGCAGGCTATGGGCCTTTATCAAAACGCCTACGGAGGGTATTTCATGGAGTTCTCACATTACAGCGTATTGCTTCAGGAATGCCTGGACGGTTTACATATCAATCCCTCAGGCCGGTATGTGGACGGGACAGCCGGCGGGGCCGGTCACAGCAGAGAGATTGCCCGCCGCCTTACGGACGGCCGACTGTACGCGCTGGATCAGGATCCCGACGCGGTGAAGGTTGCTTCCGAGCGCCTTGCCATGTACACGCAGGCAAAAGTCATCGAAACAAATTTCCGGGAAATGGCGCAGGTTTTGGAACGGGAGTCTGCCCTGCCGGTCGACGGTGTTTTGTTGGATTTGGGGGTTTCCTCCTGGCAACTGGACAATCCGACCCGTGGCTTTTCCTATCGAGAGGACGCGCCGCTGGATATGCGGATGTCCCAAACGGGGGCGACGGCGGCGGATTTGCTGCGGGGGGCCTCTGAAGCGGAAATATCCCGCATCCTGTGGGAGTACGGCGAGGAGCGCTACGCCCGCAGTATTGCCCGCAATATTGTGAAGTCTAGGGAAAAGGCCCCGGTTGAAACGACGATGCAGCTGGTTTCGATCATCAAGTCGTCGATGCCTGCTTCTGCCAAAAGAGAGAAGAATCCCTGCAAGCGGACCTTTCAGGCACTGCGGATTGCGGTGAATTCCGAATTAGATTCCCTTTCCCAGGGGATTGACGTGTCGTTTGACTGCTTATCTCCCGGCGGCAGGCTGGTCATTATCACCTTCCATTCGCTGGAAGACCGGATGGTCAAGCAGAAGTTTGCCGAACTGGCAAAAGGGTGCATCTGCCCGCCAGAGTTCCCGGTATGTGTCTGCGGCAGGACACCGGCAGCCAGGCTGGTCAACCGGAAACCGATCCTTCCCAGCCCGGAGGAATTGGCCGCCAATCATCGGAGCGCCAGCGCAAAGCTTCGGATCCTGGAAAAAATACATGAACGCAATTCATAACTTGCGATAGATAGGCGGGAAGTTTCCTGCCGGCCTTTTAAAGGAGTAATGTTCTCATGCAAAGCAATCTTGCAACCAAGAGAGAGTATAATTTTGAACAGTTTGAAGCGCAGGCTACTGCCCCTGCAATCGAGCGGCTGCCGAAGCGGGAAAAGCTGCCGCATCCGGCGAAGATCCTTTCGGTTGCGATGGTGATATTGGCGGTTGTCTTCGCGTCCCTCTACGGAAGGGTGCAGATTGCGCAGCTGAATTCGGACATCAACGAAGCGACTGCCCGTTTGGAGGAGCTGACCAGCGAGAAGGTTCGGATGGAAGCGGAGCTGGACGGCCAGATGTCTTTGTCTCAGGTCGAGGAGATTGCTTTGGACGAGTTGGGCATGGTCAAGCCGGATAACTCTCAGGTCACCTATCTTAAGGTGCAGCAGGCCAATAAGATCCAGACGCCCGAAAAGAGCCGGACCTTGATTGATATTATTTCCGATTTCTTTGCGGGGATCGGGATTGATTTCTGATGACGGGCTGCGTGACGGGATCCCGCAGTGCGGATGCATATTTTTGCTTTATACATATATCCGGAGAAAACTGAATAGATACAAATAGGAGGTTGAGATGGTAATGTCTTAACCTTTTGTTCTTATATGGGTGGATTGCGGAAATCTTTACAGATGTTTTTCATTTCGTCCATATCTGCCCACGTACCGGTGATGAAAGGAAAAAAGCAATGGCAAAAATTTATAGGAAAAATATGACGATGATGCAGCGACTGGTGTTTGTCGTATGCCCGGTTATGCTGATCGTGCTGGTTTGGGTGCTGTATAACTTGTTTAACTGGTCGATTGTCCGCGGAGAAGAGATGGAAGGGCGGGCCGCCAGGCAGCAACTGTCCGATACGGTTATTTCCGCCAACCGGGGTACGATTTACGATACCAATATGAATGTGCTGGCCCAAAGCGCGACCGCTTGGAACGTGATCATTGACCCGGCGAGAATTGTTGAGAATATCCCGGAAACCCAGGAGGTTGCGATTGACGGGAGCGAGGATACGATCAAGATCGACGTCGATCCGGAGGCGTATAAAAAGCAGATGGCTCAGGATTTGGCGACGGTTTTGGGAATTGATGTTGACGGCGTTTTGGAGAATATGTCCTATACGGACAAAAACTACCGTAAGATCGCCAGCAAAATCGATAAGGCCACTGTCAATGAGCTGAACGCGATGCTGGATGAAAAAGGGTATATCGGCGTCACGCTGGAGACGTCCACTAAACGGTATTACCCCTATTCGACGCTAGCGTCCAGTGTGCTGGGCTTTTGCAACGGCGAGAATGAAGGTGTATATGGCCTAGAGGCCTATTATAATTCCGTTCTTTCTGGGACTGACGGACGGATGATTACAGCCAAAGACTCAATGCAAAACACAATGCCGACTACTTATGAAAAGACCTTCGACGCGATAGATGGGAACTCAATTGTCACGACAATCGATGTCGTCATTCAGGAATATATCGAAAAGGAACTGCAAAGTGCGGTGGATCAGTACCAGCCTGACGGCGGTGCCACAATCATCGTTATGGATTGCAATACGGGCGCGATCAAGGGCCTTGTCAGCTATCCGAACTATGACTGCAATGATCCGTATGCCCTTCTGGATAATTATACGATTCAGCAGATTGCCGAGCTAGAGTCTGAGGAGGAGCAAGCCACAGCGCGGCAGGTCGCCCGGGAAACTATGTGGCAGAACAAGGCTATTACCGATACATACGAGCCTGGCTCGGTATTTAAAGTTGTTACAGCATCATCAGCCTTGGAGGAAGGTACCGCAAGTTTGGAGTCCACCTACTACTGCAGTGGCGTCGTCAATTTTGCAGATGGCGATGAAACGTTGCCGATCCATTGTCATCGTACCTCTGGCCATGGCTTGCAGAGCTTTACCGAAGCGCTGGTCAACTCTTGTAACCCGGCATTTATGCAGATCGGCCAGGATCTCGGCGCGCAGAAGTTCTTTGAATATTATCAAGCCTACGGTTTGACCGAGAAGACGGGTATTGACCTTCCGGCGGAGCGGGTCGGCGTTTATTATGATGATACGATGAATAAGATATCTTTGGCCTCCTGCTCTTTTGGCCAGTCCAACACTATGACGCCCCTGCAGATGCTGACGGCCGCAGTGGCGGCGATCAACGGCGGGAATCTGCTGGTTCCCCGCGTTGTAGATCGGGTCATCGACCAGGACGGCAATACGGTGCAGGAGTTTGGTACGACGGTAAAACGCCAGGTTATTTCGGAGGAAACCTCCGCAATCATGCGGGATGCGCTGGAGCAGGTTGTTGCGGCCAATGGCGGCACCAACGCGTATGTAAAGGGCTACCGCATCGGCGGCAAGTCCGGTACGGCGCAGATCCTGACCAACGATAAGAGCAAGGAGGAAATGTACGTCTTCTCTTATCTGGTATTTGCCCCGGCAGACGATCCGCAGGTCGCGGCGCTGGTTCTGATCGACAGCCCGACCGAGGGCGACCGGGCGTACGCGAACAACGTCGTCGGGCCGCTGGCGTCGAGCGTCATGCAGGATATCCTGCCCTACCTCGGCATTTCGACCTACTTTACCGACGAGGAACTGGAAAACCAGGAGGTTTCGGTTCCCTCCGGGCTGGTCGGTTTGGATGCCGCGACCGTACGGTCTAAGCTGGCCGGCCAAGGGCTGGACGCGTATATCATCGGAAACGGTACCCAGGTTGTGGATATCTTTCCGGATGAAAACGCCCGTGTCCCGAATGATTCGACCGTCGTCGTTTACACCGAGGGCAGCGAAACCGCTTATGTTACGATGCCCAGCGTTGTCGGACTGTCGCCGACCCAGGCCAGCCAGACGCTCGGCAATTACGGCCTGAATGTCCGCGTCACCGGCGGTGCCGCCAACAATGTCAAGGCGAAGGTCTCCGCGCAGCAGTACGAGGTTGGGACCTCTCTCGAGCGCGGCACGGTTGTTGAGATTGAGTGCGTTGTTTCGGGCGAGGACGGCGCATAAAAGGCAGTATGAAAAACAGCCGGCCGGTTAAAATAAACAGATATGTGCTGAAAGGATGGGTAAAATGCTTTTGTCTGCATTGCTGAGAGAAATGGGATTGCCTACGGATACGCATTTTGATTTTGAGGTAAAGGGGATTGTGTGCGATTCCCGTAAGGTAGAACCGGGGGACGTATTTGTCTGTATCAGGGGCGGTACGATAGACGGGCACAGCTTCGCGGCCGCAGCGCTTGAAAAGGGCGCCGGGTGCGTTGTCGCGGAACGGCCGCTGGGGCTTTCCCGCGAGCTGGACGTGGAGGATACCCACCGGTTTTACGGGCAGGCCGCGTCGGCATTTTTCGGCCATCCTTCCCGTAGCATGAAGCTGGTCGGCGTTACGGGGACCAAGGGCAAGACGACGGTTACGAGCCTAGTCAAAAAGGTGCTGACCGACGCCGGGAACCGGGTCGGGCTGATCGGGACCGTTCAAAACGAGATCGGCGATCAGGCGCTGCACGCGGAAAATACGACGCCCGAGGCGATGGAGCTGGAAGAACTGTACGCGCAGATGCGGGACGCGGGATGCGGTTACTGCGTCATGGAGGTTTCCTCCCACGCCCTGGAGCAGCAGCGGATCGGCGACAGCTATTATGAGGTCGCCGCCTTTACCAACCTGTCCCACGAGCATTTGGATTATCACGGCAGCATTGAAAATTACTACGCGGCCAAACGGAAGCTGTTTAGCCGCTGCAAAGCGGCAGTCATCGGGATCGACGATGCCCATGGACGGCAGCTGCTGGGAGAGCTTGCGTCCGTCGCCGGGGAGGAAATTCCCTGCCTGACCTTTTCCGCTTCGGAGGGGGCGGATGTGTCCGCGAAGGATATTGTCTGCCATCCGGAGAGGGTGGAGTTTACGCTGCTCTACGACGGGAAGGAATATCCGGTCCGGTTTGCGATGCCGGGGGTCTTTTCGGTGCGCAATGCGCTGGCGGCGGCGGCAATCTGCCTGATGCTGGGGCTGCCGGTTGAGCAGATTATCGCCTCTTTGCAGACGGTTACCGGGGTCAAGGGCCGGATCGAGATCATCCCGACCGGACGGGACTTTACGGTCATTACCGACTATGCCCACGCGCCCGATCCGCTGGAAAATGTCCTTTCTGCCCTCAAGGAGACGGTCAAGGGGCGGTTGGTCTGCCTGTTTGGCTGCGGCGGCGACCGCGACCGTACCAAGCGGCCGCTGATGGCTGCGGCGGCGGCAAAGTTTGCGGACTATGTGATTGTGACCTCGGATAATCCCCGTACGGAGGACCCGCAGGCGATTATCGACGAGATCCTGCCGGGCCTGGAGGGGACGACGACCCCCTATAAGGTCATTGTCAACCGGCGGGAAGCCATCTACGATGCCGTCCGGAACGCCCTTCCGGGGGATACGATTGTCCTGGCGGGGAAGGGGCATGAGGATTATCAGATCATTGGCCATGAAAAGCGTCATTTTGATGAACGGGAAGTTGTTGCGGACGCTTTGGCGGAGATGGAATAAAGGATCCATGGGCTTGAAGGAGAATAGACGATGCAGAAAATGAACCTCAGCTGGCTGATAAGGGCGGCTGATGCGAAATGGGCGGTGCAGCCGATGGGCGATCCGGAGGTCGAATGGATTGCGGCTTCTTTACAGGAGGTGCGTCCCGGATGCCTGTACTTGGAATTGCAGCCAGGGACAGCGGCAGAGGCAGTGGAAAAGGGTGCCGCCGCCGTCATTATGCAGGTCCCCTTGGAGCAAGCGGAAGGGTGCGCTTTTCCCTGCGCGGTTTGCAGCGCCGCCCCCTACGACGCCTTCTGCCGCATTGCGGCCTGGTACCGCAGGCAGTTCCATACCCGCATCATCACGATTGCCGGTTCCGACGGAAAGACGACGGTCCGGGAAATGCTGTACCATATCCTGTCGGAGGTCGGGAAGACCAGCCGCACCCGTTGGGAACTGACCGGGGATCTGGGCGTCCCAAAGACGCTTTTGGGACTGGACGCGGATGACCGGTGCGCGGTGGTGGAGATGGGCTTTATGATCCCCGGCAGCTTTGAACGGCTGGGAAAGATCTGCCGCCCGTCGGCCACGATCATTACCGGCGTCGGCAGCGCCCATCTCGGCTCCTTCGGCAGCCAAAAGAATATCCTGCGGGAGCGGCTTTCCCTGACCCGCGCAATGGAGAGCACCGACCCGATTATCCTTTGCGCGGACGACCCGATGCTGTATGAGCTTCCGGATGGCTTTTTCGGCGATGTATTTTATTATGGGATTGATAACCGGTGCGACGTAACCGGCAAAATCATAAAGGAAGAACGGGGTAAAACGGTCCTGGATGTCAGCTGCTACGGGAAGACGACCCGCATCTCGCTGCAGATGCCGGGGAAGGGGAATTGCTATAACGCTTTGGCGGCCTTTGCGGCGGCGGTGCTGATGGGCGTGCCGGAGGGGACGATCCGGGAGGTGCTGGAACGGTTCCGGCCGCTGCCAGGAAGGCTGTCTCTGATGACGGCTTCGTCCGGCGTGACGATTATAGATGACAGCTGGACTTCAACGCCCGAGTCGATGAAGGAGGCGGCGGACTATTTTGCGCAGTTCCACGGCCGCCGGAAGATTGCGGTTTTAGGAGAGATGGAGGATCTTGGGGAGTGCGCTCCGTCGTTTCACCGGGCGGCGGGCCGGCGGCTGGCCCAGGCGGGAGCCGATCTGATCCTGGTGTCCGGCACGCACGGGGCGGAGGTAAAAGAAGGCGCTGCGCCCTATTCCAGGACACAGGTCCTGACGATGGAGTCGCCCGACGCCATCACCCAATATCTGCGGACCGACCGGCGGGGGGACGATGTCCTCCTGTTTAAGGCCGGACGGAATTCTCATTTCGAGCGGGTCATTCACGACGTATTTGACGATCAGGGCCTGCGCCGGGTGGATGTCATGGATAAGCGGGTAAGATAAGCGGTCCGCTTTCCCGTTAAAACGAGAGGGTGAAAGATATGGTCGCCATTGCGGCAGCGGTAATCGCGTTTCTGATTGCCGCTTTAACCGGAAAGCCGTTGATCGGCAAGCTGAATAAAATGGACCTTGGGCGGACGATGCTGGTCCGTAAAGGGGAAGGGCTGACCCCCGGCAGGGATGAGGCTCCGGATTTTGGCGGGCTGCTTTTTCTTGCCGGATTTTTCCCTGCGGGGATTTTGGCGGCGGCGGCCCTTGCCGTTATGGGCGGAACCGGTTCCGGCTTCTCGGCCGGGAAGATCACGGCCGTCCTTTTAGGCGCGGCGCTGATGGCGGCGGTCGGTATGACGGACGACTGGCGGGCGGCGAAAAGACTTCGCCCGATGCACTTTCTCCTGCGCTGGGGACTTACCTGGTGTGTCGGGCTGGCCTTTTTAACGGCCCTGTCCTTTTCGGGCAGCTACTCGACGATTGTCCTGCTCCCGTTTTCCGGCAGGCAGGCTGAGCTGGGGAGCGGGATCTGGTATCTGCTTCTGATCTTTGGCGCGGCCTGCGGCGGGAACCGGATGCAGTCGGTCAGCGGGGAGGCGGCCTCCATATCGCTGGTACAGTGCCTGAGCACTGCGGCTGTCTGTACGGTTTTAGGCGCAGAGGTCGGGAACATCCTTTCCTTTGCGGCGGCAGGAGGCCTTTTGGGGCTGCTGATGTTTGCGTTTCCGCCCGAGAAGATTCGGGAGGGAAGCGGCGGTCGGATGATGATGGGAGCCATTCCGGCGTTTATTGGAATTCTGTCCGGGACGCCGCTTTTTCTTCTTCCTGCAGGAATCCCCTTTATTTTTGAGGGAATCTATGTTATGATAAGGGTTGTATGCCAGGCCGTCGGAAAACAGGTGCAGGAAAAAAATATCGGAGAGTGGATGCTTGCCCGCGGGTCGAGCGGGAAAGCCGTGTCGGGGATTATGACCGGGGCGGCGCTGATCGGAGGTATCCTGTCGGTGATCGCGGCATACTTTTACTTGTAATTCTGCGCGAGGATAGAAAGGAATGATCGGATGACGCCAACCAGAACGGGTCCTTCCGGGCAGGCAGGGAGAAACGCTTCCCGCCGGGGAAATCCCCCGGACAATCGGAATACGCGGCAGAAGCAGAATACGCGTACCCGGAAAAATACTTCGATGAAACAGACCATCGCGAAAAAGCCGGCCCGTAACCGAAAGGCCAAAATGGGGCGGATGGATATCTCCTTTTTCTTCCTGATTGTTCTATTGGTCACAATCGGGCTGATTATGGTTTTTTCAGCCAGCTATGCGACCTCGCTGTATGAGAACGACAGCGGCCTTTATCTGGTTATGCGGCAGACGTTGTTTGTCGGCTTGGGACTGGCTGCGATGTATGTCCTTTCGTATATTCCCTATCAGCTGTATCTGAAGACGTATAAGCTGATTTACTTTGGATGCCTTGTGCTTACGGCGCTGGCGCTTCTGTTTGAGGATGACCGCGGCGCCAGGCGCTGGATTAAGCTGCCGGGCGGTATCACGTTCCAGCCGTCCGAGCTGATGAAATTTGGATTGATTATCGTCTTTGCGGCGCTGATTGCGAAAAACTATCGGCAGATGGGGACCTTTAAAAAGGGCATGCTGGAATTTTTTATGTATCTGGTCCCGGTACTTGCGATTATCGCCGCCCAGCGGCATATGTCCTGTATCCTGCTGATGATTATCATCTGCGGCGGCATGATGTTTATCGCCGGGTCAAAGGTCTATTACCTGATCGGCTTGGTACCGATTGGGATTTTGGGCCTGGTGATCCTGCAGGCATTTGGTTTTAACTATATCGGCGGACGGTTTGATACCTGGCTAAACCCCTTTGGAGGGGAGATTACCGGGGATGCCTGGCAGATCGTGCAGTCGCTGTACGCGATCGGCAGCGGCGGCCTGTTCGGCGTCGGCTTGGGCAACTCGACCCAGAAATTCCTCTGGGTTTCGGAGCCGCAGAACGACTTTATTTTTGCCATTATCTGCGAGGAGCTGGGGCTAGTCGGGGCGCTGACGATTATCCTGCTGTTTGTCCTCTTTGTCGCCTGCGGATTTTCGATTGCCATGCGCGCGCCGGATAAGTTCAGCGCGATGGTCGTCATCGGGATTGTCCTGCAGTTTGGCGCGCAGGCGCTTCTCAACATCGCCGTTGTCACCAACTCGATGCCGACTACCGGCATATCGCTGCCGTTTTTCTCGGCAGGTGGTTCGGCGACGCTGATGCAGCTGGCTCAGATGGGGGTTGTTTTGAATATCTCCCGCCATTGCCGGCCGACGATTGCCCGAAACGACGATATTGACCCGGATAAAACCGGCAAGGCCGGCGGGACCGGACAGAAGGCAAAGCCGACGATCCGGATTATCAGCTCCCACGATATCTAAAAAAGACCCATCCTGTGAAGCGTGAAAGGAAGATTGTTCGATGAGAATTCTACTGGCCGGAGGCGGGACCGGCGGACACATCAACCCGGCTGTGGCGATTGCCAACGAATTGGCGCGGATTTATCCTGACTCAAAATTTCTGTTTGCGGCGGTGCCGGGCAATATGGAGGACACGATGATCCCCAATCAGGGGTATCCAGTCGCGCATATCAACATAGCCGGTTTTTACCGCAGCCTTCTGCCGTGGGATGTGGCGCACAATATAAAGGCGGCCTGGTGGCTGATGCTTTCCGGGCACAGGGCGGATCAGATCCTGTCGGATTTCAAGCCGGATATCGCGATCGGCACGGGCGGATATGTCTCCGGTCCCGTGATACGGAAGGCGGAGCAGATGGGCGTTCCGGTTTTCCTTCATGAACAGAATGCCTTTCCCGGCGTCACGACGAAGATGCTGGCGGCAAAGGCGGAAACCATTTTCCTCGCATTCCCGGAAGCGCAGGCGCGCATCCCCGAGGGCAAGCATTTTGAAGTGGTCGGCAACCCTGTCCGGCAGTCCTTCATCGGGATCACCAAAAAAGAGGCGAGGAGACGGCTGGGGCTGGACGATCATTTTACGATCTTTTCGGTCGGCGGCAGCCTTGGGGCTACGGCGATCAATAAGATGGCGGCCGATCTGATGCAATGGCACGCGGAAAAGGGCGAGATCAACCATATCCACGGCTTCGGCAAAAACGGCCGGGAGCGTTTCCCGAAGATGCTGGCCGAGCGGGGCCTTGACCTGTCGAAATATCCGCGGATCAAGGCGATGGAATTCATTGACCAGATGCATCTCTATCTGGCGGCGGCGGACCTTGTGATCTCCCGCGCCGGCGCAATCACGATCAGCGAGCTGGAAATGGTCGGCGCGCCCTCGATCCTCGTCCCGTACCCCTACGCGGCGGAAAACCATCAGTATCATAACGGCATGGTGCTGCAAAATGCCGGTGCTGCACTCGTTGTCCAGGAGAAGGATTATTCTAAGGAATGGCTGATCGGCGAAGTCCAAAAATTTGTCGATTCCCCTGAACGGGTGCGCAGCTTTTCGGAAAACGCCTCTAAGCTGGCGGTGCCGGACACCTGTGCCCGGATCGGCGAATCCATCCGGAGGACCTTGGAGGCAAAGGGAATACCCGGATAATTTTTGTATCATCTTTCAAATTTTTCCTCTCACCTGCATATAATAACGGTATGGCGAGAGGAGTGACAGCGGTGCAGACAGAAAATTTATATGTTCATGATACAGCGCCCGGCGAACAATCCGATGGGAAGCGGCAGCGCATACAGCTCGTTTTACCCCAGCCGGGATATCCGGCGGGACGTCCCGCGCGGTTCCATGAATTTGGGCCCGGCCCTTTTGGCTTACCGGGGTTTCAGCTGCACGGGGAGCGGAAAACGGCGTCTGAACGATTTTTGCAGCAGGCATCCCTGCCGGAAACCGCTCCCTGCGGGAACCGGCTTTGCGATATCTGTACATCAGGCAGCTGCCCGAATTCGGCCGGAAAACAGCAGGCCGGCGGCAGAGAGAAAGCGTATTTTAAAGTGAACGGCGGCCGGAGGTTGTCCGGCGAGGTCAAGGTCCACGGCGCGAAGAACAGCGTCCTGCCCATTATGGCGGCGAGCGTTTTATGCAGTACGCCGGTGCTGCTGTCCCGGGTCCCGCGGCTGTCGGATACCGGGGTATCGCTGCGGATTCTGGACAGCCTTGGGTGCAAGTCGGCCCTTTCCGATTCGGAAGCGGTGATCGATCCTTCCCAGCTTTCCGGCAGCTGTATCCCGGACCGGCTGGTACGGGAAATGCGCTCGTCGGTTGTTTTTTTAGGCTCGGTGGCGGCGCGCACAGGGGAAGCCACCCTTTGCCTGCCGGGCGGATGCGAGCTGGGAACGCGGCCGATTGATCTGCACCTGATGGGGCTGCGGGCGCTGGGCATGACGGTTGAGGAGCGGGGTGAAAAGCTGTATGCTTATCACAGCGGGCTGAGGGGCGCGGAAATTACGCTGCCGTTCCCCAGCGTCGGCGCAACGGAAAATATCCTGCTGGCGGCGGTGCTGGCCGAGGGAAGGACGGTGCTGAGGGGCGCCGCGCGGGAGCCGGAAATCGTTGACCTCTGTCGTTTCCTGCGGGAGTGCGGGGCTGTGATCGTCGGCGAGGGGACGTCTATCCTGCTGATCGAGGGGGTAAAATCCCTGCACGGCTGTTCGTATACGGTGATGGCCGACCGGATTGAAGCGGCGACCTTTCTCTGCTGTGCCGGAGCCTGCGGCGGGGATGTGGTGGTCTCAGGGTTTGACCCGGCGACGATCGGCAGTATACTGACCCTGCTGCGGAGGATGGGCTGTAAGCTAAAAATCTACCGGGATCGCGTCCGGATTAGCCGGGATGAGAGATTGATCTCCCCGGGGAAGATTGAAACGGCCCCGTTTCCGGGCTTTCCGACGGATGCGCAGCCGATGGTGACGGCGATGTGCTGTATTGCCGAAGGAAAAACGACGATCCATGAGCGGATTTTCGAGAGCCGGTTTAAGCACCTCCCCCAGCTGGTCTTAATGGGCGCGGACATCGCGATCAGCGGACAGACGGCAACGCTGTACGGGGTTGACCGGCTGCGGGGCTGCGCAGTACAGGCGATGGACCTGCGGGGAGGAGCGGCTTTGATCACGGCCGCCCTAGCCGCGGAGGGGGAAAGCCTGATATATGGGCTTTCCCATATTGACCGGGGGTACGAGCGGCCGGAAAAATCCCTTCGGATGATCGGCGCGGATATCCGGCGGATGTAGCAAGGATTGTTTTATGGTGGGTTCGATAGGGCCGGATGCAGTTTATACCGGCCCGCAGTCCGGATAGGATAGCAGAAAGGAGGAGACAGATATGGCACAGTTTCAGCGGACAAACGGTGTTCCGCCGTCCGGCGGACAGGCCGAAGGGGGCGCGGCCCGTTTTCAGGCTGTTTCAAGCGGCACAGCCGGGCCCGGCCCTTCGGGTATGTCCGGTCGACTGCAGGACGAGCGCGCCCAGCAGATCAGCCGGGTGCAAAACGTCAGGCGCCGCCGCCGTCATGGCAGCTATATCATCTACTATATCCTATTGGGCCTTATTTTGACCATCGTCTGCGTTGTCCTTTCGTTTACCGTCTTTTTCAATGTACAGGCGATCTCCCCTTCCGGCAGCGCGGTTTATTCGAGGGAAGAGATCCTAGCGGCCGTAAATGCCAAAGCGGGGGACAACCTGCTGCGGCTCAATACCGATAAAATAGAGGAGGACGCCCTTAAGATCCTGACGAAAGCGGAGTCGGTGGAGGTTAAACGCCATTTTCCCGACCAGCTGGATATTGTGGTCACGGACGGGGATCCTATCCTACAGGTGAGTGAAGGCGGGGCATTTTATCAGTTTACGGAGAGCGGAAGGCTGATCGGAATCGCCGTGTCTGCTGCGGTAGACGCCCAGGTCGTCATTGGCCCCGACGTCAGCGGCCTTGTGGAAGGGCAGTATATCACCAGCCTGACGAAAGAGCAGCAGGCGACGCTGTCCACCTGGCGGACGATCCGGGACGAGCTTTGGGATTATTCGATTCACGATATTTCGGCGATGAATTTAAGCGATGAGCTTCGGCTCCGGATTTATTATCAGAACCGGATTGAAATCGACATCGGGCCGCTGACTGATATGGACGCGAAGATGGCGACCCTGAAGGCAATTTTGTATGAGTCCGGCACAGTCGGCGTCGATGAGACCGGGCGGATCGACCTGACCAACCCCGACCGGGTTTATTTCAACAACCAGACGGCTTGCTCCCCGCCGGCAGGCGCGGCACAGGCTGGCTGGAGCTGGACCGACCCGTATTCCGAATCGCTTGAGCAGGTGCTGTACGCGCCGCCGGAGCCGGTGGTTTTGCCGGAGGAAACGGGAACCGAGCCGGGTGAGGGCGGCGAAGAAGGGGAGGATACGGTGGATTCTTCGGAGGAGGACGTCTCTTCCGAAAGTGTGGAGCCGGAGGATCCATCCTCCGAGGAAAGCTACCAGACCTCGGACGGTATGCGTCTTCCGCAGCTGCCAAACGTCGGCGGAAACAGCGTCGCATCCTCTCCCCAGGGTACTGTCCAGACGGCGCCGCAGCCACCGTCCGTTTCGAGTGCGACCCCTTCCTCCTTGGAGAGCGCACCGGAAACGCATCCTTCGGATAACGGTACTTCTTCCGAATCTTCCGCGTCCTCCGGGCCGGTCGGTGTCGCGGGGGGCGCCGGGTCGGGCGGCTCCGGCAATACCGGGGTCGGAACGCAGGCCCCTTCCGTGCCGAGCATCACGGGATAAGGTGAAAATTTTTTCCGGTGGAATGTGAAAATGCCCGTTATTGGGCGATTTTCAGATGGATTTGTGAGTAATTTAGAAAAAAATTTGCTTTCAGCCGTGAATTTTGCATTTTTTCCCTTGCACTTTTCCGCTAAATCTGATACCATAATAAATAACATGGGTTCACTATGCGGTTTTCTTGTGCGCACAAAAAGGCGCCGGGGAAAAGGGCGGGTAGTGGATGTTGGTGAGCCGAGACCGGACAGGCTTGCGGGGTACTTTGATGCTTTTAGGGAAAGAAAGCGATGCCCTTTGGGGGCCGGAAGTAAAATACAAGAGAAGATGCGGGAAAGGTTTTTTCGCATCGCTCTTTCCATAGGAGGAAATGAACGTGAAATTCACTCTGGAAACCGAAGACGAGAGAACTACAAACATCAAAGTTGTCGGCGTAGGCGGCGCAGGCGGCAACGCCGTCAACCGCATGGTTGAAGACGGTGTCGAGGGCGTGGAATTTATCGCCATCAACACGGATAAACAGGTACTGAATATTTCAAAGGCAGACCTGACCATCCAGATTGGCCTGAAAAGCTCGCAGGGTCATGGCGCGGGCGGCAACCCCGAAATGGGGATGAAGGCTGCGGATGAAAACCGTGAGGAGATTTCGGCTGCCATTAAAGGGACCGATCTTCTGTTTATTACGGCCGGCATGGGCGGCGGTACCGGTACCGGCGCTGCTCCTGTCGTCGCGCAGATTGCCAGAGAGATGGGCATTTTGACGATTGCCGTTGTCACCAAGCCCTTTGGATATGAAGGCCGCCGCAGGATGAATTATGCGCTGCAGGGCATTGAAATGCTCAAAGAGGAAGTTGACTCGCTGGTTGTCATTCCCAATGACCGCATCCGTGAAGTCATCGACCTGAAGAAAGCCAGCATGAAACAGGCGTTTGAGGAAGCGGATAATGTCTTGAAGCAGGGTATTTCTTCGATTTCCAACCTGATTTCCACCACCCTGCAAGGGGAGGGCTACAGCTGT
>CAYWRQ010000001.1:25320-58301 GCA_964460915.1 uncultured Oscillospiraceae bacterium
TCCACCAGCGGCTATGTCAACCTGGACTTTGAAGACCTGTGCAGCGTTATCCGCAACGCAGGGCTTGCCCATATGGGCATGGGATATGCCGCGGGCGAAAATATGGCCGAGGAAGCTGCCGCTATGGCGATTGCGTCTCCGCTTTTGGATACCTCGATTGCGGGTGCGAAGGCGGTTATCGTCAACATCACCGCTTCTCCCGATATGCTCTTCTCCGACGCCGACCATGTCTCGCAGATGATCCAGGAAGCGGTCGACGAAGAAGCGATTATCTTCTGGGGTGTTGTTTACGACGAGACGATGGCGAACGAAATGCGCGTTACGGTTATTGCGACTGGTTTTGACGGCGAGGCCGGGCCGGCTATGCCGCAGCCCCCTGTAAAGAAGGATTCCGCCAAGGCTGCGGCCGATAAGGCTCCCGCTTCTCAGGCAAAGTCGATTTTTGACACGCCCGTCAAGAAGGCGGAACCGGCGCAGGATACCTCCAACATCGACGATCTTGATTTTGATTCTTTGCTTTCGATTTTCAATAAATAATGCAATACGGATACAAAGACGTATATCCTTCCCTGTCGATGTGCGGGGAAGGATATTTGTGATTTGACTCTGGATTTTCCCACGGAAAGGGGCTTTTAGCTTTGTGTGGTTTTGTCGGAATGTTCAACCGTGATCCCTCTTTGAACGATGAAAAGCTGTTGACTACAATGTCTCATGCGATCCGCCACCGCGGGCCGGATGAAAGCGATTATATTGTCCGGGACAATTTCTGCGCTGCTTTCAGGCGGCTTTCGATTATCGACCTGGATACCGGCTCCCAGCCGTACACCTCCCCGGACGGACGGTATACGGCGGTGTTTAACGGCGAGATTTATAACTACCGCGACCTGCGGAAGCCGTTGATCGACGAGGGTATCCGGTTTTATACCAACTCGGAGATCGAGGTGATCGTCGCCCTGTACCGCAAGTACGGGCCGGATTTTATCAAGATGCTGCGGGGAATGTTCGCCATCATGATCTATGACGGCGAGGCGAAAAACTGCTTTGTCGGCCGTGACCCCTTCGGCATCAAGCCGATGTACTACCGGGAGACGGAATCGGGGGTTATGTTCGCGTCGGAGATGAAGGCGTTCATCTTTGATGAAAAGATGGGCGGCTTTACGGTCGACCCGAAGTTTTTGCAGCACTACTTTACCTTCCAGTACGTCCCGGAGCCTTACACCATTACCGATAAGGTTGAGGTGCTGGAGGCCTCCCATTATATGCTGCTGAATAAAAACGGCATCCAAAAGATTGTCCAGTATGAGGACTACCGCTTTGCGGCCCCTTCTAAGGAGAGCTTTGAGCAGAAGGCGGAGCAGCTGCGGAAAGTCCTGACCGAGTCGGTCGAGTACCATATGATTTCCGACGTCGAGGTCGGCACCTTCCTTTCCTCCGGCATTGACTCGGCGATTATTACAGCCATTTCCAGTCGGATCAACCCCGGCATCAAGGCGCTGACCGTCGGCTTTGACGTCGCGTCCTATTCCGAGATCGACGACGCGGCAGAGATCGCGAAGCACTTAAACGTCGAGCACATCAAGCTCAAGGGCAACTGTGAGCAGTTCCGCAATGCCTTTGAACGGGTGGTCTGGAGTTTGGACTCACCGGTTGCGGATCCGTCCACCGTCGCGATCTATATGATTGCGGAGGAGGCCTCCCACTACGTCAAGACCATCCTCTCGGGCGAAGGCTCGGACGAGCTGTTCGGCGGGTACAAGTTCTATATGGACTCGCAGCTGTCGGGACGGTTTGAAAACGCGCCTGCGGCCTTTAAGGCGGCCTGCCGGGGCATCTCCGCCGTCTGGCCGAAGGGAGTCAAGGGAAAGGCCTTTTTCCACCGCGCCGGGACCAAGCTGGAGGACCGGTATGTCGGGAACGCGTTCCTGTTTGAGGAAAAGGACAAAAAGAGTTTTCTCAAAACGTATGACCCGAATCAGAGCTATACCGAGCTGACAAAAGATATCTTTGCCCAGACAAAGGGCGAGCACCCGATGACCCGGATGCAGTACTGTGACCTGATGACGTGGCTGCGGGGCGATATCCTTGTCAAAGGCGACCGGCTGTCGATGGCCCATTCGCTGGAGGTCCGCGTCCCGTTCCTCGACCGCGAGGTCTGGAAATTCGCGTCTACCCTGTCGGTGGATGAAAAGCTGCGGGAGGGTACGACCAAATACCTACTGCGGTATGCCTTTAAGGATTACGTGAACCCTGAGACGTTTATGCGCCCGAAGCTGGGCTATCCGGTGCCGGTGCGCGTCTGGCTGCGGGGAGAGCTGTACGAGTGGGCGCGGGATATCATTCTGAACTCCAAGGCCGACGCGTATATTGACAAGAAAGCCGCCCTGCAGATGCTGGAGGACCATCGCAGCGGCAAAGCCGACAATTACCGTAAACTGTGGTCGATCCTGGTATTTATCACCTGGTACCGGCTGTATATCGCCGACGCGGAAGAGACAAAGAGACGGATTCTGGCCGGCGAACTGTAAGGGGCAGATTTGAATCACTGCCCGTCCCGCGCTTAAAGAGCCGAAAAGGCCAGGGCGCGGGGAAACAGCTTTGCTGTGCAAACAGACATAAAGGAGTAGGGTTATGGAAGCAATTTATGAAAGGCAGCCTTTGCGGACAGATTTCCCGTTTACGACCTATGTCCACACAGGCGGCGGACAGCTGTACCATTGGCATGATGAGATTGAACTGGCCCTGGTGCGGGAAGGGCAGTTTGAGGCGTCGATCCTGGGACAAAGCTACACGCTGCGTGAAGGGGATATTCTGCTGATCGGCAGCGGGGAAATACACTGCCTGACGCCGGTCGGGCCGAAGTCCAAATGGCTTTCAATCCGTTTTTCTTCCCGGCTGGCCACGGGGACAATTGCCGATAACGGGGATTTTTCGGGGCTTTCCGAAAGCCTTGACCGGGTATGCCGGTGTTCTACCGGGTGGGACCAGGCGGTGGCCGATGAGGTGCGGGGGCTGATGGAAAGGATGCTGGAGGAGGATCAAAACCGCAGCATCGGATGGCAGTCGGCCGTGCGGGCAGAGATTTGCTGGTTTATGGTAATTATTATGCGTTTCCTGCCGGATAACGACCAGGAGCCGCAGCGGAAAGGGATCCAGGATGTAAACCTGAAAAAAGCCCTGGCCTATCTGACCAAGAACTATACCCGGGATATTTCTCTAAAGGAATGTGCGGAGGCCATAGGGTTTAATATGAATTATTTCTCCCGCTTTTTCCGCAGCCATACCGGTATCCATTTTCATCAGTATTTGACGACCCTGCGGCTGCAAAGGGCGGAGTACCTTTTGCTGACGACCGGCCTTCCGATTACCGAAATTGTCTTTCAGTCCGGTTTCCAAAATGTGAAGACATTCAACCGGGTTTTCAAGGATGTCCATGGCTGCTCGCCGCGGGAGTTCCGCAAGCAGACCCGGTCTGAGTTTACCGCACAGGATGACCTGCTCCCGAAGGTGGAGTGAATCTGCCGGGCAAATACCGTAACATAAAGTCTTTCTCATTCCGATATATGGATAGCGGAAGGCGGGCGCCGGCTGCACAGCCGGCGTTTTTCGTTTATGGGCAGGCGGCAAACTTTTGCACATCTGCGTATGTTTAGGGTGAAAAGCTGGTCGATTCAGACAAAATGCGAAAACAGCCCGGCAAACTATTGCAAAGGAATTCATTTCGGCTTATAATAAAATATAAAGGCTTATAATAAAATATAAATTATTTAAGATCAAAACCGGGATGCTCGGTCGGGGAATCCGGCGGGCAGATAAAGGGGTGAGGGCTTATGAAAAGGGGAAGGAGTCTGCTGGCGGCAGGTGCAGCGGCGGTTTTGATTGCAGCCGCCCTGTCCGGATGCTTTTCCGGGCCGTCTTCCACCCCGGTGGCACCAAGCAATGAGACAGCGTCCCTGGAAAGCGGGGAACTGGAAAAGCGTCAGGCGGAGTTTCGCACCTTCCTGGAAACGGTGAACGCGGGCCGGAGGGAAATCTACGATGGGAAGGAGATCCCGCTGGAGGAAAGCTGGATGTCCGATATGGATGCCTGGGGAGAGCCGTTTACCGAAGATGAGGTGACGGCACTGCTGCAGGAGCCTGCGGAGCCGCAGGCAATCCTGACCGATGAGGAGGCGGCGGAGGACGTGGAGACGCTGTTCCGCCTTCTGCGGCAGGTTTACGTGGGATACGATTACTTCGGCGGGGACACGCAGTTTAATGCTTTAAAGTCACAGATTCTCGGAGCGCTTTCCGGGAAAAAGATTACCTCCCTTCAGCTGGAAAATGCCGTGAAAAAATGGCTGTATCAGGCGATTTCCGATTGTCATTTTCTGATCGGGGATCGCGGCGGTGTCGATATGCTGGAAAGAATCGGAAAATTTACCTTTTATGTTCCCGATCTGTATTTTGACGATCCGGCAGGCATCGACCCCGCTTTGGTTAAGCGGACGATTGATGAGGAAGGACGGCTGCGCTATACGATTGCGTCTATTTGCACCCTTCAGGAATACCGAGATGGAGCGCTCCCGAAAACCGCGCAGATCGAGGGTAAAACCGTTTTGCTGCAATGGACATCGGACGGGAATATCCCCTATATTGAGGATGCCGGGACGGCCTTCTCGTCCGAAAGGCTGGAAGACGGGATCCCGGTTCTGACCTCCCGGACAATGGGCGGGATGAATGGACTGGATCAAAAACAGCAAAAGGAACTGGATAGGCTGGCGGAAAGCGGCGGGGAGTATGCCGGGGAGTATGCCGGGGAGCCGGTGCTGATCTGGGACTTGAGAAGCAACATGGGCGGGAACGACGCATATTTTGATGCCTGGTATCGGGGATGGACTGGGCACGAGGCTTTTCCGAAGATCACGGCGGCCGGCAATTTCAGCAGCACAAACCTGGCGATGTTCCGTCAGAGATATCAGGGTATCGTGGAAGGGTTTCTGGAGGACCTTCCGGAGGAGCCGCAGTGGACCAATACCGGCAGCGCCGGGGCGTTCTCCGCCCATAAGGGGCTGACCTTGCTGCTGCAGGATAAAATCTGTGCGTCTTCGGGCGAATCGTCCATCGGTATATTGCGCGCGCAGGAGAACACGCTGGCCATCGGCACCAATACCAAAGGGGCTTTGCTGACCGGGAATGTCACTTGGTTTTATCTTCCACATTCCGGTTTGACCGCCATGATGGGGACGAATTTACACTTTATGGAGACTGCGGAAAATCAGGATGGAACAAGTTTCCTCCCCGATCTCTGGGTTCCGGCAGATAAGGCGCTGGAACGGGCGGAAAGGATGATCCGGTATTACGATTTGCGCGGGATGTTTGAGAAAGAAAGTATGTGAAGAGATGGGACAAAGGGGAAAGACCAGGCTGGCAGCAATCCTTTTGGCGGCGCTCCTTTTTTCCGGCTGCGGAAAAAGCCCGCCGGAATGGCTGAGCGTAGAGCCTGCGCCAGGCACACCGGGCGGGGAAAGCGTTTCAAGCTCAGATGTGAATATGGAGACGATGCAGAAACGCCGGGAAGAGTTCCAAGCGTTTCTGGAAACGGTGAATCAAAAACGGCGGGATATCTATAACGGCAAAGAGCTGGATTTCCCCGCCGAATGGGCCGGGGATCCCACCGACCCTTTCGGGGCATTTCCCGAGGAGGAAATCGCGGCCCTGGCCGAAAAACCGGAGACGGATGTAGACACGGTAACGGGACAGGAGGCTGCGGAGGATATCCGGACCCTTTTCCGTATTTTGCGGCAGGGATACGCCGCCTACGATTATTTTGGCGGCAGCGAGGTTTTTTCTGCGGCCGAACAGGAACTGCTTGCCGAAACGGCGGAGTCCGGGGCAGTGAACTGTACGGAATTGTCGGAACGGATCGTCGATGTGCTGAGAAGCATCGTGACGGATAATCATCTTACGATCAAGGGCGTCCCCTGCACAGCAAAGCAGCACCGCTCTTACTATGTCCCGGGGCTGTTTCTGGATGAGCAGACGGCGGCGGGAATCGACCCTTCTCTGGTGAAACGAGGGATCGATGAAGAAGGAAGGCTTTGCTATATGCTGGCGGCGTCCCTGACGGAAGAAGACGCCGCTTCCTTACCGGAGACGATAGTCCTTGGAGGAAAGACAACCGCGCTCTCCTGGGAGGTGATGGCCGAGGAGATTGAGGAGGAACTGGCGGTGGCGGCTTCAGAACTCGCGGACGGTACGCCGGTCCTGATATCGCGGACATTCAGCGCCTATGATGAGAAGGCGTCGGTGCAGCTCGATGCCCTGTCGCGGATTGGCGGTGCGTATGGAGCCGAGCCGCTGCTCATTTGGGATTTGCGTTCCAACCGGGAAGGAAATGACAGCCATTTTAAAGGCTGGCTTGCGGGATTTGCCGGAAACAGCCCCAAAGTGAAGGTGGCATACGCGGGAAAGATTACGCCGCTCAACCGGTACCTGCTGGACTTCATCATCTCTCCCGGCTGGTACGTAGATTCGGACGTGGGAGAAATCCGGGAGCGTGACGGGCTGGTACTGGCTTTGCAGGATGATTTTACCGCGTCGGCCGGGGAAGGGGCGCTGGATATGCTGCGGGCGCTGGAAAACGCGGTCATGATCGGGAGTTGTACCAGTGGCACGATGGTGACGGGAAACTGCGTGCGGGTGTATCTCCCCCATTCCGGAATTCCGGTCGAGTGGGGAACCAAGCTGCAGCAGATCGAGATCAACCGCAACCCGGACGGAATCGGATGGGAACCGGATTTATGGGTACCGTCCGAGGATGTTCTCTCCCGTGTCGAGAAAATGATCGGGTATTACGGTTTGCGGGATTTTCCGACGTAAAATAGTTTTCGGCAATGTGGGCGGATATACGGGAAAAGGGTACTGTCAGGGGGCTAAAAAGCCCTTTTACCGTACCCTTTGGTATCATAGACAGATCAATCGTCCAGCTTCAGCACCGCCATAAAGGCCTCCTGCGGGACCTCTACGCTGCCCAGCTGGCGCATCCTTTTTTTGCCCTCCTTCTGCTTTTCGAGCAGCTTCTTTTTACGGGTGATATCGCCGCCGTAGCATTTGGCCAGGACGTCCTTCCGCAGGGCCTTGACCGTTTCGCGGGCGATAACCTTGCCGCCGATGGCCGCTTGGATCGGCACTTCAAACAACTGCCGCGGGATGTTTTCCTTTAGGTTTTCCGCAATCTTGCGGGCGCGGGGATAAGCCGAATCGGCGAAGACGATAAAGGACAGGGCGTCGACAATTTCCCCGTTGAGCAGAAAGTCCAGCTTGACCAGCTTCGATTCCTTGTATTCCTTAAATTCGTAGTCAAAGGAGGCGTAGCCTTTGGTGCGGGATTTGAGCGCATCAAAGAAATCATAGATGATCTCGCCCAGCGGCAGGTCATAATGCAGCTCAACACGGGTCTCTTCCAGATAGCTCATATCATAGTAAATTCCCCGCCGTTCTTGACAGAGGGTCATAATATTGCCGACAAACTCAACCGGCGTTAAGATATTGGCTTTGACGTAAGGCTCCTCGGCCTTGGCGATTAAGGTGGGATCGGGATAGTTTGTGGGGTTATCAATATAAATGACACTGCCGTCAGTCTTGGTAAGCCGGTAGATAACCGACGGGGCCGTGGTAATCAGGTCGAGGTTGAACTCCCGTTCCAGCCGTTCCTGGATCACCTCCAGATGGAGCAGCCCCAAAAAGCCACATCGGAACCCAAATCCCAGCGCGACGGAGGTTTCCGGCTCAAAGGACAAAGAGGCGTCGTTTAGCTGGAGCTTTTCCAGCGCGTCCCGCAGGTCGGGATACCGTGCGCCGTCCGCCGGGTAGATGCCGCAGTAGACCATCGGATTGACCTTCCGGTAGCCGGGGAGCGCCTTTTCGGCCGGGTTGTCCGCCAGCGTGACCGTGTCGCCCACACGGGTATCGACGATGGATTTGATGGACGCGGTGATATATCCAACGTCGCCTGCCTCCAGCGTATCGCAGGGAACCAGCTTTTTCGCGCCCATATGACCGATCTCGACGACGTCAAATTCCGCGCCGGTCGCCATCATGCGGATACGACTGTTTTTCGTCAGGGTACCCTCTTTGACGCGGACGTAGATGATGACGCCGCGGTAGGCATCGTAATAGGAGTCGAAGATGAGGGCCTGCAGCGGCGCGTTTGGATTGCCGGCAGGGGCGGGGATATCGGTGACAATCCGCTCCATCACCTCATCGATGTTGATACCGGCCTTGGCGGAAATCCGGGGGGCGTCCATGGCGGGCAGGCCGATGACGTCTTCGATCTCATGGCAGACCCGCTCCGGATCGGCTGCGGGAAGGTCGATCTTGTTGACGACCGGCAGCACCTCCAGGTCATGGTCGACGGCCAGGTAGGTATTCGCCAGGGTCTGGGCCTCGATCCCCTGAGACGCGTCTACCACCAGCACCGCCCCTTCGCAGGCCGCCAGCGACCGGGAAACCTCATAATTGAAGTCGACGTGGCCGGGGGTGTCGATCAGGTTGAATTTATAGACTTCGCCGTTTTTCGCCGTGTAGTTTAAATTGACGGCACGGGCTTTTATCGTGATGCCGCGTTCCCGTTCAATTTCCATGTCGTCGAGCAGCTGGTTTTCCATCTCCCGCATCGAAACCGAGCTGGTGTGCTCCAGGATGCGGTCGGCGAGGGTGGATTTGCCGTGGTCGATGTGGGCGATGATACAAAAGTTACGGATGTGGTCCATGGGGAATGACATACGTTCATCATACCTTTCTTTCTATATAAAAAGAAAACCTGTTTTTAAGGTCAAGTACCTTTAGTATAGCATATTTTGCATTTTTTGAACAGGGGGAAGTTTTTGAAACGGAAAATTGGACCAAAGCCGGGTTGCTATTTGTAATATTGTACAAAGAATGTGATCCAAAACACACACTTTTGACAAACATGAAGGAATGATCTTGACAAAGAATGACGGAATACGTATAATGAAGACACAGAAAGAAAGCGCTTACATTTGGAGGGCAGTATGAAGGTGACAATATATGATGTCGCCAGGGAAGCGGGGCTGTCGATTGCGACCGTTTCGCGCGTCATCAATGGCAAGGGCGGCGTTACGCCGAAAAGCGAAAAGAAAATTCGCGACGCGATTGCCCGCCTTGGCTATCTGCCGGATGCGAGCGCACAGGGATTGGCTTCGAGTCTCGTCAACACAATCGGCTTTGTCTTGACCGGTTCGGTTTCCGCCAACTATTATACGCAGCTTTTGGACGGAGCCGGGGCGGCTGCCCGGGCACGCGGGTTTGATATCCTGCTGCTGGCGCCGTTCGGGACGCCGGAGGAATTTGTCCAGCATATCCGTACGCGGCATAAGGTCGACGGGGTTGTGTTTGCAAACTATACCGACTATGTCGATGCGATGTATCAGTCGGATGTCCCGATGATTTATGCCGGGCAGCGCCAGAAGTGGGACACACAGCGGATCAACGTATACGGCGGGTTCAGCGGATACCGAAAGGAAGCGTTCTCGCTTTTGCTGAACAAGGGCTGCAAGCGGCTGCTGTTTTTAGACGGCGGATATATAGGTGATTCAAGCTATTACGCCGGTACCTCTCAGCGGAACCGGCAGGTAATTGAGGAAACGATTGTGACCTATGGCCTTGACCCGGGACAGATCGAATACTGTTCTTTCCGGGGAGGAGAGGAAGATAAGCTCTATGACCGGCTGCGGAAAAAACTGAGCAGCCCGGATCATCCGGACGGGATTTTTTGTGTCCTGTCAGAGCTTTGCCCACAGCTGTATACGATTGTCTCTCAGTGCGGCCTCTCGATCCCAAAGGATGTTAAGATTGTTTCCTCCGTGCATACCGATACGGAAGGGGCGCTGCTGCGGCCCGCCTTAACCGCTTACCGGGTCAACGCCTGGCAGATGGGGTATAACGCCGCTGTGAAGCTGATTCAGATCATCCAAGGCGGGGTTCCGGATGAGAGCTTGTCCTACGTCCCGTATTCGTTCCTGGAACGGGAATCGGTGTAAAGGCTGTTAAAAACGGTTGTCGAAAAGGACGATTGTTTTTAGAGACGGAAAATGTAATCGCTTACAAAACTTATCCATAATCTTTTCTCAATTTTCTTACATTTTTTACAATGCAAAAAGAGACGAAAAAAGGAAGAAAAAGGGAAAACAGCGCAAAAAAATGTAAGCGGTTACAAAAAGCTGTATAACCGGGCTGCAAAAACAGTCCATAATAAGCGGAAAACGCAAAGAAAGGAAAAGTACTATGACCAAAATGAAAAAACTCGCAGCAATCCTCGCGGCAGCAATGCTGACCACCGCCCTCGCGTCCTGCGGCGGGAATGGCGGAACCTCCTCTGCACCTTCCTCGGATACACTCAAAGAGAGCACGCCTGCCAGCAGCGCTTCGGCCGATGCGGGTGAATCGACCCCTGCAGACAGCGGCGATACCCTAGAAGCATGTAAGCTGACCATCTGGTTGGCGGGCAGCGGCGAAGCGATTTACAACGAGGTATACGGCGGCATCGTAGACAACTGGATCAACGACCGCGCGCCCGGCTCCGAGAAGGAACTGAGCTTTATTTCTTGGACGGATTACTTTTCTAAGCTGTCGACCGGCTTGGCAGGGGGAGCAGCCCCTGATGTATACATGACCGGTTACGGACAAATGGGCACCATGAATGCGCAGGGCTATGAGCTGAACCTGTCCGACTATTTCCCGGAGGATTGGGACGGCTACACCGATATTCCCGAAAACCTCTTAAGCGTCGGTATGGTCGACGGTAAGCTGTACGGCCTGTTGGAGCCTGCTACCCGTATTCTGATGTACCGCAAGGATATTGCAGAGCAGAATGGCGTGACTGAGGATGATCTGAAGCTTGAAACCCTGGATGACCTGACCAACCTGGTCAAGAAGATGTGCGTATACGACGACAGCGGCAATCTCGTAATGGCTGGCTGGGATGTTCAGACCGGCACTTCTTCTTCCGAACAGCCGATGACCTTTATCGGCAGCAACTTCTCCGACAATTACGAGCTGTGGGGCAGCGACAGCAAAGCTTCCTTTAACAATGAGGCAAGCGTAAAGACAATCGAGTACTTAAAGGGTCTGTTTGACGCGGGATACTGCTTCCCATCTGACCCGTCCAATACGACAGCAGGTGTTATTTCCGGTCTGTCTTCTATGTCGCTGCAGCCGGAATCTGCTTACGCGCAGGCGGATATGGCATTTCCCGGCCAGATTGGTATCGTTGAGATGAGCCTGAACACGATGCTGATCGGTAACTTTATCGTAGCAAACGCCGATACTCCAAACCCCGTACAGGCGGCCGATCTGGTACAGTATATGTTCAATGAAGAATCGCTGAAGCAGAAAGCAACCCTCGGCCAGTATACCATGCGTACTTCTTTGGACAGCTGGTACCTGGAAAACTATCCGGAATTTACGAACGTTGTAAAGGCTTATGCAAACTCCTACCCGATGGCGAGCACCCTCAACGCAAATTACACCGAGTGTGTCAAGACCCTGCGCAACCACTATGAAACCGCTATGAACGGTATCGAGAGCATCCCGGATGCGCTGGCTGCAGCAGAGTCCGAATGGAACGCAGTTGTTGGCGGTTAATCCGTATTTGACCTTACCCGGGGCGGGATAAAATCCGCCCCATTACTTTAAATAGGAAGGAATGGTTGCCGTATGACAGCTTCCGCAGCTCCTAAGAGGAAAAAGAGGAAAAAAAGCTTAACCGAGTCTAAGCTTGGTTATCTGATGATCCTGCCAAACTACATCATTTATACCGTTTTTACCCTGATTCCGATCTGTTGGACGATCGGGATGAGCTTTACCGACTATAACCTGAAAACCGCTAATTTTGTCGGTGTTTCCAACTATATCAATATTTTTAAAGACGAAATTTTCTTAAAATCAATTTGGAATACAGTCTATTATTCGCTGCTGACGATTATCCCGATTATGGTACTGCCCCTTTTGCTGGCGCTGCTCTTAAACCGGAAAATCAAGGGCCGCGGATTCTTCCGGGCGCTCTTTTATCTGCCCAATATCCTGTCTATGGTCGCCGTTTCGATGGCTTGGAGCTATCTGTACAATACGCAGGCCGGTATCCTGAATAAAATGCTGAATGCGATCGGGCTGTCTTCGATTCCGTGGGTAACCGATACCAAATGGGCGATGATTTCCGTCGCGATTATGGCGGTATGGCAGTCGCTCGGCTATAATGCCGTTTTGTACCTCTCCGGCCTTCAAGGAATTCCCGATTACCTCTACGAAGCCGCGACGATCGATGGCGCCAACGGCGTCCAGCAGTTCTTCAGCATTACGATCCCGTCGCTGCGCCCGACAACCTTCTTTATCTTTGTCATGGCCTGCATCCACTCCTTTGAGGTCTTCGGCCAGGTCTACGTTCTGACCCAGGGCGGCCCGCTGAACTCGACGACGACGATTGCCCACCAGGTCTACCTCAATGGCTTCGAGTACTATAAGATGGGCTATGCTTCGGCCGAGGCGGTTGTCCTGCTGCTGATCATCCTGGTGTTGACGATGGTCAATATGAAGGGAGGAAATACGGATGTCGACTAAAAACAGTATGGGCCTGCGCGCCCGGAAGACGCTGAACAATGTACTGACCTATGCCTGCCTGGTGCTTTTGGCGGTGATCATTCTGGTGCCGATTTTCTTTGTTGTCGTTACTTCCTTTAAGACCGACGCAGAAATTTCCTTCCAGAATTTCCAGTGGATGCCCCATTCGCTGAATTTGGACGCGTTTAAAAACGCCTGGGAAATGGTAAACTGGCCCCGGGCGTTTGCGAACTCCTTCCTGATTACGGTGATTGTCGTAGCGGGTTCGCTGTTTTTCAACTCGCTGGCAGGATATGCCTTCTCCCGGCTGGAATTTAAGGGCAAAGAGATTTTGTTTGTGATCCTGCTGATGGGCATGATGGTTCCGGCTCAGTCGATTATCATCCCGCAGTTTATCATCATGCGCAGCATCCCATTTGCCGGGGGCAACAACCTTTTCGGCGCAGGCGGTACAGGCCTGCTCGACAGCTACGCTTCACTGATCCTCCCGTTCCTTTCCGGTCCGATGGGGATCTTCCTCTGCCGCCAGTTCTACTCCACCTTCCCGAAGTCATTGGATGAGGCGGCGAAGATCGACGGTTGCAACTCCTTTAAGATCTACTATGCGATTTATATTCCGATGTCTACGACCATCCTCGCGACCCTGACGATCCTCAAAACGGTTGCAACCTGGAACGACTTCTTTTACCCGCTGATTATGACCACCTCGGAAGCGATGAAGACGGTCCAGCTGGGCCTTCAGACCTTTAAAGGCTCGACGACGACCCACTATAACTGGCTGATGGCCGCAACGCTGTTTACCTCGCTCCCGATTGTAATCGTATACCTCTTTGCGCAGAAATACTTTGTTGCAGGAATTGCGACTTCCGGCATGAAGAATTGATTTTTTTCTAAAATATAAAAAATAATTTCTATTTCCATTTCAGCCGGATGTTTTATAATGAATTTATAAAGCATCCGGCATTTTTTTGAAAGGGGACCTTTTTATGCGAACAATTCTCGTCATGTTTGATTCACTGAACCGCCGTTTCCTTCCCAACTATGGCTGCGACTGGGTGAAGGCACCGAACTTTGAGCGGCTGGGGAGACATTGTGTCACCTTTGACAACGCCTATGTCGGCTCGATGCCCTGTATGCCCGCCAGACGGGAGATGCATACCGGCCGGTATAATTTCCTCCACCGCAGCTGGGGGCCGATGGAACCGTTTGACGACTCCGCCCCGGAAATCCTCAAGCAAAACGGCATCTATTCTCACCTCGCCTCCGACCATCAGCACTACTGGGAAGACGGGGGCGCCACCTACCATACCCGCTACGCTTCCTGGGAGTGCTTCCGCGGGCAGGAGGGCGATCCTTGGAAGGCGGACCTAAACCCCGCCGTCAAGGGCTGCCACAATGTCGAGAAAAACGCCGGCGCGCCGAAGCCGCAGAACTATATCGTCTCCCGTTTCCCGGTTCAGGACGCGATCAACCGCGCCCGTATGCCGAGGGAGGAGCTGATGCCCCAGCCGCGGACCTTCGCAGCCGGTATCGAGTTTCTGGAAACGAACCATATGTATGATAACTGGTTTTTACAGATCGAGACGTTTGACCCCCACGAGCCCTTCTTCAGCCCGAAGGAATACCAGGCCCTTTATGCGGACGTGGATATCGGCTATGATGCCGACTGGCCGCCCTATGGGCCCTGCAACAGCTCGGAAGCGGTTATTGCCCATGTGCGGAACAAGTATGCCGCGCTGGTCAGTATGTGCGACACCTATCTGGGGAAGGTGCTCGATTTCATGGATTCCCACGATATGTGGAAGGACACGGCCCTGATTGTGACGACCGACCACGGCTACCTTTTGGGCGAGCACCAGTGGTGGGCGAAATCGATCATGCCGCTGTACAATGAGATTGCCCATATCCCGATGTTTGCCTGGGACCCCAGAGTCGGGAAAAAGGGAGAGCGGAGAAGCGCGTTGGTGCAGAATATCGACTTTGCGCCGACCCTTCTTGAACTGAACGGGCTGCCGGTCCTGCAGGATATGCTCGGCAAACCGCTGAGGGAAGTCATCGACCACGACGAAGTGATTCACCCCTGTGTCCTCTTTGGCCACCAAGGCGTCCATATCAACCTGACCGATGGGCGGTATGTCTATATGCGGGCACCGCTGACGCGGGAGAACGGCCCGGTCTGCGAGTACACCCTGATGCCGACCCATATGCGCGGGATGTTCTCGCCGGAGGAACTGAAAACGGCGAAGATGCATGAGCCCTTCTCCTTTACCAAGGGCTGCCCGGTTATGCAGATCGAGACGGCCGATCCGCAGGGCCAGATGTTTCCATTTTACCGTTACGGGACAAGGCTCTATGACCTCCAAAACGATCCCGGAGAACTGCACCCGATTGAGGATCTTGAGGTCGAACTGGATTTGATTCACAAGATGACGGCACTGATGAAGGAAAACGACGCCCCCGCCGAGCAGTACGAGCGGATGGGGCTGCCGGTTGATCATGAGATGACGATGGAAGAATTGGTCGAGCAGAAAGCCTTTATCGCCGCAAACGATGCCCAGGTTCCGGTCGAAGGCTGGACATGGACGCCGGAAGCAAAAGAACAGTTCCTCGCGCTGGCGATGTTTGCCGGGAAGGAAACCCTTCCCGATACCCTGCGGGCGTATCTGAAGGAGCATCCGGCCGGACAGATTGACAGCGCGGTGATCGAGGACTGTGCCCGGGCGGTTACGCCGGAAAGCGCCTGCGGGCCGGTGCTGCATCTTCTAAACGTGGTCGCCAGGCGGTCGTAAGCGGCCGGAGAGAAATGCGCAATTTTGCATGAAACCGGATGAAAAATCTATTGGTTTGGTTTTCCGGTATGGTATAATGTATATGATATACATTATACCATACCGGAACAACGGCCGAAAGGATGGATCTATATGATAAAACGACCGGATATTATTATCTTTAACCCCGACCAGATGCGCGCGGACGCGCTGGCGCATTTCGGAAACCCGGCGGCGATCACGCCCGTATTGGACGCGTTCCAGCAGACGGACGCGGTTTCCTTCCGCAATGCCTTCTGTCAAAACCCGGTCTGCGTGCCAAGCCGGTGCAGCTTTACGACCGGCTTGTATCCTCACGTATACGGCCACCGGACGATGGCGCACCTGCTCCATGCGGACGAAAGCTCGATTTTCAGCGAGCTGAAGGACGCGGGGTATGATGTCTGGATGAACGCCCGCAACGATTTGATCGCGGGACAGGTAGAAGGGCTGTGCGAGCGGCACGCCAGCGAAATCTACTATGGCAGCGATCACCCGAAGGCGCCCGGGACGGTCCGGGAAAATCCCCGGGGCAAGAGAGGGGATAAGGATTTTTATTCCTTTTACCGCGGGGAATTAAAGCGGGACGAAAACGGCAGAAACTAGTCCTCCGACGATGAAGCGGTGGACGCGGCGGCGGCGCATATCCTCGGCGCAGATCCGGAAAAGCCGCTGTGCATCTTTCTGGGGCTGATGTTCCCCCATCCCCCGTATCAGGTCGAAGAACCGTATTTTTCGGCAATCGACCGGAAAAAGCTGCTCCGGAGGGCAAAGGTGCTGCCGGACGCAGAAAAGGCGTACATCGAAGCCCTCTGCCGGAAAAATATGATCGGCCTGGAGCAATACACCGAGGAAGATTGGGACGAGCTGCGGGCGGTTTACCTGGGGATGTGCATGAAGGTTGACGAGCAGTTCGGGCGGCTGTTGGACGCCCTCAAAAAAGCGGGCCGGTATGAAAACGCGGCGATCTTCTTCTTCTCCGACCACGGCGATTACACCGGGGACTACGATCTTCCGGAGAAGAACCAGAACGCTTTTCCGCACTGCCTGACCAATGTCCCGCTGCTGGTGAAGCCGCCGGTTGGCGTGCCGGTTCAGCCCGGCATTTCGGACAGCCTCGTTGAACTGGTCGACTTTTACGCGACGGCGATGGATTTCGCCGGAGTCATGCCCGATCACAGCCATTTCGGGCGCAGCCTGCGTCCGGTTCTGGCCGACCGCGCCCGGCCCTTCCGGGAATATGTTTTCTCAGAGGGCGGGCGCAGCGCCGGGGAGACGCATTGCGACGAATTTCATAACGCCCATAAAAAGGGTGAAAACGTAAACGGCGAATACTGGCCCCGGCAGAAGGCGATGTCCAACGACGAAGCCCACTGCAAGGGGACGATGGTCTTTGACGGACGGTATAAGCTGGTATACCGCGCCCATGGGCGGAACGAATTTTATGATTTACAGGCCGATCCGTTGGAAGAAAGGAATGTCTATACCGATAGCCGGTATCTTCCGGAAATTCAGCGGCTGCTGGCGGCGGTTCTTGCCTGGTATCAGGATACCTGTGACATCGTCCCGTATCACGCGGACGCCCGGTGGAGCCGGGAGATGATGTGGAGCAAGGTAAAAGCGATTGTCCCGGAAAAATACTGGGATGAGATGCGGGCATTTTTGAAAGAGAACATCGATATTACCCCGGTGATGATGAAGGCGGCGGAGCTGGCGGGAAGGGATACAAAACGCTGAGCCGCCCGGAACGAAAAGGAGTACGGAAAATATGAGAGTAATTATGGTTACATACGATTCGCTGAATACCCGGTTCTTGCCGAATTATGGCTGCGATTGGGTAAAGGCGCCGAATTTTGAGCGGCTGGGTAAAATGGCGGTTACCTTCGACCACTGCTACTGCGGGTCGATGCCCTGTATGCCGGCGAGAAGGGAACTGCATACCGGGCGGTATAACTTCCTCCACCGCTGCTGGGGACCGATCGAGCCTTATGACGATTCGATGCCGGAAATGCTCAGCAAGGGCGGCTACCATACCCATCTGGTTTCCGACCACGGGCATTATTGGGAGGACGGCGGCTGTACCTACCATACCCGCTATACGACCTGGGAGTGTAACCGCGGCCAGGAGGGGGATCCCTGGAAGCCGATGATCAACACCCCGCCGATGCCGGAGCATCTCGGCTCCCTCTGGCCCCAGGATTGGGCCAACCGTCAGTTTATGAAAACCATCGAGGATATCCCCCAGACCAAGACCTTTAACGGCGGCGTGGAATTTCTCGATTTAAACCATGACGCGGACAACTGGTTTTTGCACGTCGAGACCTTTGATCCCCATGAGCCGTTTTACACGATGCCGGAATTCCAGGAAATTTACGAAAAGGAGTATAACGGCCCGATGTTTGACTGGCCGTCCTATGCGCCGGTCAAGGACGAGGAACGCCCCTATATCGAGCATATCCGCAAGACCTACGCGGCGCTGATTACAATGTGCGACCGCTGCCTGGGACGGATTATGGAAAAGATGGACCAGTACGGGATGTGGGAGGATACGATGCTGATCGTCAATACCGACCACGGCTTCTTCCTGGGCGAGCATGACTGGTGGGCCAAGAGTGGGTTTATCCTAAACCTTGAGGAGGTCGCCCACACCCCTTGTTTCATTTATGATCCCGTGTCGAAGGCGACCGGCCGCCGGGACGCGCTGATTCAGACGATCGACTTTGCGCCGACGGTTTTGGATTACTGCGGTTTCCCGATCCCGAAGGATATGGACGGGAAATCGCTGCTGGGGGCAGTCCGGAACGGTGAACCGGTACATGACGCGATCATTTACGGTGCGTTCGGCGCACAGATTACCTGTACCGACGGCCGCTACAAATACATCCTGACGCCGAAGAAGGAAAACTGGCCGCTGTATAACTATACGCTGATGCCGACCCATATGCGCGCCCGGTTCCATCCGGACGAGCTGCAGGATATGGAGCTATCCGAGCCGTTTGGTTTTACCAAGGGTGTGAAGCTGTTAAAGATCCCCGACCGCAGCTATATTGGCGGGAATATGCCGATTTCCATCAAGAAAGGAAACCCGGAACTGGATGTGGTCCGTCCCCATGCGGAAACACCGGCGGCCTGGAAAACCGAGCTGTTTGATCTGGAAAAGGATCCGCACGAAATGCACCCGATCGACAACCCCGAAGTGGTTGCTCGTCTCCGCCGGTCGATGGTCGAGAAGATGCTGCAAAATGAAGCACCGGTCGAACAGTATATCCGGATGGGTCTGGAAGCGGAATATCAAGAGGCAACCGGAAAAGATTTGCCGTAAATATCCCGTTGTGCTATAATAAAAGAAAACCGCCGCCCTCTCTGGGCGGCGGCCCGTTATCAGACAAAGGAGAGATAGTATGCCGTCGCTCAGCCTACTGATCAAGCCGTCCTCCGGCAACTGCAACGTCCGCTGTAAATACTGCTTTTACCATGACGAGCAGCAAAACCGGGATACCTTTTCCTACGGCTTTATGTCGGAGGAAACGCTGGAAATACTGGTCAAAAAAGCGCTGGAATATGCCGACCGGGAGTGTTCCTTCGGGTTTCAAGGGGGTGAGCCGACCCTCAGCGGCCTTGATTTTTTCCGCAAGGTGGTTGCGCTGCAAAAAAAATACAATATCCACGGTACGCGGATTGCCAACGCAATCCAGACCAACGGGCTGCTGCTGGACGAGGAGTGGGCCGATTTTCTGCATGAAAACCATTTCCTGGTCGGGCTGTCACTGGACGGGGACAAGGCGCTGCACGATGCCAACCGGCTGGATGCCGCCGGGAAGGGCACCTATTCCCGGGTTTTCCGGGCGGCCCAGCTGCTCACGGCCCATCAGGTCGATTTCAACATTTTGACGGTGATCACGGGGAAAACCGCGGACTCAATCGGCCGGATCTACAGCTTTTACCGCCGCAGCGGCCTTTTGTACCAGCAGTATATCCCCTGTCTGGATCCGCTTGGGGAGGAGCGGGGGGCGACGCCGTACGCGCTGACGCCGGAAAAATACGCGAAGTTTCTGAAAACCCTGTTTGACCTTTGGTACCGGGATGTGCAGAGCGGAAAGTTTATCTATATCCGGTATTTTGAAAACCTGATCGGGATTTTATTGGGCCAGCAGCCGGAATCCTGCGGGATGACCGGGAGCTGCATGATTCAAAACGTGATCGAAGCGGACGGGTCGGTATATCCCTGCGACTTTTATTGCCTGGACCCGTGGAAGCTGGGGAACGTGCGGGAGGACGGTTTTGCGGAGCTGATGCGGAACCGGAAGGCAATGGAATTTATCGATGTCTCCCTGCATAAGCCCTCAGGCTGCGCCGGGTGCCCCTGGTACAATCTCTGCCGGGGCGGCTGCCGGCGGGATTGGGAGCCGATTACGGCGGGACAGGCCCCGGAAAACTATTTCTGTCCGGCCTATCGGGAGTTTTTTGCCTACGCGGCGCCGCGGCTGCGGGAGATGGCCTATGTCCTGTCCCGTGGACGGTAAGGAAGGAGTCAGTTTATGTCGTTTGGTCTGTATTTGATTTTCCTGTTGGTCAGCTTCGGCGCGTCGGTGATCGGTGCGATCTGCGGGATTGGCGGCGGGGTGCTGATTAAACCGCTGCTGGACGCCTGCGGGGTGCTGAGTGTGGCGGCAATCAGCTTCCTTTCGGGCTGTACGGTTTTGTCAATGTCCTGCTATTCCTTTGTCAAGTCCCGGCTCAGCAAGGAATCGCTGGTCGATCTGAAAACCGGTACGCCCCTTGCGGTAGGGGCGGCTCTAGGCGGGCTTATCGGAAAGGTACTGTTTGAGTACCTGTCGGGGATTTTCCCGGACAAGGACAAGGTCGGCGCGGTCCAGGCGGTCTGCCTGCTGATCATTACGGCGGGAACGATGCTTTACACGATTTTTAAGGACCGGATTCATACCCACCACGTCACAAACCTTCTGGCCTGCGTTTTAATCGGGCTGGTGTTGGGGGTGTCGTCCTCCTTCCTTGGGATTGGCGGCGGGCCGATCAATTTGGTGGTGCTGTATTTCTTCTTTTCGATGGATACCAAGACCGCCGCGCAGAATTCCTTGTACATCATCCTCTTTTCCCAGGCGGCGAGCCTGGTCAACACCCTTGTGACCGGTACGGTGCCGGATGTGAGCCTTTTCCTGCTGGTATTGATGATTGCAGGCGGCATCGCGGGCGGGATTGCCGGCCGGAAGGTCAACAAAAGGATAAACGGAGAAACGGTGAATAAGCTCTTTATCGGGCTGATGGGCGTGATCATGCTGATCTGCGTCTATAACATTTGGCAGTTTGTTTAATAAAGGAAAAAGCCCTCTCAGTCAGCCTAGCGGCTGCCAGCTCCCCCAAAGTGGGAGCCACTGGCGAATACGGACAGTTGCAAAAAAGACCGATAACTACTACATCTATCCTGATTTTGCCAAGGCCTCTCCCTTTGGGAGAGGTGGCCGTAGGCCAGAGAGGGCGGACAAGCTTTCTACTTTTTCGACAGTCTGAAAGCCCTCTGCATATAGGAAAAGCTATATGCAGAGGGCTTTCTTTATTCTTCCGTATGATGTTCCTGCAATGCTTTCCGCACCAGGAAAAGCGCCTGTTCATAATCTTCCGGGCGGACAAATATCCGCAGCTCCGCCGCATGGTGGCTGGCCAGTCCGGAAAACCGGGCCTGCACGCTTTTGGGGTCGAAGCTTCCGTCGACCTTATAGTCGTACTCGATGCCGGCCTGCTCCAGCGTCGTAAAGATCAGTTCCTTTTCCCGCATCGAGTAGGCACAGTATACCTCCCGCCATTTCCATGGTAAAATCATGTGAGATCGGGGTAGTCAGACCGTTTGGTCTGGGCGTACATCTCAACTAGGGTCTTGACGACCTCATAGGTCTTTTCCATCGACTGGACCGGGATGTATTCAAACCGCCCGTGGAAGTTTGCGCCGCCGGTGCAGAGGTTGGGGCAGGGAAGCCCCATGAAGGAGAGCCTTGCACCGTCTGTGCCGCCGCGGATCGGGACGGTAATCGGTTCGACGCCGCAGGCCCGAAAAGCCTTTCTGGCGTTTTCGATCAGATGGATATGCGGCTCGATCTTCTCTTTCATATTGCGGTAGCTTTCGCGGATCGTCAGTTCAAGGGTGCCCGCGCCGTATTTCGCATTGATGTAATCAGCAGCAGCCTGTGCAATACGGGTTTTTTCGGTAAATTTCTCGGCGTCATGGTCGCGGATAATATAGGTCAAGGTTGCTTCTTCAATGCTGCCCTCCATCAGGTAGAGATGGAAGAAGCCTTCATAGCCGGTCGTGTAGGCAGGCTTCTGCTGCTCCGGAAGCAAGGAGTTAAACTCCATCGCAATCAGGCAGGCGTTGACCAGCTTATCCTTTGCAGAACCGGGATGGATGCTGAGGCCGTGGGTGGTGACCTTCATTGCGGCAGCGTTGAAGTTTTCGTACTCGATTTCCCCGATTTCGCCGCCGTCCAGCGTATAGCCGAAGTCCGCCGCGAATTTGGGGACATCGAAGAAGTCCGGGCCGCGGCCGACCTCCTCGTCGGGGGTAAAGGCGACCTGGATTGTGCCGTGGGGAGCGTCGGGGTTTTCCGCGTAGTACGCCGCCAGCTGCATAATCTCCGCCACGCCCGCCTTGTCGTCGGCGCCGAGCAGGGTGGTGCCGTCTGTGCAGATGATGTCGCAGCCCTTGTATTTGTTCAGGGACTCATATTCGTCCGGGGAAAGGACGATTCCCTTTTCCTCATTTAGGAGGATATCGCCGCCCTCATAGTGGACGATTTTTGCCTTGACATCGGTGCCGCTGGCGTCTGGAGAGGTGTCCATATGGGCGATCAGGCCGATTACCGGCGCGTCCGGACGGTTTCCGGGGATTGTGCCGTAGACATAGCTGTGCTCGTCGTGCTCCGCTTGATAGCCCATTTCCTTCAGCTCCCGGCAGAGCATTTCCGCCAGGTTATGCTGTTTTTCGGTGCTGGGGACCTGCGGCTGCTCCTCTTGGGATTGGGTGTCAACCGCCGCATACCGCAAGAAGCGGCTTTCGATTTTTTCCATTGTATCTTCCTTCCTTTCGGGGGTCATCTGCTACCAGTATACCACGCGGATGCCCATTTGGCAAGATGCCGTGCCTCCGGACAAAATAGAGGTTCCCATAAGGACAGAAAACCCCCGGCACACTCGCCGTGTACCGGGGAAAAGCGTTATTCGACAGAAATAATATAGTAATAGACAGGCTGGCCGCCGTTTACCAGGTTGATTTCGATATCGTCGCTGACCTTTGCCCGCAGCAGTTCATATGCCGCCTCGGCCTTATCCTCGGAGACATCGCTGCCATAGAGGACCGTAATAAAGCTGGAATTGCGCCTTACCATCGAGCGGGTCAGCTTGACCAACGCCTTGTTCAGATCCTTCTCGACGAAGGAAAGCTTGCCGTTTTCCATGGCTAGGATTTCGCCTTCCTTGATCGAATGGCCGCCGTATTCGCTGTCGCGGGCGGCAAAGGTGATCTGGCCGGTTTGGACGTTGTCCAGGGCCTTGGTCATGTTCAGACGGTTGGTGCTGAAGTCGGCCTCGGGGTCAAAGTTCAGCATGGCGGTAATCCCCTGCGGGATGGTCCGGGAGGGGAGGACACAGACCCGGCGGTCCGCCAGGCGGATTGCCTGCTCCGCTGCCATGATGATGTTTTTGTTGTTCGGCAGGACGAAGACGGTTTCTGCCGGGGTTGCCTGGATGGCGTGGAGGATATCGTCGGTAGACGGGTTCATGGTCTGGCCGCCGGTGACGATGTTGTTGACGCCCAGGTCGGTAAAGAGCGCCTGTACGCCCGCGCCCGCCGCTACGGCAACAAAGCCGTAGGGTGTATCCGGATCTACGGGGACATAATCGGCGTTTTCCTGCTGCTGGTCGGCCTGCAGCACCTGTTCGGTGTGCTGCTCCTTCATGTTCTCGATCTTCAGCGAAGTCAGGGCGCCGAACTTTAAGCCCTCCTCGATGGCGTTGCCAGGATGGTTGGAGTGGACGTGCACCTTGATGATATCCTCGTCGTCGACCACGACAACGCAGTCGCCGATCGATTCTAAATAAGCGCGCAGTTTCAGCGCGTCTTCACAGCCCGGAGCCTTCATGACGATAAATTCGGTGCAGTAGGTGAAGTGGATATCATCTTCCACCTCTGCCACCGCGCTGCGGCGGGGAGCCGGTTTCTTTTCGGCTTCTTCTGCGGTCCCGACAACCGTGCCGCCTTTGAAGATATCCAGCATGGCGCTGAAGATCACGCAAAGGCCCTGGCCGCCTGCGTCGACAACGCCGGCTTTCTTCAGGACCGGCAACATTTCGGGCGTACGGGCAAGGGTTTCCTCTGCCTGGGCGGTGATTGCGGAAAAGACCTCAACCGGGTCGTTGGTAGCAAGGGCAATTTCACTCCCTTTTTCGGCCGCCTCCCTGGCGACGGTCAGGATCGTCCCTTCGGTGGGTTTCATAACCGCTTTATAGGCAGCTTCCACCCCGAGGGACAAAGCGTCCGCCAAATCGGCACCGCTCGCTTCCGCCTTGCCGGCCAGCCCTTTGGAAAAGCCGCGGAACAACAGCGAAAGGATAACGCCTGAGTTGCCTCTGGCGCCGCGCAGCAGGGCGGAGGCGGTTACCTTCGCCGTCTCCTCGACGGTCGGCTCCCGGAGCAGCTCCAGTTCCCGGACCGACGCTCCGATGGTCATGGACATATTGGTCCCGGTATCGCCGTCCGGAACCGGGAAAACGTTTAACTCATCGACCTTTTGCTTTTGATTCGATATCACATGGGCTGCAGAGATCACTGCGTCCCGGAGGGTTATTCCATTTATCACGTTTATGACATTCCTTTCTGTTTTTGCCTGTTATATTTCGGCATAAAACGCACAGCAGTCGAAACAGCCGTTTGCGCCCGACTGCCGATGAGGTTTCCGGAAAATTAGTTTACCTGCATCTCTTCAACAAATACGTTCACGGCTGCGACGCCGATGCCCGTAACCTCTTCCACCGTATAGGAAATCTTGTGGACGATACTGGTGACGATGGCCGAAATATTGATGCCATAAGTGACCTGAATATGGAGGTTGATGACCAGTTTGTCTCCCCTGACCTCAACGGTCACGCTTTCCCGGCGGCCGCTTTTTTTGCGTCCCCGGACCGGACGGGCAGGAGACAGTCCCGCTACGCCAAAGCAATCAGAGAGTGCGCTGCTGATCAGAGAAGTAAAAAATTGTTCCGAGATCTCGATTGTACCAAGGTGGTTCTCCAATTTGATCATACGTCTACCCCTTTCTTTCCTCAATTCCGATAACGAGTATCTATACAGAATTATTTTAATCTACACAGGACCGTTTGTCAAGTAAAGGATGCGATATTTTCACGTCCGGCGGGCGGAAAGGCCTTTTTCTCCTTTTCCTTCCGAAAGGTAGGAAATGGATGATGGCGGAAACAGTGCCAAACAGGAAAAAAGAAAGAAGCCTCGGAATGCCCATTCTACGGCATTTTCGAGACTTCTTTCCTTGGTCTGAGTGACAAGACTTGAACTTGCGGCCTCTACCACCCCAAGGTAGCGCGCTACCACCTGCGCCACACCCAGATTTCCATTTTTCCGGGAGCCTTCCCGTCAACGCTCTTTATTATATCACACCTAAACGCAAAATGCAAGTGTTTTTTGCGATTTTATCTTTTATACAAAAAAGCATCTGTTTCAGTATTCAAACTGAATAAGGTGTAAAATCAGCCGGGCAGAACTGGACCCAGTTCCGCCCGGACCCGTCGATCAGTCAAAATTTGCCATATCGTTGGAGGTCATCAGCCAGTTATACGCAACCAGCTCGATTTCAACCATTGCGCCCTTCGGCAGATCCTTTACGGCAAAAGCGGCCCTTGCGGGGAGGACTTCGCCGTTGAAGTACTTGCCGTAAATCGCGTTGACCGCGCCGAAATTGCCGATATCGCTCAGCAGAACCGTTGCCTTGACGACGTCGTCGAAGGTCATGCCGGCTTCCGTCAGGATTGCCTGGAGGTTATGGAAGACCTGCTCGGTCTGTTCCTCGATTGTGGTGCCGACAATCTCACCGGTGACGGGGGACAGCGGGATCTGGCCGGAAACATACAGAAAATCGCCGGCCTTTACGGCTTGGGAATAAGGCCCGATTGCGGCGGGGGCATTCGGGGTGGAAATTTTTGTCTTCATAAGTCTACTTCCTTTCATTTATCTGCAAACGTCTGCTGGGCAGACGAAAGCGTGCGTCATTTTCCGGCGTCTTTGGGCGGTCGGTCGCCATAATACATATAAAAATTGCAGCGGAGCATACCGTTATAGAGCTTGCGCTTTTTGTTGGCCCTGCGCCCGAAGTGGCTTTCAAATTCTTCGTCGGGGGAGATGATATAGTAGCCGGTTGTGCCGCGCCGGAAAACGCTGCCCATCGTCTCTTCGATGGCTCTGGCCTGCTGGATGTCCAGCAGCCGCTCGCCATAGGGCGGGTTGGTGACCACGGTCGCCGGAAGGTCCGGGACCTGAAAGTCCTTTACGTCGCGGATACGGATCCGCACCCGTTCGGCGACCCCGGCCTTGTGGGCGTTGTCCAGGGCCAGTTCGACGGCGCTGCGGTCAATATCGCTGCCAAATGCGCAAAAATGCGCATCCCGCCGGATAAGATCCAGTCCTCTTGTCCGTTCTTCCTTCCAGATTTCCTTCGGTACCGCGTCCCATTTTTCCGCCGCAAAGGTACGGTTGATGCCGGCCGGCAGATTCAGCGCCCGCAGCGCCGCTTCGATGAGAATGGTGCCGGAGCCGCAGAAGGGATCATAGAGCTGGGTGTCCTTCTTCACAAAAGCAAGATCCAGCATCCCCGCCGCCAGGGTCTCCTTAATCGGGGCTTCGTTGGCGTTTTTGCGGTAGCCGCGTTTATGGAGCCCGGCCCCGGAGGTATCCAGCATGATCACCGCCCGGTCCTTGAGGATTGAAAACTGCAGCTGATGGACAGGCCCTGTTTCCTCAAACCAGCTGACCCCATACTTTTCGCGCAGCCGCTCGACCGCCGCCTTTTTGATGATTTTCTGGCAGTCGGGAACAGAGTGGAGGGCCGAATGGAGGGCGTATCCCTTGACCGGGAAGGCGTCCTTTTGGCCGATGAACCGCTCCAGCGGCAGGGCGCGGACCTGGTCAAACAGCTCGGTAAAGCTGCGGGCGTCGAATTCCCCCAGCTTGATCAGTACCCGTTCCGCCGTCCGGAGGTTTAGGTTGGCGCGCGCCAGGAGGTTTGTCTCTCCGGAAAACTCTACCTTTCCGTCGCTGACCTTGACTGCCTCGCCGCCCATCCGCTTTACTTCCCCGGCCAGCACGCTTTCCAGCCCGAACAGGCAGGGGGCGATATATTCTATACTCATGTACAAATCCTTTCATAAACCGATAAAGCTGCCGCAGATATTTGCGACAGCCTTATTATACCATATTTTCCCTAGGCGGGAAAGTCAAAATGAGACATTTCCAAAAGTTTTATGGAGACTCGCGCCGTTCATCCAATCCTTTCCGCCGGCGCAAACGGGGGACCGTCCAAAGGACGATCCCCCGATAATCCTATATCTGTCCCAATTTCCGGTTATTTCGGGATAATGACGCCGTATCCGCCGTCTCCTCTGCGGTAAACAACATTGACTTCGCCGGAATCGCCGTTTTGGAATACAAAGAAATTGTGTCCCAAAAGAGTCATTTGGGTAATCGCTTCTTCGGTCGACATCGGACGGAGTTCTACCTCCTTTTCGCGGACGATCTCGTAAGAATATTCGTCCGGGATCACTTCTGCCGGTTCAAAAGCAGATGCCTTCAGTTTCTTTTGCAGCTTGGTCTTATTGCGGCGGATTCTTCTGATAATCGTGTCGACCGCGGCATCCAGCGCATCCATCTTGTCGACATCAGAATTCTCGGCACGGTATACCATGCCATCGGCGCGGATTGTAAGCTCGACCGTCGCCGTATCTTTCTGAGCGGAAACCTTGATTTCTGCCGCAGCGTCGTCGCCGAAAAACTTGTCCAGCTTGGCCAGCTTTAAATCGGCTTTGTCTTTAAAGGCATCGGGCAGGGTAATCTTTCTGGAAATGTAGGTAGTATTCATACTCAGGCCTCCAATCATGGGAAGTGCCGGCGTTTATCAGCCGCCCACTTCAGAAACTTGGATCTTTTTTAAGTTTCTGGTTTTAGTATAGCATTTATTTCCATAAAAATCAATAGAAATAATGCTATTTTAGATTATTTTACAAATGATTCATGATAAATTTGGCACAGCCGGCGGATAGAATTTGATCAAAATCCTTGACACCGGCGGGCTTTTCGATTATACTTATAGTTGTAAGTGTGTGAGGATATTTGCCGCTTCGGAGATTCAGACCCAAGGGTTCGTGAACCGGCCGAGGCGGCTTTTTTGCGGAAAGGGGAAACCAATATGAAGACAGATGTATTGATTATCGGGGCTGGCCCGGCCGGCATTTTTACGGCCTTAGAGATGCTCCGGAAAGGGTCTGGGCAGCGTATGTTGATCGTGGAAAAGGGGCAGCCGGTGGAAAAGCGCCATTGTCCGAAGGATATTACCGGCCGGTGCGTAAGCTGTAAGCCCTATTGCCATATTACAACCGGATTTTCGGGAGCCGGCGCTTTTTCGGACGGGAAGCTTTCGCTCTCCTATGAGGTCGGCGGGGATCTGCCGGACCTTGTGGGGGCGGAGCTGGTTCAGGAGACGATCCACTATGCCGACGGGATTTACCTGGAATTTGGGGCGGATACAAAGATCGAGGGGCTGGGGAACGCCGATAAGGTCAAGGTGATCCGCAAAAACGCCATCCAGGCGGGGCTGAAGCTGGTCGACTGCCCGATCCGGCACCTGGGCACCGAAAAAGCGCAGGCCCTTTACCTTGCGATTGAAAGGTATTTGCAGGAAAAGGGCGTAGAGCTGATGTTCGGCTGGGAATGTGAGGAGCTGCTACTGATCGGGGAAAAATGCGTGGGCGCGTCGATACGCAGGGGAGCGGAAACCTGTATGGTGGAGGCGGCGCATACGGTCGTTGCCACGGGGCGCAGAGGGGCGGACTGGCTGGAACGGCTCTGCGCGGAGCACGGCATCGCCCATCAGCCGGGCACGGTCGATATCGGTGTGCGCGTGGAGGTTCGCAACGAGGTATTGGAGTTTGTCAATGAAGTGCTGTATGAATCCAAGCTGATCGGCTATCCGCGCCCCTTTAAGAATAAGGTGCGGACCTTCTGCCAGAATCCCGGCGGGTTTGTCAGCCAGGAAAATTACGACAACGCCCTCGCGGTTGTCAACGGCCACTCCTACAAGGATATAAAGTCCGAGAATACGAACCTGGCCATCCTGTGCTCCCATAACTTTACGACCCCGTTCAACCAGCCGATTGCCTATGCCCAAAAGGTCGGCGAGCTGACCAATATGCTGGGGGACGGGCATATCATGGTTCAGCGGCTGGGGGATATTCTGGACGGGAAACGCACCTGGCAGAAAGAACTGTCCCGGTCCAATATCCGTCCGACGCTGCCGGATGCGGTGGCGGGGGATATTACCGCCGCGATGCCGTACCGTGCGATGACGAATATTATCAACTTTATCCAGGCGGCCGATCAGGTGGTCCCGGGGTTTGCCGCGCCGGAAACGCTGCTGTATTCGCCGGAGCTGAAGTTTTACAGCAACAAGGTCAAGATGGACGCGGATTTCAACACGAATATTGAAGGCTTGCATTGTCTGGGCGACTCGTCCGGCTGGACGAGAGGGCTGATGATGGCGTCGGTCATGGGCGTGCTGATGGGGCGGAAGCTGGCCGCGGGTGCAAAGGAACGCTGAGCGTAACCCTCCGACGGGCCGGACGGCAAAGCTTTTCGGGCCTGGAATAAAAAAGGGCGCATTGTGAAGCGGTACCGTTTCATAATGCGCTTTTTGCGTGAAGGATTCATGCGTAAAATACAGCCAAAAATTAAGATAAATATTTATGTAAAATTTCGAAAGCAATTGCTTGACAACAGAAGAAAACGATGGTATATTTATGTTAGTAAGTACTTACAAACAAAGAGAGGAAACTATGGAACACAAAAAAAGAATATCCACGGAGGTGCGGCGGGAGCAGATCCTCGACGCGGCGTGCGCCCTGTTTGCAGAGCTGGGGTTTAGCGGAACGACGACGAAAATGCTTGCCGAGAAGGTCGGATGCAGCGAGACAATTATTTTCCGCATCTTCCCGTCCAAGGAAGCTATTTTCGAAACACTGTTCAACGAATGGAGCGAAGCGGATATCGGACCCGAACGATTGGCAATCATAGAGGGATCCGCGCTGAAAACATTGGAGCAGTTTTTCCTCCAAATTATTCCCGTAAAGCATTTGGCGGCGGGCCAGCTGGTCCGGACCGGATGGAGAAGGGAAGATCTGGGCCGGGCTGCCGCCTGCCGGAATGGAGAGGAAAAGTGGAGCGCCGCTTATAACGAGGTTTTGCGCAGCAGCAACGATGTTGTCCGGACAACAATCGCTCCGGTTATCCGGTATGGCCAGGAGATTGGCGAGATAAAAGCCGGGGATGCGGATTTGCTGGCGGAACTGCTGTGGTGTATGATCTGTGGGCTGAATAGGGCCAAAACCAATTACCCCGACCGTTATATTGAGGTTCAGTTCAGTGACTTTGCCCCGCTGCTGCTGCCGCCCTCAACGCATACATAAGGCAAGGAGGTTTCTATATTGTCGGAAATTACGTCGAAAACTACCCTGCGGGAGGTAAGAAAGATACCGGAATTTGCGGACTTTTCCCGTTTTATCATGTTCAATAACCAGGCGCCGGGAGAGGACCCGATCCACCCCGATCTGGATCCGGAGGATTTCATGATGCACGCGCCGGCTGCCGTTGAAGGGCTGGAGTGCCTGCGGCAGTATGTGCGGGACGGCGTGCAGGTCGCCCATGATTTCTGGACCGATGAGGAAAAGGAGCAGGTCCCCGGCCGCAAAAACACCAAGCTGATCTTTATGCCCGGAAAGCCCGGCGCACCCTTTGTGATGGTCATTGCGGGCGGTGCGTACGCGACGGTCTGTTCTTTTGTGGAAGGGTTCCCTGTGGCGGCCCGTCTGAACCGGATGGGCTATAACGCTTTTGTCCTCAGCTATCGGGTCAACGAAACCCCTCTTTACCCCAAACCGCAGGAGGATTTGGCGGCGGCGCTCCGGTATATATTTGCCCATGCAGAACAGCTCCGGGTTTCAACGGAAAATTACGCTGTCTGCGGGTTTTCCGCCGGCGGCAGCCTTACAGGCAGCTGGGGAACGAAAGAGCTGGGTTATTCCCGCTTTGGACTGCCCAAACCGGCCGCGCTGATGGTTTGCTACGGGGCAAGCCGGGTGACAGCGCCGAAAGAAGGGGAACCGGCCAACCGGTACCTGGAAACGATGATTGGGCCGGATATCACCCCCGAAAAGGTCAAAATGGTCAACACAAACGACAATATTACCCCGGATTATCCTCCGACCTTCCTTTGGCACTGCAAGGACGACCCCCTTGTCCCCTTTGCAAATGCCGTTGAAATGGCGGAGAAGCTGGCCGAAAACGGCGTCCCCTATCGGTTCAAAGCGGTCGAAAAGGGCGGGCACGGCCTTGGCATCGCCGATGGGACCGAAGCGGCCGGATGGCTGAACGAGGCGGTTGATTTCTGGCAGAAAATGTCCGAATGACTTTAGAACCGTTATATCTTCTTTGAGAAATGTTTATTTGAAAGGAAATGCCTTTATGAAAAAAAGAATCTTTGCGGCGCTCGCTGCCAGCCTTTTGGCTGCCGCTGCCCTTGTCTCCTGCGGTGGAAAAGAAAGTGAAAGCACGCCCGCAGACAGTTCCGCTTCGACCCCGGCAAGCAGCACGGAGACATCTGCTTCTTCCGAATCGGCGGAAAGCAGCGAGGAAGCTTCTATCGATTATGCAGCCCAGGCGATTGCGGATCGCACCGAAACCTAGCATCTGGTGCAGAGCTGGTTTACCTGGGTGGGCGCGACTGATGGGATGAAGCGGATCGAGGAAAAGATGAACGAGCTGACTGTTCCTGCCCTGAACATTGAGATCGAGATGGAAGTAACCGATTTCGCATCCAGAAGCCAGGCTCTGACGCTGGCGTTTTCCGGCGGCGAACAGATCGACCTGATGTATTCCTCCGGCCTTGGCCTTTCCAATGCCGTTCAGAGCGATTACCTGGTTGACCTGGAATCAACGGATGAGAACGGCAACAACCTGATTGAAACCTATGGCCAGGGAATCATCGAGGCCATGGGCTGGAACAATATCAATACCTCCCGCATCGAAGGCATCCTGTACGGCACCCCTACCCAGCACGACCTGGCGCAGGGCCGCAACGCCCTCGCAATCCGCAGACAGGCGCTTCAAAAGGCCGAGGCGTTTATGGATCTGGTACCGGATTACAGCACCAATATCTGGCGGGTAAACGGCCAGGAGGATATCGTCACCATTATCAAAGCCCTGCATGATGCGGATCCGACGGTGGCTGCTTACCATGCTACTACGCCTGCCAGCACCAACTGGACAACCGTAGATAGTCTGGGCGGGAACCTGTTCGGCGTTTTGATGGATTATGGCCAGAATACCGAGGTCGTCAACTATTTTGAAACGCAGGAGTACCGGGATTTCGTCGAGATGATGGCCGACCTGAATCAATACGGCTGCATCAGCCCCGATGCTTTGACCGATACTACCTCTGACCAGGGTGCCTTTGAAGCCGGTGCGATCAACTCGTTTTTCACCTCCGGCAAGCCGGACATTGTCCCGATTGATGACCCCGACATCATCGTCGCACAGGGCGGACCAGATTTCACCAGCTCGACCCAGATCGGCGGCTTCTGCTGGTGCATGGGCTATACAACGGCAGACCCCGTTGCCGCAATGCAGTACCTCAACTTTATGTACACCTCTCCCGAATGGAACAACCTCTTTATGTGGGGTGAAGAAGGGACGGATTATACCCTGAACGAGGAAGGATTGGTCGTGAAGAACGAGGATTCGGATTTTGGCCATGCGATGCAGTGGCTGTGCCCTGCGGAATTCATTGCCTATGTCCAGGAAGGAAATCCGGCGGATCTTTGGGAGCAATACCGTGCATTTAATGAAGGGGCCGTTGTCTCGAAGGCCTCCGGCTTTACGTTTAACGTAGCGCCCGTTGCGACTCAGTATACCGCCGTTACCAATGTTTACAACCAGTACCAGAAGGCGATCGAATTCGGCTTCTCCGATCCGGATACCGCAATTGCGGAAATGAACGATGCCATGAAGAAAGCCGGCCTGGAAGATATCATTGCTGAAAAGCAGAAACAGCTGGACGCTTGGCTGGCGCTCCAAAATTAATTTGCTTTACTCTTTTTCATACATAAGCGAAAGCAGTTCCAAATCTTTTGGGTTTGGAACTGCTTTCGCTTTTTGCATAGGTTATATGGAATCGTTTAATCGTAAGGATGGACAATTTCCAGGCCGTATTTTTCGGCCAG
>CAYWRQ010000001.1:58401-59806 GCA_964460915.1 uncultured Oscillospiraceae bacterium
AGCCCGCTTTTCAGCATCGTGATATAGGTTTCGGCATAGCATAAAAGCGCGTCCCGGTCCATCTTAAATCCGCCCCAAAAGCCGGTCATCTCCCCATGATACGGGTAAAAATGGACGCTGCCGATTAGGTAGTCCATCTTTTTTTCGCCTAAAAGGACGTCCTGAAAGAACGAGTGATATACCGGGAAATACTCACATTCGGCGGCGGTCAGAATTTTCAGCTGCGGATACGCCTCCCGGGCCTTTTGAACGTCGGCGATATACGCATCCAATTCGGACATATCCATCCGGATCGGTGCCCACCGGTTGTCCGGGAGCGGGGTATGATCGGAAATGCCCAGCACGGTGAAGCCTTTTTCTACGGCGGCCGCTGCGTAATCAACGGGTGCACCGGCCGCGTGCTTGCAGCGGGAGGTATGGGTATGTAAATTGACCATGTGGATAATCCTTTCTTTTCTCTATTTTGCTTCATTACCTTTGCAGAAAATCCAATTCACTTTCGTGTTTCCGTTGTATCTAAAACTGAAACAAAGTGAATATGTATGATCTTTATTACAGAAGTGTCTATTTTACAAACCGTGAATGGTCACACTTTTCTGATGGGATGCCTGATCACCGTTTTCAGCTTCTCTGTGGCACATTTTCTGGGGTCAGAAAGGTAGATTTCATGGTGTAATCTGTCCTCTGTCATATCGTTCACATAACCGTTCTGTACAAGATACTGGTCCATGAGGGCAACCGTTTCTGGCTCACTGTCATAAGAACCCAGGTGCATGATCTGCACACACAGTCCTTCATTCACCGTTAAAAACTGAGCAGAGGAACAGTCAAGCCCTTTTTTCTTCGCAGCAGTAGCAACAGCCCAATCAAAATCTTGCTTTGTGATAAAATCGGGTAACCGAATGACGGAAATCCAATTAAAAGTCGATTTATTGCTGTAATCTACCCCATCAACGCCATCTTGCCACCAAAAGCCCTCCAGAGGCGGAACCACATATTCAAAGAAACCGTTGATTTTATGGTCTGTCTTATAACTCATTTTTAGAGTATATGCCACAGCATACACAACGCTGACAGCCTGTTGATACGCCCCGCCCTCTTCGTTCGGATTGCCTTTTCCCCTAACCGCAATATAGTTTGCCGCTGGAACATCGACAACGGTCGGTTTGTTCTTCGGCAAATAGAATTCCTTGTATTCTTTCTTAAAATCAAAAGGCATTTTCTTACCTCCATGAGTTTAGATTTGTGTTTATCATTTTACCATCGGAGTCACATTTTGAAAAGTGCGTATTGATTTACCCATTTTCACTGGGAACACGGAGCCGAATTGGGTCTTGTACAAAATAACTTTTATCCTTTTATGGAACCGATCATGACGCCCGATACAAAGTATTTCTGAATAAAG
>CAYWRQ010000002.1:0-40657 GCA_964460915.1 uncultured Oscillospiraceae bacterium
TTTGGTAGAGTGCTTGGTTTGGGACCAAGATGCCGCAGGTTCGAGTCCTGTCGCCCCGACCACGCATAATATGCTGGTGTAGCTCAGTTGGTAGAGCAGCTGATTTGTAATCAGCAGGTCGGGGGTTCGAGTCCGTCCACCAGCTCCAATTTCATATGGACGAGTTCCCGAGTGGCCAAAGGGGGCAGACTGTAAATCTGTTGCGTAAGCTTCGATGGTCCGAATCCATCCTCGTCCACCAAAAAAGCACTTGCATGAGCAAGTGCTTTTTTCTTGTGGACGAGGATGGATTCGGAGGGAGCGTAGCGTATCCCCAATTGGGGATACGCTGAAAAACGTCCCGGTGGGACGTTTTTAGCGACCTCGACTTACGCGAACGTCATGTTCTCCACTACCCTCCCCAAGCGCGCAGCCTTTTTCCGCCCCACTCTCCTTTGCGCACAAACCAGCTTTCCACCTGCCGCTTCAGCGGCTAAAAAACGCCCTCTCTGGCCTGCGGCCACCTCTCCCAAAGGGAGAGGCCTTGGCAAAATTAGGATAGATGCAGTAATTATCGATCTTTTTGACAACTATCCGTCTTCGCCAGTGGCTCCCACTTTCGGGGCAAGCTCCGTTTTCCTACGGAAAACAGCCGTTAGGCTGACTGAGAGGGTTTATTTACGACTTTATCGACAGCCTGAAACGTCCCGGTGGGACGTTTTTCGCGACCTGGACTTACGCAAACGCTATGTTCTCCACTGCCCTCCCCTATTTTCTAACCTAACCTTTCATCGTTCGTCTTTCTATATTCAAGATATCATCCATCGGAATCTTCGTGCCGTCCTGCATCACCAGCAGTCTTTCATAATCATCAACCTTCTTGACCACACCGGACACGGTAAGGTAACTTCCGCCTTCCTTATATTCATCCGGTTTAAAGTACGTGATATAAAACTCCAGCTTTTTACTTAGGTTGTCGATGACGAGCTGAATCTTTGCGTTTAAGATATGGAGGGTGTCCTCATCCAATTCTATTTTTTCATCTGTCAACCGGCCGGTTTCATCGATTGCGGCATCGTATCCGGTCAGTGCCGCGAAAGGGGAAAACTGTGCTGCACGATCCTCCATCGACATTTGCGGCCGGGTTGAAGAAACGTGATGCGGTAAATGTATAATATCATCATATGAACCCGTCATGCCTTGTGACCTCCAATTTGCCCGTTCCGCTCCTTTGCCGTTGCGCCTTCCTCCAGGTTCATCCCCTTCAGGATCGCATTTTTCCCATACTTTTTCTTTATTTCCAGCACGGCCTGCTGAATCTTCTTTTCTTTTTCCAGCATAGCCTTTTCCTCCTCCCGCACAGCATCCAGCAGTGCATAATCCGTGAAAAAGTCCAGCTGTTCATACTCGCCGGCTTTTGGGGGAATATGATCCTCCTCCACTACATGAGCGGCCGTTATATTGAGCCGCCGGATCAACAGCCCTTTTTTGATAATCTGATCGTATAACTTCAAAACGGCGGGTACAATTTTCCTTGCCGAGGATGTAAAACCATCCAGATTGGCCGTTCCATGGGCGTGCTTGGGCACCCTCCGGCCATACCGGTCCGTCGTAACCTCGCCCCGGTATCCGGCCGAATTGGCCGTATCATACCCCACGGTGAGCACAATCTGATCGGTCACAAGCCCTTTGTCCACCAAATCCAGCGCAAGGGATTCCGTCATCTCCCGAAGGACCAGTTTTGCCTTGCCGGGTTCATAGGGCTGATGGAGCACCTGTCCCGACCCCAAACTGTTGGTGCTTGGCTTATATGCCTTAATGGCCTGCATCGTACAGGGTTCCCACCCCCACGCGTGGTCAATCAGCAGTTCCGCGTTCTTGCCGAACAGCTTGTACAGGATATCCTCGCCTTCATGCGAGCATCGTGCAATATCCCCCATCGTATACAGTCCGTGCTGCTCCAGCTTTTTGGCATAGCCGCCGCCCACCCGCCAAAAATCGGTAAGAGGACGGTGCCCCCAAAGCTTCTGCCGGTACGTCATCTCGTCCAGCTCCGCGATCCGAACGCCGTTCTTGTCTGCGGGCATATGCTTTGCAACAATATCCATGGCTACTTTGCAGAGGTAAAGGTTGGTGCCGATTCCCGCCGTTGCCGTGATTCCGGTTGTCCGAAGCACATCCGAAATTATCTCCATCGCAAGCTCCCGGGGAGACATTTGGTAGGTGTTTAGATAATCGGTAACATCCATGAACACTTCATCGATCGAATAGACGACAATGTCCTCCGGTGCGATATATTTCAGATAAATATTATAAATTCGCGTACTGTATTCCATATAGTAGGCCATGCGGGGCGGCGCGATATAATAAGACAGTTCAAGCGCCGGGTTCGACCGAACCTCCCGGTCATTATCGGACATACCGGAAAATGTATGGTTCGGCGCTCTGCGGAGCCGTTCTGCGTTGATCTGATTGACCTTCTGGATAACCTCGAACAGTCTCGCCCGCCCGGAAATGCCGTAAGATTTCAGCGAAGGAGATACGGCAAGGCAAATTGTCTTTTCGGTACGGCTCAAATCCGCAACCACGAGATTGGTCGTCAGAGGGTCTAAGCCGCGTTCGACACATTCAACCGAAGCATAAAACGATTTTAAATCGATTGCAATATAACTTCTTGGTTTCATTGCGCATATCTCCTTTCCCATAATAGTATACACAAAAATCAGGACGGCAACAAGTCATTTGCAGCAAAATCTTTCGGCTTATGCCTATAAACTCTATGCATGACCCATCGCAGCCCTTCTCCGATTGCCCGCTGCGCTGCATCATTTGATGAAAAATGATCAATTTACCTCATTTTTTCTCTTCCCATTTCATCACTTTTGCGCTATAATATGAATAAATACAACAAAAAGCAAAAAGGAGTTTGTGCAATGGAATATGATGCGATTGTGATCGGCGCCGGTTTTGCAGGTGCCGTGGCGGCAAGGGAACTGGCCCAGCGCGGCGGCGAAAGCGTGCTGGTTCTGGAGCAGCGCCCCCATATCGGCGGCAACGCCTATGACCGGCTGGATGAAGCAGGCGTCCTGATCCATCAGTACGGGCCGCATATCTTCCATACAAACAGCAAGCGGGTTTTTGACTACCTCTCCCGGTTTACCGGCTGGCGGGATTACCAGCACCGGGTCGTGGCGCGGATATCTCCCGAGGGGGAGGTTATTCCTGTACCCTTTAACCTCACCTCCCTTCGGATCGCGTTCGGCGAGGAAAAGGGCGCGGAGCTGGAAAAAAAGCTGGTGGCGCATTACGGCCGGGAAAGCAAGGTCAGCATTTTAACCCTGCGGGAAAACGACGACCCGGAACTGAAAATGGTCGCGGATTATGTATACGAGCACGTTTTTGTCCACTATACCGTCAAGCAGTGGGGCACGCCGCCGGAACAAATCGACCCGGCCACGATCGCCCGCGTCCCGGTATTCCTCTCGGAGGACGACCGGTATTTCCAGGATCCCTATCAGGGGATCCCGGCGGACGGCTATACGGCGCTGTTTGAAAAGCTTCTCGACCACCCGAATATCACAGTCCTGACCGGCGTCCCGGCCAAGGAACGGCTGTCCTTCGGGGATCAGATTTTGCTGGACGGGAAAGCCTTTGAGGGCAAGGTCATTTATACGGGCGCTTTGGATGAGCTGTTTGACTGCCGGTTCGGGCGGCTCCCCTACCGAACGCTGGACTTTCAGTTTGAGACCTATGACCGGGAATGGTTCCAGTCCCGCGGCACCGTCAACTATACGGTCGATGAGGACTACACCCGCATCACCGAATTTAAGTACTTTTCCGGCCAGGTGCTGCCGAAAACGACCATCGTCAAGGAATATTCCCGCGCCTACACCGGGGCGGCGGGCGAAATCCCCTACTACGCAATTATCAATCCGGAAAACCGGGCGCTCTATGAACAATATGTACAGCTTGCCAAAAAATATCCGCAGCTTTACCTGCTGGGGCGGCTGGCGGAATACCGGTATTACAACATGGACGCAATTACGCTGAAAGCGCTGGAGCTGAGCGACCGGTTGGTCGGGGCGGACAATTCAACCAACCGTTGACCGTATTCAACAAACGGCTGATTGCCAACCCGCGGCCAATCTGGTACAATAGGGGCAGGAGGTGCTTTTATGGACAAAAAAACCGGCAATCGGAAAAAGACGGCGCAGAATATCAGCGTCCTGGTCTTTTCCCTTCTCTCCCTGATTGGGATCCTCGTATGCTTACTCTGCGACAGGGCGATCAACGGGACGCTCCACTGGTCGCTGATTGCCATCAGCTCCATCCTTCTCGGATGGATTGTTTTGCTCCCGATCCTCAAGTATTGGCATAAAGGGCTTGTCGGGAGCCTAGCCGCCCTCACCGTCCTGATCTTCCCGTATTTCATTGCGCTAGACCGCCTGCTGGAGACGTCCCTCCTGCTGCCCATCGGCATCCGGATGGCGGCCATTGGCGTCCTGTTTTTATGGGTTGTCTTCGCGATCTTTCTGCTGCTGAAAAAAAGAAGATGGCTGGCGGCCGGGATTTCCGTTTTCCTGACCTTCCCGGTCCTGCTTTCCATCAACTGGACACTGTCGGGCATCCTCGGCGGCACGTTTTTGGACAGCTGGGACGCCTTCACCTTTGTGTCCATCGGCTTGATCGGGATCGTTTTCCTGGCCCTGGACTTTCAGGCGGTGCGGAAACAGAAAAAGGAATAAGCGCCAAACCCGAACAAATAAATCTTTCCCAGCAAAGCAGCCGGTTCCCAAAACGGAAACCGGCTGCTCTTATTTTACCGGCCGCAGTATACGGCGATTGCCTTTGCCATAAAGGCCGCCGTACCTTCGCCAAACTGGTCGATATTCTCTGTAAAACGGGGATCTCCTACATACATCTTTCCCAGCCCCGCGAGGATCTCGTCGGTGCAGGTGTAAAAATGGTCGGTGAGATGCTGCTGCCACCGGCGGACAAGGGCCTGTGCGGTTTCCCCATCCGGGGACTCATCCCGATGCTCCCCGAAGGCGCGCCCTTTTCATCAGCAGCAGTTCCTTTTGCTTTCGCAGCGCCTCCGCGCGGTCATACCCGGGATCCGACAGGATTTCCTTGATCTGCCCCAGCGGAAACCCCATCTCCCGGAAGAGCAGGATTTGCTGTAAGGCTTCCAGCGCCGCTTCATCATACAGCCGGTATCCCGATTCGGTGACCTTGCTCGGCGGGAACAGGCCGATCTGATCGTAATACTGCAAGGCGCGCACGGTGATACCGGTCAGCTTTGCCACTTCATGAATTTTCAGCATAACTACCTCTCGTTTCGTTTTCCATGGAAGCAGCCTTTCCGGCTGCACTTTTATCATATACTATGACGCTGCGTCAGGGTCAAGCGTTTTTTCAAAACAATATGCAAAAAAGCGGGGAAACGCTTTGAAGGCATCCCCGCTCACCGGTTTTGTTATTCAACTGTAACGCTCTTCGCAAGATTTCTCGGCTTATCAACATCCAAGCCCTTCGCCACCGAAACATAATACCCCATCAGCTGCAGTGGAATAATCGCCAGGCTGGTGGTAAAATGCTCATCGGTCTTCGGAATATAAACGGTGAAGTCGGCCGTATCCTCAATGCTGTAGTTGCCGTAGTTGGTCAGCCCCATCAGATACGCGCCCCGGCTCTTGACCTCGACCATATTGCTGATCATCTTTTCGTACAGCGCCTGCTGGGTCAGAACGCCGATCACCAGGACGCCGTCCTCGACCAAGCTGATCGTCCCGTGCTTCAGCTCGCCCGCCGCGTAGGCCTCCGAGTGGATATAGCTGATCTCCTTCATCTTCAGGCTGCCTTCCATGCTGATCGCATAGTCGATGCCGCGGCCGATAAAAAAGATGTCCTTGGCGCTGGAGAACTTGGCCGCAAACCACTGGATGCGCTCCTTGTCGTCCAATACTCGCTTCATCTTGTCAGGAAGGGTTTGCAGCTCGGCAATCAGCTGCGCATACTTTTGATCGTCAATCGTCCCGCGGACCTTCGCAAACTGGATGGCCAGCAGGTACCCGACAACCAGCTGGGCACTGTACGCCTTGGTGGTCGCAACCGCAATTTCCGGCCCGGCCAAGGTGTAAAAGACGTTATCCGCTTCCCGCGCGATCGAGGAACCGACCACATTGACGATGCCGAGCGTTTTCACGCCGCGCTCCTTCGCTTCCCGGAGGGCCGCCAGGCTGTCGGCGGTTTCGCCGGACTGGCTGACGATAATGACCAGCGCGTTTTTATCCAGCAGCGGCTTGCGGTAACGGAACTCCGACGCCAAATCCACCCGCACCGGGATCCGCGCCAAATCCTCGATTACATATTGGGTCGAGACGCCGACATGATAGGCAGAGCCGCAGGCCACGATATGGATCTCGCTGATGCTCCGAATCTCCTCGTCCGTCAGGCCGACTGCGGACAGATCAATCCTGCCGTCTTCGGTAATGACCGAATTCAGGGTGTCCTGTACCGCCCTTGGCTGCTCATGGATTTCCTTCATCATAAAATGCTCAAAGCCGGCCTTTTCCGCCGCTTCTGCGTCCCATTTGATCTCGGTAAGCTCTTTGTCTATCTCTTCGCGGTCGATATTATAGAAGGTCACCTTGCCCTTTTCGAGACGGGCAATCTCCATATTGCCGATATAATAGACATTGCGGGTATATTTGAGGATGGCCGGTACGTCGGAGGCGAGATAAGTCTCCCCGTCTTCCACGCCGATGATCATCGGGCTGTCTTTCCTGGCAACATAGATTTCCTCGGGCGCATCCTTGAACAGAACTGCCAACGCATACGAACCGCGGATCCGCATCATCGACCGGGCCAGCGCGTCCACCGGGCCGCCGCTGTACTTTTTGTAGTAATAGTCGATCAGCTTGACCGCAACCTCGGTGTCCGTTTGGGAATAAAAACGATAGCCGTTTTTCTGAAGCTTTTCCCGCAGCTCCTGGTAGTTTTCGATGATACCGTTGTGCACGGCAACAACCGCCCGGTCGTCGCTGCAGTGCGGATGAGCATTCTCCTCGGACGGCTCGCCGTGGGTTGCCCATCTGGTATGGCCGATCCCGCAGCTCCCCTGCAGGGTCAGGCCGCCGTTGGTCTTTTCATACAATACCCGCAGCCTGCCCTTGGCCTTGACGACCTCCGGCTGCTCGCCGCTGCCCCGGACCGCAAGGCCCGCAGAGTCATACCCTCTGTACTCCAGCTTGGCAAGGCCATCCAACAAAATCGGCGCAGCCTGCTTATTTCCGGTAAATCCTACAATTCCGCACATCGTTTAACCATTCCTTTCTGGTTCAAAGCAGGTTCCCATTGAAACCCGGTTTGCGCTGTGATATCATGCCTGTTCATGCCCTTTGGCGCGTATGACCGAAACCACCTGATCGACGTATTTCTGGCAAAGCTCCTTGCTCTCCGCCTCGACCATGACGCGGACCACCGGTTCTGTCCCCGATTCCCGCACCAAAATCCGGCCGGTATCTCCAAGCCTACCGGCGACCTCCGCCACCACCGCCTGTACATCCGGGTCGGCTTGGGCCGCCGCCTTATCCAAAACCCGCACGTTTTTCAGAACCTGCGGGTAAATCACCAGCGGCTCGCACAGCTTGCTCATCGGCTGCTTTCTCGCCCGCATGACTTCCATCATTTTCAGGCTGGTCAGGATCCCGTCCCCGGTAGAAGCGTACTCGGTGAAAATGATGTGGCCGGACTGCTCCCCGCCGATGCGGCAGTCGTTTTTGACCATGTACTCGTATACGTATTTGTCGCCGACCGCGGTCTTGGCATAGCCGATTCCCAATTCGTCCAGCGCCTTATACAGGCCAAAGTTGGACATAACCGTCGTCACGACCGTATTGGTCAGCAGCTTGCCCTGCTCTTTAAGGTAACGGCCGTAGATGTAGAGGATATGGTCGCCCGTAACGACCTGCCCTTTTTCATCCACACAAAGGCACCGGTCCGCGTCCCCGTCAAAAGCAAAGCCGATATCCAAGCCCTTTTCCACGACAAATTTCTGCAGCGCTTCGATATGGGTCGAGCCGACGCCGTTATTGATATTAAACCCGTTCGGTTCCGCACCCATCACATAGGTGGTGGCGCCCAGCGCGTCAAAGACCGACTTTGCGATATTCCACGAGCTGCCGTTGGCACAGTCCAGGCCGACCTTTATCCCTCTGAAGGAATACAGCCCCAAGGAGATCAGGTAGCCGATGTACCGGTTTCTGCCCGCCACATAGTCGACAGTGCAGCCGACCTTATCCCGCGTCGCATACGGCACCTCCGCCCATTTCTGGCCAAACAGCTCCAGCTTGCCGTCAATATAATCCTCGACCAGCGCAATGGTTTCTTCATCCATCTTCTCGCCCTGGCCGTTGATCAGCTTAATGCCGTTGTCATAGTAAGGGTTGTGGCTGGCGGAAATCATGATGCCGCAGTCAAACTCATCCACCCTCGCCACATAGGCCACCGACGGCGTCGTCGTTACGTGCAGCAGGTACGCATCCGCGCCCGACGCAACCAGCCCGCCGACCAGCGTATATTCAAACATATAGCTGGAACGCCGGGTATCCTTTCCAATGACGATGCGGGCAGGGGCGGTATCCCCTTTCCGTCTTTTCAGCTCCCCATAATACCAGCCGAGAAAACGGCCGACCTTATAGGCGTGGTCAGCGGTCAAATTTTCGTTGGCCGCCCCCCGGAACCCGTCCGTTCCAAAATATCTTCCCATCTCATTTCCCTCCAATGGGCAAATTATAACCGGCTTTCACAGCCGCCTATTTCCGAAATGATCATTTCTTTGCGGCAATTACGCCGCCGGTTTTATAGATGCTGTCCGGCGGGATGACGCCCCGCACGCAGGACAGCGGGTAAACGTTTGAATGTCTCCCGATCACCGTGCCGGGATTTAAGACACTGTTGCAGCCGACCTCGACAAAGTCCCCCAGCATCGCGCCCAGTTTCTTCCGGCCGGTCGCGATCTGCTCCTCTTTATCCTTTACGACGACCAGCGTTTTGTCGCTTTTCACATTGGAAGTAACCGCCCCCGCGCCCATATGGGATTTGAACCCGAGGATCGAGTCGCCGACATAGTTAAAATGCGGCACCTGGACCGAATCAAAAATAATTACGTTTTTCAGTTCGGTCGAATTGCCGATGACGCAGCCCCTGCCGACAAGGGCGTTCCCCCGGATAAAAGCGCCCGGCCGGATTTCGGTTCCGGGGCCGATAATACAGGGGCCGGTAATCGAGGCCGTGGGCGCGGCCTTGACATCCTTTGCGATCCAAACGTCCTTTTCCGGATGGTCATATTCCTCCGCGGAAAGGGTTTTCCCCAAGGCTACAATAAAATCGTGAATCCCGTCCAGCGCCTCCCAGGGATAAACCGTCTTTTCCAGGAGCGGAGCCGCCAGGGTATGGGACAAATCATACAGCATGGATGTTTTTGGAATCATCTTACTATTTCCCTTCTTACAGTCGATAAAAGGAGTATCCTCTTATGGCTATACGACTTCATAATACTGCAACTATAACACGTCTTATGTCAAATGTCAAGAAATTCCTTGTAAATTATAGCAATATATCTAATTATCTTTTATTTTCAATTCATTATATTAAAGTTATCTGTTGCACATTTAATAAATTTTTTGCACACTTTATGTGTATTTCATATATTGACATTATCTATTATCTCGTATATAATTTTATATATAACAAATTATAGAGTAAAACTTTATTCTTACACATCTCACCATAAATTCATAGAAAGGATGTTTCAAATGAAAAAAACATTGTCCCTTCTCGCTGCATTACTAATCGTAACCGCAAATTACTCTACTTGTGCTTTTGCTACAAATAATTCATCATCTGTTACTGAAACTATTATGACTGCTTCGTGGTCTGAGCATTATAATTCTCAGGCAGACATGTATAAAAATTCCGATATAGTTGTCACAGGTACTGTTGAATATTCATACACAGAATTGCGTTATGACTTAGTTTTCACGCACAATATTATCTCAATCAACGAAGTTTCAAAAGGTAACAGTGAGTTTATCAATATTGATGTTGTTCAAACTGGAGGCGCTTACGGTGACCTCTATACACCTTCGCCTTCGGAAATTTCTCTTTTAGATGGCGAGAGTGAATATGCCTTGTATTTAAAGTATTCTGGTGATGAAACTTTTGGAGACTATTACACTATCTTGGGAGGATATCAAGGCGTTGGAATAATAGAAAATAATACTATTCGAGCCATAACAAATGCTAATTTGGATATGTTCACAGAACTTTCTTCTTCTGTTTCTGTTAATGCTACGACTCCGGCAGCAGACCACGGTTGTATTTGGGCGTATTCTAGCCTAAATTGCTATATTGACTCCTCTGTTTCATCATATGGTTCAAATATAAAAAGTGCAGCCTCAACTGGAGCAAAAGCATGGAATTCAACCCAAGCTCCCACTGTTTCCATTGGAGCTACCGGATCTTCAAGCGAAATCGGAATTAACATGGCTAACTATGGTAGCATTGGTTGGAACGGCAACACAGTAACACATTACTCTAATGGTGAAATTCTTGGTGCTGAAATTCGTCTGAATGCAAGCGGATTAGAAGATTATTTTTCGGACAGTGGCCTATGGCAAGCAATTACATGTCATGAAATGGGACATGCTTTGGGATTAGGGCACAATACTTCGTCCTCATCATCTGTTATGCATCCGTATACTACCGATTATTATAATTACGCTGGCTCATCACCTAAAATTAAAACGCCGCAATCTGCTGATCGGACTGGGATGAATAACATCTATGGTTAAAAGACATAATTTATTCGTTTATATTATTCTGTTTTTTGTTTTAGGTTCGTCTTTTTTGTTCTCCAATTGCGAAAAAGAGATGACATACTCTTCGATTGAAATGAGCTGGTCTGGTCCTTTTTATGATAATTTAGAAGATATGCAATCCGCTTCTGATCTCGTAGTTTTAGGCACACCTACCTCTATTGAAGGTGCAAAGGGGATTGGTATTGTTTCCTATGTAACGATTCAGATCGATGAAACCATAAAAGGTGAACACCTTGATTCGATTATTCTCTATCAGTACGGAGGAACCTACAAAAACGAAACTACACTACCGCCGTCAGAATTACCGTTACTAGAAGTTGGCGAACAATATCTTCTATATTTAAAAAAATCCATTAAAACGGAGCGTGAAGATTGGTATTATATGATATCCGGCGGATACCAAGGTGTTGCCAAAAATAAGGATGGAGATTTCCTTGCTCTAACAGAAGCAAATACGCTTTTTAACCCGCCTTAAACGAAAAAGAGACGCTCGCTTAAAACGCAGGCGTCTCTTTTTTATTAGGACAGCTTTTCAATGCCGATGCGGACACGGCGGAGGGTTTCTTCCTTGCCCAGCAGCTCGGCGATCTCGATGCCGCCGCCGGGGGTGAACTGTTTCCCGGAGACAGCAACCCTAAGCGGCCAGAGGACAATGCCGTTCTTCACGCCCATCTGTGTGATCAGTTCAAAGACCTTGTCATGGATCGTTTCCAGACTCCAGTCTTCGATTCCTTCCAGGACCGGCAGCAGCGCCTGCAGCGACGCCAAAGAGTTTTCAGGGTTGGTCTTCATCTTCTTATGGCTGTACATCGCGATATCGTAATCCGGCAGGGCGTCGATAAAATCGATCTGCTCGGGGATATCGGTGAAGATTTCGGTGCGGGGCTGGAGCATTTCTGCCAGCACGTTCATATCCAAATCTTCCCGCTTGGTGCCCTGCTGAATATAGGGCTTGGCCAGCTCAATGAACTTTTCGGGGGTCAGCTTACGGATATACGCGCCGTTGATCGCCTTCAGCTTGGCATTATCAAAAATCGCGGGAGAACGGGAGATGCCGGAGACATCAAACGCATCGATCAGTTCTTCCAGCGTGAAGACCTCATTCTCGCCCTTAGGCGCCCAGCCCAGCAGCGCGATATAGTTGATCACCGCTTCTTCCAGATAGCCCTTCGCGACCAAATCCTCAAAGGAAGCATCGCCATTGCGCTTGGAGAGCTTGTGGGTCGCGTCCTTCATAACGGGCGAAACATGGATATAGGTCGGGATATCCCAGCCGAATGCCTCATAAAGAAGGTTATATTTCGGGGTGGAGGACAGGTATTCGTTGCCGCGGATGACATGGGTAATGCCCATCGTATGGTCGTCTACAACATTGGCAAAGTTGTAGGTCGGCATACCGTCGGTCTTGATCAGGATCTGGTCGTCCAGCTCGGAATTGTTGACAGTAATGTCGCCGAAAACCTCGTCGTGGAAGGTGGTGGTGCCTTCCTGCGGGCATTTCTGGCGGATAACATACGGAATCCCGGCCGCCAGCTTTTCCGCGACTTCTTCCTTGCTCAGATTGCGGCAGTGGCCGTCATATTTGGGAACCATGCCGGACGCGACCTGGATCTTGCGCATCTCCTCGAGACGGTCCTTGTCGCAGAAGCAGTAATAGGCATGGCCGGACTCAACCAGCTGCTCGGCGTAGGCCTTAAACATCCCCATCCGCTCGCTCTGGACATAGGGGCCGCAGGGGCCGCCGATATCGGGGCCTTCGTCCCACTGCAGGCCGGTCTTTTTCAAGGTGTTGTAGATAATATCGACCGCACCCTCGACATAGCGTTCGCGGTCGGTGTCCTCAATCCGGAGGATAAAGGTGCCTTTGTTCTTTTTGGCAATCAGGTAGGTGTACAAGGCTGTGCGCAGGTTTCCGATATGCATATAGCCGGTAGGGCTGGGGGCAAACCGGGTTCTAACAGGTTTACTGTTTTCCATTGTCTTGATTCTTCCTTTCAGATACTCTTTCATCTTGTCTATTTTACCCTGTTTCAGCGGGAATGTCAATACAAAACAGGGGACCGTTTACATCCGGTAAAGATAGACGCCCAGCCGGTTCCCGTCCTCAAATTCCAACGTTTTCAGCAGGGAAAAGCCGCTTTTTTTGGCCAGCTTCCGCGAAGGGATATTTTGCTCCAGGATATAGGCCGTGATCACCCGGATTTCCGTATGGTTTGCGGCCTCCGCCAGGATTTCCCGCATCCCTGCACTCCCGCAGCCGCAGCCCTGGAACAATGGGCTGACCATGATGCTCATGCTGTAGGTCCCGGGCTGCTCCCCGCTTTTGACCAAAGCGGCATACCCCGCAAAGGTCCCCTCTTCATCCACAAACGCATAGGCAAAGTTGCCCTCCTCAAAATAATGCTCCATCAGCTGCACGGTCTGACTAAGCTCTGTGTGCGCCCCATGCCGCATATACTTTGCGGTTTCTTCATCGCTGTACAATCTATGGACAGACTCCAGGTCGCTCCTTTGCAGCGGGCGCAGATGGATTTGTTTATTCATACCGTTTTCTCCCCTTCCGGTGCTTTCCTTCCCGCCCGGCGTTTCTGCCAAGCAAAATATACGGCGCAAATCACAATCGACGCGACCGACGCCGCCGGGGCGGCAATCCCCATCGGCGCCAGCGAACCGGCCGTAATGCGGCTCATCAGCCAGGTGACCGGGATGCGGACCAGGAAGGTCGCCACCATCGAATGGGCAAAGCAGACAACTGATTTCCCGTCCCCATTGAGATAGGCGTTGATGTTAAAGACAAAGCTGACCAAAAGGCAGTCCAGCGCATAGGTCCGGATGTACTGGGCGCCGGCTTTGATGACCGCCGTGTCCTTGGAAAAGATCGAGATCAGCAGCTCCGGGACCAGCTGGCTGAGCAAAACGACAACGGCGCCGCAAATCAGCGAGAAGATGATTCCCCAGCGCATCGAAGAGACAGCCCGCTCCCGTTTTCCCGCGCCGATATTCTGGGCGGCCATCGTCGCGACCGCCGAACTGAACGCCCCGGGCATCAGGAAAGCAAAGCCCATGATCTTTTCAACGACCCCGACGGCGGCCGACGCGATCACCCCCAGCGAATTGATGATGGCCGCAATCGCCAGAAAAGAGATGTTGACCAGCAGATCCTGCATCGCCAGCGGGACGCCGACCTTTAAGATCGCGGCAATCTCGGCGGTGTGCGGGGCAAAATCCCGCCAGTGGAACGGGAAGGAAAAGCCCTTGCGCGCCATATAGAAAAGGGCGCATATAAAAGAAACACCCTGTGCCGCAACGGTAGCGACTGCCGCCCCCAAAGCCCCCATTTTCCCGTAACCGGTCAGCAAAAAGTCCAGCCCGATATTCACGATACAGGCGATCGTGATAAAATAAACCGGCGTTTTCGAGTCCCCGATCCCGCGGAAGATGCCGCTGACGCCATTATACCCGACGATAAACGGAAGGCCGGCGCAGCATATAAAAACATACTGCCGCGCGTCCGCAACGGCTTCTGCGGGGGTCTGCATGGCCGCTACCATCCCATTCGTGCCAATCAGCATAACCGGGGTCATAATGATCGCAAGCAGCAGGAACAAAAATGCCAGGTTTCCCACCGCCCGGGCCGTACCGGGCGCATCCTGCTCGCCGATCTTATGGCCGATCTGGACGGTGCCGCCCATCGAAATGCCCTGGACGAGGGCCGTTACGGTCATCATCAGCTGCGAACCGATGGAAACCGCCGAGACGGCAGCCGCGTCCGCATACCGCCCGACGACAAACAGATCGACCGCTCCATAAACAGACTGTAAAAAACTCGCCGCCATAAACGGCATCGCAAAAGAAAGCAGCGCCGGGGCAATCCTGCCCTCGACCAAACGGTTTGATGTTTTCTCCATATCCACCCTTCCTTTTTTCACCAGCAATCCATCCCGGCTCCCACCATCTGATTCCGTACAAAAAAACCGGACAAGAACGCGGGAATCCCACCCGCCATCTTATCCGGCTGCCATATCTGATGTATGTTTACCTCCGATGAACGGCTTTATTATACCAAAAACAGGGAAAAATGTCAAGATCGCCTGTCAAATCAGGATACGGTCTATCGGACGGGCGCGGGTGCATAGGGTGATAAGAGAAAATCTCCAAACGGAAAGGAAGGATCCCGTATATGTGGCTGTTTTTGATGATGCTGCTGCAAACGCCTTTTTTGGCGCTTCACGCCGAGCGCGGGGATTCGGGAATGGTATTCCCGCGGACACTCAAAAGCGAGGAGGAGGCCGCCCTGTTCCGGCAGATGGCAAACGGGACGCCGGAGGAGCGAAAGCAGGCGCGAAGGGAACTGATCGAGCACAACCTGCGCCTGGTTTCCCATATCGTCAGCAAGTACACCCGCACCGGCTCCGGCGGCGACGACCTTTTCTCCATCGGCTGCATCGGGCTGATCAAGGCGGTCGAAACCTTCTCGCCCGAAAAGAAGATCCGCTTTTCCAGCTATGCGGCCAAATGTGTCCAAAACGAAATCCTGATGCACTTTCGGGCGCTGCGCAAATCCGCCAAGGACGTCTCCCTCTCCGACCCCGTTGAAAGCGACCGGGACGGCAACCCGCTGACGCTGATCGACCTGCTGGCGGACGAAACCGATATGGGCGAGTTGATTGACCTGCGGCTGGACAGCCAGCTTTTGCGGCGCCTTGTGAGCCAGCTTCCCGACCGTGAACGGGAAATTATCACCCTCCGCTACGGGCTGCACGGCGGCAAGCCGCTGACCCAGCAGGAGCTTGCCGCAAGGCTCGGCATCAGCCGCAGCTATGTGTCCCGCATTGAAAAAAAGGCCCTCCTCACCCTGCGGAAGGGGTTTGGGGAATAAAGTCCGCGGTACAAAGGCGCCCATGCAAAAGGGCGCAACTTTACTAAAACGCAAAGGAAATTACATTTTCTTTTCGTCTATCTTGCGTTCCTTCGATTATTCTGATATACTATAATCAAATATTCTCGAAAGGACAGAGATCGGATGGCAAAATATTTGGTAATCGACAACGGCGGCACTTTTATTAAACCCAGCATTATGGATGAAAACGGCAATATTCTGGAAATGCTCCCAAAGGTTCCGACAAAGACAATGGACATGGAGGCCATGCAGGCAGCCTTCAGCGGGAGCGGAAAGGACGATATCTCCACAGGCGGTGAACTCAATTCGGTAGAAGGGTACCTTGCGATCCTCGATCAGATTTACGCACCGTACAGCGGCCAGGTCGAGGGCATCGCGATGAGCTTTCCCGGGGCAATCGACTCTACCCGCGGGTACTGCCATTCCGGCGGCGCGTTCTTTTTTGCGGCAGGACATGAGATGGGGCAGATCCTTACGGAGCATTTCGGCGTCCCGGCCACCCTTGAAAACGACGGGAAATGCGCGGCCCTGGCGGAGTACTGGAAGGGCTCGCTGCAGGGGGTGCAGAACGGCGCGGTCATCGTCCTGGGGACCGGCGTCGGCGGCGGCATTATCGTTAACGGCGAGCTGGTACGGGGAAGGCGCTTTTCGGCGGGCGAGCTTTCCTTCCTCCTGTCCGATTTGACGAAGCCCTTAGAAATGGGCAGCTATTTCTCCGCCTGCGGTGCGGGCGGTATCTGCGGGGCGGTCGCCTACGCAAAGGGGCTGAAGCAGTCGGAGGTAAACGGCTTTACGGTATTTGAAATGGCAAAGGCGGGCGACCCGGTCGTGCTGGGCGTTTTGCAAAGCATCTGCAGGCAGCTGGCCGGACAGATCTACAATATGACGACCCTGCTCGACCTCGACTGCGTAGCCATCGGCGGCGGTATCTCGCGAGAACCGATGCTGATCCAGATGATCCAGGACGCGGTCAGGGAGCACACCGAAAAGCATCCGCTGGCCCCCTACTCCGCCTTCTATCCCAAGAGCGTCGTAAAGAGCTGCACCTTCTTTAACGAAGCGAACATGGTCGGGGCCTTGTACCACCATCTGAAATTAAGAGGGCTGCTGAATTCCCATGCGGATTGAGCAAAAAAAGCAGAAGAAAAAGGCGGCGCTGGTTCAGGCGGCCTATGAGCTCTTTTTGGCAAAGGGCACCGGCGACACCGTAATCAGCGATATTACCGAGCGCGCGGGCGTCGCAAAGGGCACCTTTTACCTCTATTTCCGGGACAAGGAGGACGTTATTGAGGCCGTTGTGACCGTTCTCTGCCGCCATATCCTGGAAAACGCGTACCTGGCGATGTATGAACACCGGACCGGGGATTTTGTGGAAAACACCGCCCTTATGGCGGATGCCATCTTGGATTATTTCCAAAACAACAAAGAGGTTTTACAGCTGATCCAGCGCAATTTCCATTGGCCGGCTATCCGGGAAAAATTCCGCACCGATACCGATTCCATCTGGAAGATGATCCGGAACGACATCAAGGAAAGCGGCGCGTCCGGCAGGAAAAATGAAACGGAGATTTTACGGGTCCTCTACTGCCTGGTCGCCATGTGCGGCGCAATCGCCTATTCCTCTATCCTGCGAGGAGAACCGGAGCCGATCGACAAGATGAAGCCCGTCATTTTTTCGATTATCCGCAAAAGTCTGCGTGAATAGCGCACAGTTGTTTTCTAGACAAATACATATTTTTCAAAAGGACCGCCCTAAAAACCATGGGGCGGTCTTTTCATTGGACAAAATCAACGAAAGATTTTATACCGGCAGACGCATCCTGACTATTTTGTGCGATTTCTTCATGATTTGTCATACAAGTTTCTGATTTGCCCGCAAAATATGTGCGCGATATAAATACACATTCTGCGTTTCCTGTCTCCTGAAGATGTCCGGAAAATCCATTATGTCCAAAAAAATATAGGGGAATTTGCAAATAAAAAGGCCTTTTTCATTGACAAAACCGCCCATTCCATATATAATAATAGCTGTCGAAAAAATAAGAGCACTTTTGCGGATTTGGCCGGATCCAAAATACCAAAAAGTGTATTTTGTACAAGGACACATTTGTACTGCGGCGGCGGGGCTTTTCCTCTGTCCTATCCGCTGCGCGCATCGAAAGAGAAAGGAAGATCATCTATGAGTACCATGACTGAGATCCGCTGGCACGGCCGCGGCGGTCAGGGCGCAAAGACTGCCTGCCTGCTGCTGGCCGACGCGGCGTTTGCCTCGGGCAAATATGTCCAGGGCTTCCCGGAATACGGCCCGGAGCGCATGGGCGCGCCGATCACCGCTTACAACCGGATCAGCGATACCCGCTGCACCATTCACTCCAATATTTACACGCCCGATTATGTGGTGGTCGTCGATGAAACGCTGTTAACGAGCGTCGACGTGACCGCCGGACTGAAGGAAACCGGTGCGATTATCATCAACAGCGAAAAATCCCCTGCCGAGCTGCGGCCGATGCTTGGCGGCTACAAAGGGAAGGTCTGCACGATTGACGCGCGCAGGATTTCCGAAGAAGCCTTGGGCCGGTATTTCCCCAATACCCCGATGCTGGCGGCGGTTGTCAAGGTTTCCGGCGTCGTCGAGCCGGAGCGGTTTATCTCCGATATGCGAGCGAGCTTCCACCACAAGTTTTCCACCAAACCCCAGGTCATCGAGGGCAATATGAACGCGCTCCAGACGGCCATGAAGGAGGTCAGAGAAGGATGAGTATCAAAGCAAAGGATATCCACGAGGAATCTGCTTGGCAGCAGCTCACGCCCGGTGGCGAAATCTACGAGGGCGGGACGGCCAAAACCGTCAAGACCGGAGACTGGAGAAGCAATGTCCCGGTATACGCGCCCGATAAATGTAAGCAGTGTCTGCTCTGCGCCCCCTACTGTCCGGACGGCGCAATCCCCGTAAAGGACGGCAAGCGCACCGATTTTGACCTATATCACTGCAAGGGCTGCGGTATCTGCGCAAAGGTCTGCCCCTTCGGCGCAATCAAAATGGAAAAGGAGGAAAAGTAATGTCTGTCAGAGAACGTCTTTCCGGCAACGAAGCGGTTGCCCATGCCATGAAGCAGATCAATCCCGACGTCTTTGCGGCGTTCCCGATCACCCCTTCCACCGAAATCCCCCAGTATTTTGCGCAGTATGCCGCCGACGGGAAGGTGGAAACGGAGTTTGTCACCGTTGAATCGGAGCACTCCTCGATGTCTACCTGCATCGGCGCCGAGGCTGCCGGTGCAAGGGCCATCACCGCGACCTCCTCCTGCGGCCTGGCCTATATGTACGAGGTACTCTACGTTGCGGCTTCAATGCGGCTGCCGATTGTCATGGCGGTTGCCAACCGTGCGCTGACCGGCCCGATCAACATCAACAACGACCATTCCGACTCGATGGGCGCCAGGGACGCGGGCTGGATCCAGCTGTACGCCGAAAACAACCAGGAGGCCTACGACAACTACCTCCAGGCGATGCCGATCGGCGAGGATCCGGCGGTGCTGCTCCCCGTGATGGTCTGCCAGGACGGCTTTTTCACCTCCCATGCGGTCGAAAACATCGAGCTGTGTGAGGACGCCGAGGTAAAGGCTTTTGTCGGGGAATATCACCCGGAAAACGCCCTGGTCGGCCACGAGAACCCTCTGGCCGTCGGCCCTTATGACACCTGCCCCTACTACATGGAGCACAAGGTCCAGCAGGCCGAGGCGATGAAGAACGCCAAAGAGCGGATCCTCAAGGTCGCTGCGGATTTTGAAAAGATGACCGGGCGGAAATACGGCTTCTTTGAGGAGTACCGGATGGCGGACGCGGAGGCGGCCATCGTCGTCATCGGCTCCACCGCCGGCACTGCACGGGCAGAAGTCGACGCCCTGAGAGCGCAGGGTAAGAAGGTCGGCATGGTGAAAGTCCGGGTATTCCGCCCCTTTCCCGCCAAAGAACTGGCAAAGGCCCTCAGCCATGTGAAGGCTGTGGCGGTTATGGACAAGTCGGAAGGCTTTGCTGCCGACGGCGGCCCGCTCTTCCTCGAAACCAGAAGCGCCTGCTACGACCTGCCGGTCCGTCCGATGATGATCGACGTCGTCTACGGCCTCGGCGGACGCGACTGTGCGGTAACCGACATCGAGCGGGTGTATAACCGACTCTTTCATATGATTGAAACGGACGAAACCGGGCCTGTATACAACCACATGGGTCAGCGCGACCTGCGTGAAGCGACGGTTTAAGTAAGGAGGTTATCGAAATGGCATATAATCTGAAACAGGAGCTTGCAAAGCCTGAGCGCTTTTCCAGCGGCCATCGCCTCTGTGCTGGCTGCGGCGCCGGTATCACGGCCCGCGCGATGCTCCGCGCAGTTGACCCTGAGGACCAGGCCGTTATCTGCAACGCGACCTCCTGCCTGGAGGTTTCTTCCTTCCTTTACCCCTTCACGGCTTGGGAGGACAGCTACATCCACGTCGCCTTTGAGAACGCTTCTGCAGTGGCAGGCGGCGTTGAGACGGCAATCAAGGTGCTGAAAAAGAAGGGCAAGCTCGATCCCGACAAAAACGTCAAGGTTCTCGCCATCGGCGGCGACGGCGGCACCTACGACATCGGCTTTCAGTCCCTCTCCGGCGCGATGGAGCGCGGGCATGACTACACCTACTTCTGCTACGACAACGAAGCGTACATGAACACCGGTATCCAGCGTTCCTCCTCGACCCCGCGGTTTGCGAACGCTACGACCACCCCGGCCGGCACCGTTTCCACCGGCAAGGTCCAGAATAAGAAGGACCTGACCCAGATCATGGTCGCCCACGGCATCCCGTACGCTGCCCAGACGACCTTTATCGGCAACATGAAGGACTTCCATGAAAAGGCGCACAAGGCGATTTACACCAACGGCCCCGCTTTTGTCAACGTCATGTCCCCCTGCCCCCGCGGCTGGCAGTATGACGCAGCCGACTTCGCGCTGATCTGCAAGATGGCGGTTGAAACCTGCGTCTGGCCGCTGTTTGAGGTCGAAAACGGCGTCTGGCACCTGACCTATGAGCCGAAGCAGAAGCTCCCTGTTGAGGAGTTCATGCGGCTGCAGGGGCGGTTTAAGCACTGCTTCAAGCCCGGCAACGAATGGACCATCGAAGAAGCGCAAAAGTATGTCGACCAGAAATGGGAAGAACTGCTCAAAAAATGCAAATAAGGATCCGCTTATACCCCGCTGATCCGTCAAACCCCGCCCAGACATTCCGGGCGGGGATTTTCTCTTACAGGCCTTACTCAAACGGACAGTCTTCGATCCCGATATTCCCGCAGGCGCCGGTAAAAGGTCGACTCGCTCATACCGGTGCGGCGGACGACCTCGTCGATGGGGATTTCCTTCCTCTCCCATAAGCTGACGATGGCCGGAAAATCCTCCGGGATTTTACAGGCAGGCCGTCCGAACTGAACGCCCTTCAGCTTGGCGGCAACAATTCCCTCCGCCTGCCGTTTCCGGATATTATCCCGCTCGCTTTCCGCTACGAAGGATAAGATCTGCAGAACCAGGTCCGCAATGAACGTACCCAGCAGATCCTTGCCGTTGCGGGTATCCAGCGCCGGCATATCGATGACGGAAATATCGATGCCAATATCCTTGGTCAGAATCCGCCACTGGTTTTGAATCTCCGCATAGTTGCGCCCCAAACGGTCGATGCTGAGGATATACAGCAGGTCCCCCTGTTTGAGCTTGCGCACCATGCGCTTGTACTGCGGGCGGTTAAAATCCTTGCCCGATTGTTTGTCCATGTAAATTTGTTTGCCCGGGATGTTTTTTTCCTGCATCGCGAGAACCTGGCGGTCTTCGTTTTGATCGGTGCTGGAAACCCGGATGTAACCATAGATATTCACGGTCATCACCTCGGACTGATTATAACAAATCTATTTTTCCATGATGAGCCATTATTTTATGTTTCTGATAATTTCTGTAGAAAATCCTGAAAAAAATAAAAAGCGGCCCAGTCTTTTTTATAGACTGGGCACAGCTTGCCGGTAAAATCTTTCCCTTTATCCTTTTTGCAGCCAGGAACTCTTATTCACAAATTCCTTTTCCCGCGGCGAGACGCAAAAAAAGCATATTTTGCAGCGCGCAATCCGATTTCCACCACCCTGCGGCAATCTCAAATTCGGGATACCCCGTCGCCCAGTTCCACGGAATCGGGTAGGAGCCGTCCGGCTGCTGCCCCTCGCGGATAAAGGCACATTCCGCCCGTATCAGCGCAGGATACAGCGCAAAAAGCGGGCTGCTCTCCGAGAAGATAAACTGAGACGGTTTTGCCAGATATTCATTTTTCCAGCGGGCCGGGTCGTCCGGCAGCAGCGTTTTTATTTCCGCGTACAGCCGTTTCTCCAGCTCATCCGCGCCGGATATGGACACGCCCGCTTGCTGCGCATAGTCCAGCAGCTGCAGATAACACCGGATCAGATGCATCTCCGGCTCCGCGCCGTTCATATACCGCGAAATGGACGCCTCGGCAATCTGCACACCCTTTTGATATAGGCTGCTCCCCTTTTCGGCGAACCGCAGGATAAACCCGGCAAGGGCAGCCGTCGGGTTATCAAACGGGGTTCCCGTTTCATCCCGGCACTCCCACCAAATGGCGTGGGGATAGGCGTTATTCGTCGAAACCGTATTATACCAGCGCTCGCCGTCAAAATCCGCGCCGCTCTCCAGATACCGCAGCATCCCCTGAATTATCGGGTGCGCGGGGTCGGTCAGCCCGATTTCGCGGACAATATTCGCCGCCTGCCAGCATCCGATCGGCGTCGAGTTCGGGTTCCAAAAATCCGGCTCAATGGCATGGCCGAATCCGCCGTCCTCGTTCTGGTAAAACGAAAGGGTATGCAGCACCGCCTCACGGCTCCCGCCCTCAAAATGAAACTGCCACCGGGCCAGATCGAGCGGCCGGGCGCTGCGGTAAATAAATTCCCGCGATTTTTCAAAAGTTGTATCCATCTGATCAACCTTCCTTTCGCTGTCCATTTTATTCCAAAAAGGCAAGGCCGTCTTGTAAAAATACGACATTATTCCCGCGCCATTCGCAGGGCCTCCGCCGGGGACAGGCCATGATAACGCTTAAACGTATGCAGCAGGTGGGCCTGGTCGTAAAACCCAAACCGAGCCACCGCGTCCATCGCGTCATAATCCGGACGGAGCATCTGCTGCCAAAGCAGCTGGTACCGCACCAGGTCCGCCGTCTTCTTGGGCGAAAGGCCGAGATTCTGCGCAAAAAGCCGCTCAAGCTGCCGCGGGGAAAGGGCGGTTTCAAAGGACAGCTCCCGCAGGCCGACATTGCCGCCGGAAAGCAGGATCCGGGTAACGGCCTGGGAAAAGTCCCCGCTATAAGCCCTATTCTCCATTTCCTTCATCAGGATTTTCTCGATTTTCGCCGCCCGCTCCTCCGTCGTCCGGCAGGCCGCAAGCCCGTTTATCAGCTCCGGCGTCACCCAGCGGAAGAACGCCTCCGGCGCAAACTTCCCGTTTACCGTGCCGCAAAGCGCTTCGTCCGCAAACAGCCCCGCTCCCCAGCCGTAAAACCGGACCCCAAAGGTAGATAAACCGGCGGCAGGCTCCGACCAAAAGGGCTTGTCCCCGATGCCGCAGAAAAAGTACTCCACCTGTCCGTCCGCGCCAAAACGGAAAATCAAATCCGCACAGGTATCCGGCACCACCAGCCAAGGGACCGTGCAACCGCCCTGTTCCCAAAAGCAGCGGACATAGGGCCGAAGGGCGGCGCAGGGGGCTGTTTCCCGGTAATGATCCCGCTCAAACGGGCGGGCGATAATCGGATGGTAGATCTGCATCAAAAAGCCCCCTGTTCTTTCGGTCAAAGTCCTCTTTCCCCGTGGCCGGGAGGTAAAAACCTTCATTTACATTTACTATATCATATTTACAGTCAAACTGCAACAGATTTGCCAAAATAAAACCCCGGCCATCGGACGAACCGCTGACCGGGGTTTTATGGAATTATCTAAAGTACATATTCAAGTTTATCGCCAGAAGAGCAGATACAAAAGCGTCATCACCATACCGGCGGCGCAAAGGAGAAGCCCGAAGGACAGCGACGATGCGAGCACCTGCTCCTTGCGGGTCAGCGCCTTCCGGCGCATCTTCTGCACCGTCATGCCCTTTTCAATCCAGTAATCCTCCGACTTTTCACTGAAGACCGTCCTCGACGAAAAGGCCGTTACCCGGTCCACCAAACCGTTGCAGACAGCGGATACTGCGCTCAGGATGGGGAGCAAACCCTTGCCGATCAGCGGCCGGTAGCCGTAGTCCTCCAGGTCCAGCTTCTTCGGCCAGACATCCAGATACACCCGGTTGCCCGCTTCATCCTTCTTCGTCAGGCACAAGCGGATCAGGAGATACAGAACCGCGCCGATCAGGATGCTGATCAGGGCGCCCTTGAGGTTGTTCAGTGAGAAGTAGGAAACGCTGCCCGCCCCTTCCGCTGCAAAGAACGATACACTCAGGTCCGCCAGCTTATCCATCGTAAACGACGGCAAAATCCCAAATACCGGCAGGATGACCGCCACAGCCGACAGGGTGAAAGCGGTCAAGCGGGACATATAGGGCTTGCGGATCCCTTTTGCCGCCTTTTTCTTTTCTTTTGTCGTCTGTTTTTTGACAGCAGGCTTATCGACAAATACGGCGACAAATAGTTTCGTCATATAGGCCAGCGTCATGCCGCCGGTCAGTAGGAAAATCCACTCCACCGCGGTTACCCACCCCGCGCTTACGCCGGTTTCAGCCAGTACCTTCCCGTATTCCACGATGCTTTCATGCAGCAGCGTCTTGCTGATATAGCCGGAGAACAGCGGGATACCGCCGATGCCCAGGGCGCCGGACAGATAAAGCAGCTTTAACAGCGGCTTATCCTTCCCCCAGCCCCGCAGGTCGTTGAGATTTAGCTTGTGGGTATTCATATAGATTACGCCCGCGACCATGAACAGCAAGAGCTTAAACAGCGAGTGGTTCATCATATGCAGGAGGGTCCCCCGGACGGCCATCGCGTTTTCCTCGCCCAACAGGCAGATCATCCCGATGCCGACCAAAATGAAGCCGATCTGGGACATCGACGAGCAGGCCAGCGTCCGCTTGAAGTTGACCGAAAAGATTGCGAGGAAAGCCCCCCAGAACATCGTGATCACGCCCAAAAGGAGGATCAGCTTTCCCCAGGCCGGGTCATGGCGGAAAATATTGCAGCTGATCACCAGGATCCCGAAAATTCCGCTCTTGGTCAGGATGCCGGACAGCAGCGCCGACGCCGGAGCCGGCGCCACCGGATGGGCCTTCGGCAGCCAGATATGCAGCGGGAACATACCCGCCTTCGCACCGAACCCGGTCAGCATCAGAACGCCGGAAACAATGATCAGCGTCTTATCCCCGGCCGCTGCGCAGGCGGTGTACAGCTGGTCTATGACGAGCGTACCAACCGTATGGTACAAGAGGAGCAGGCCAACCAGCATGGCCATACCGCCGATAACCGCTACGGCCAGATAGGTTTCCGCCGCCTTCAGCGCCTCTTTTGTCTCATCGTGCGCGACCCAGACGTAGGAGGTAAAAGACATGATCTCAAAGAAAATAAAGGTCGTATAGAGATCTGCCGACAAAAAGACGCCCATCGTCGCGCCGAGGGTCATCAGGTAGAAAAAGTAGTAGCGGTTGCGGTTGCGGTAATGGGTGGCAAAATACTCGCGGGAGAACAGGCTTGTCGCCAGCCACATCAGCCCGGCGACCGACCCGTAGAGGGCGCGGAACCCGTCAAACTGCAGGGAGATGCCCATGCCGCAAAAGCCTTCCCAGGTTGAAACGGCAGCTTCCTGCCCCTGGAAAACCGCATACAGCATCCAGCCCACCACCAAAAACTCGACGGCAGTGACCACGTTTACCGCAAGATCTCTTCCCTTTTTATGGACCATCCCGATCACATAGCTGATCACGGCCCCCGCCATCGGCCAGAATACCAGGAAGAAAAGCATAGATTCAGGTGTCATATTCATTTCCTTCCTTTCGTTACAATATGCCGTACGCGGCCGAGAAGAAAAAGTCGGTCAGCGGCTTGGAATACAAGCCCAAAACCAGCATCAGGACACTAAACAGGATCATCGGCAGCTTTTCCCGCCAGCCGGGGTCGTGGCCCGTCTCACAGAGAACGGCCTCCTTCCCGGGGAAAAAGGCTTGAATCACCACCGAGAGCATATACACAACCGTCAGCATCGCCGAGATAAAGATCACGACCGCGCCGGCTTTTCCCAGCAGCGAATCGGCGCTCAGCGCCGCCGTACACAGCTTCCATTTACTGATAAAGCCGTTGAGCGGAGGTACGCCGATCAGCGACAGCGAAGCAACCGTAAAGCAGCCAAAGGTAACCGGCATCCTGCGGCCAATCCCACCCAGCTCGCTGACATAATTCTTGTGGGCGACGGTCATGACCGCACCGGCACAGAAAAACGCGGTGATTTTGATGACGCCGTGAAAAACCATGTGGGAAAGGCTGCCGACCAGCCCCGCCGAGGTCATCAGCGTCGCGCCGAACAGGATATACGAAAGGTTGGAGACGGTCGAAAAGGCTAGCCGTCGTTTAAAGTGCGGCTCTTTCACCGCCATAACCGAACCGAACAGGATCGTGATCAGGGTCATCGCCATGACAACGGTCTGCGCCCAGCTACCTTTGAGCAGGTCGATCCCAAAGCTGTAATAGGTCACACGGATAATCGCGTAGGCACCCGCGTTGACGACCGCGACCGCGTGCAGCAGCGCTGTGACCGGGGTCGGGGCGATCGAAGCGCTGGGCAGCCAGTTCTGAAACGGGAACAGCGCCGATTTTACCCCGAAGCCAATAAACGTGACCACATAAATCGCGCGGATCAGGTCGGGGTGGCTGGTGACCGAAGCGCTCCGGAGGACACCGCCGTAAAGGAAGTCGGTTGTGCCGCCCAGAACGGAAATAAAGACGAGCCCGATAAAGGCCAGCGTCGCGCCGCCGATATTGTAACAGAGGTACTTCATCGCCACGTGAATCGACTTTTTGTCCATTTCATGGCAGACCAGCGGCGTCGTAATCAGGGTCAGCATCTCATAGAAAAGGTACATCGTGACCAGGTTCCCGGAAAAACAGACGCCGAGCGTAATTCCAAAGGTGGCGGTGTAAAAGGCGAAAAAGCGGTTTTGCCCATGCTCAGGCTCCATGTATTCAAAGGCATACAGGCTCGCAAAGGGCCAGAGACAGGATATCAGCCCCGCAAAAACGCAGGACAACCCGTCCGCCCGCAGCATCAGCCGCATATTTCCCGGGAAAGAAAAGGCTACCGCCCCGAAATAGCTGCGGTGGATCATACAATAGATCGCAATGATACTGGTCAAAAGGGTGACCGCTTCGACATAAACTTCCCGATGCAGCCGCTTTTTAAACCGGAAAAGCAGCAGTCCAAACCCGCCGAGGATCGGCAGCAGGATGGGAACGAGTAAAAACCAGGACGATATCATATGTGTTTCCATCCTTTCTTTATGATAATACGCTGCCGGCGATTGTCTGCGCGATCCCGATCAGCGTGTTGGGGAAGATCCCATATAGCACGGACGCAGCAGCCAGCGTAACCACCGGCACCCACATCGAAGCAGGCGGCTCCTCATCGGTAATACCCTTGTATCCGTCTTTGCCGACAAAGAACCCGGAGATCACCGGCTGGAGCAGATAAATCGCCGTCAGCAGCGCCGAAACAATCAGGCAGACCGGGCCGATATACTGCAGCGCCCCAAGGCCGGTATCTAAAGAGCCGATGCAGAGATGCCATTTGCTGATAAACCCGCTGGTGGGCGGTATGCCGATTAACCCCAGGGAAACGATGATCCAGCCCCACATCACGACCGGCATTTTCTTACCGATGCCGCCCAGCTGGGAAACCCTTGTACAGCCGGTTTTGAAGATGATCGCGCCGGCCACCATAAAGAGAGTGTTCTTGATCAGCGAATGGAAAACGACGTGGGTCAGCGCGCCGGTAATGCCCTCCGGATTGAGGCAGGACAGCCCCAGCAGAATGTAGGAAACCTGGCTGACCGTCGAGTAGGCCAGGCGCTTTTTGAGGACATCCTCCCGGTAGGCCATCGTAGAGCCCATGACCACCGTAATCAGGGCCAAAACCATCCAAGCGATCTGAACCCAGCTGTTCCGAAGGAATTCCGCGCCCACCACATAGTATACCGTACGGATGATCCCCAGCACACCGGCCTTGGTGATCACGCCGGACAAAACGGCCGACGCGGGGGCGGGTGCAGCGGGGTGCGCGGTCGGCAGCCAGCCGTGCAGCGGGAACATACCGGCCTTGACGCCGAAGCCCAGCAGCATGACAAAGGTAATCGCCAGGATCACGGCTCTCCCCTCGCTCGCGGTTTCCTTCAAAACCCCGCCCGCCGTAAATTCCAGCGTATCCGCGTAGGGAGACAGCGCAAAGATCCCGAACAGGCCGCACAAAGCGCCGAAGCAGGAATAATACAGGTACTTCTTACCGGCGGCAATCGCCTCCGCCGTCCGTTCATAGAGGACCAACGGCAGCGACAGCAGGGTCATCATTTCGTAGAAGAAATAAAACATAATCAGGCTTCCCGAAAAGCAAAGACCCATCAGCGCCCCCAGCGTCAGGAGATAAAAGCCCATAAATTCGTGCTCCCGCTCTTCATGGGCGAGATAACCGAAGGCGTAGATCCCAACAGCAAGAAAGACAAGCGAAATCAAAACCGCAAACAGCTTGCTGAGACCGTCCATTTTAAGGGCAAGGGTCATTTTATCGGTCAGCGTCCATACCGGCAGCGCCAGATCATCCAGCCGGACGGTCAGCAGCGTATCAACCGCCGTGAGCGCAAGGGTGATACCGGAAGCGGCCCGCATCGGCCCCTTCCCCCGCAAAGGACGGACGAACAGGACCAGCAGCCCGCCGATTACCGGCAGCAAAATCGGGAAAAGCAAAAGAATATCCATCTTCTTTCCCTCCTTAGCTAAACATCTCAAGTCCCCGCGTAATCAGGTTCACAATCGGAACCGACATCAGCCCGAGGACAAAGTTTAATAGGATCATAATCAGCGAAACCGCCAGGTTTCCACGGTTTGCGCGCACCTGGCCGACCTCCCAATGATGTTCATCGGGGGTATAGATCGTGATGACCGTGCGCAGGAAATAGACGACATTCAAAACCGTACTGATGGCCAGGGCAATCAGGGTGATAACCGTATAGACCATATTGTCATCCAGCGCGGCCTCTGCAAACAGGAGTTTGGAGGTAAAGCCCGCCAGCATCGGCACGCCGACCATCGACAGGGCACCGATTGCAAAGGTAATCCCCGCCGGGACATTGCGCAGGCCTGCCCCGCGGAGCTGCGGGAAGGTACGGCCGCGGTCGGAGGCGTCCGACAGGTCGGAGGCGGCCAGAAACAAAAGGGCTTTGGTGACGCCGTGGCTGATGATGTGGAAGCAGGCGGCAATGACACCGGCCTTCGTCCCCATCCCAAGGCCCATATAAATGTAGCCGATCTGTGCCACGGAGGAATAGGCGATCATCCGCCGGATATCCGTCTCCCAAATGGCCGTGACCGAGCCGACCACCATCGCGATGACGCCCAGGACAAAGAAGATGTCGATCAGATGGCTGCGGTCGATATAGTTATAGCCGACCACCCGCCAGCAGATTTTAATCAAAAGGAAAATATAGCCCTTGGAAACCAGGCTGGACAGGATCGCGGCCGACGGCGCAATCGATGAACCGTAGGCATCCGGAACCCAGGACGAAAACGGGAACAGCGCGCTCTTGATGCACAGGCCAATCCCGATCAGCCCGACCGCAATCAGGAGCGGGGTTTCATACGAAGAACCCGTCTCGAAAATCTGTACGATCGCTTCATGACAAGGCTCCATCAGCAGGTGCCCGGTCACATCGTAGAGAATGCATAGACCAAAAAGCAAAAGACCGGAACCGATCAAGCTCATGATCATATACCGCAAACCCGCGACAATTGTTCGTCCCTTCTGGGCAATGACGATGAGACCCCCAGCGGCGATCGTGTTGATCTCGATAAAAACATACGCCGTAAAGATATCGTTGGTATAAATCAATGCCAACAATGAACTGAGAAGGAGGTTAGTCAACAGAAAATACAGATTTTGCTTGGTATCTGCAATTTCTGTATGGATATGCTTCATGCCGCCGATCAGGATCAGTTGTTCCAGTACGCCGACAAAAACCGCCATCAGCGTTTCCAGGACGCCAAACCGGAATTCGTTGCCCCACGGGGACGGGATCTGACCCATCGTATAGGTGTAGCTTTTCCCAGTTCCGATGCAGAAAACCAACGCCGCGATATTCATCAGGTTGATCACCGTCAGCGAAAACATCGTCAGCCTTTTCGCGCCATCTTTTTTTAAAGCAGAAGAGAAGATACCTGTCAGCATCGCAAAGACAACCGAAAGCGCAGGAAAATTGTAAATGATGTTCAAGATTGCTTCTCTCCTTCTGTACCTTTATGATTTGGACTTTCCGGAATGAGCTGCGGATGTTCGGCCTGTTTCGCGTTCTGTTTGGCCACTTCTTCTTGAGCGCGCTGCTCCGGGGTCAGGTGGCGAACCCTCCATGCCTCGTCCTTTTCCAGCTGCTCACGGCGGATGCGCATCATGATCTGGTCAAGGTCAAGGGTTTGATAGCGACCGTACAGCCGAATAGTCAAAGAAAGCATGATCGCGCTGACCGAAACCGAAACGACAATACCGGTCAGAACAAGGCCCTCCGGAATAGGGTTGATATAGTGCTCGGCATCGGTAACGCCGTTCAGATAGATCGGCGCTTCGCGGCCATAGATGTAGCCCTTTGACGCAAGGAACAAAAAGGTCGCGCAGTCCATGATGTCAAAGCCTAGAATCTTTTTCAGTAGGTTTTTATGCAACAAAAGAGTTGTAAAGCCAATGGCAAACAGGATGACCGACACAACCTCTTCCACGTTGGTAATAGGCAGAGACATCAGATACGCCCCCTTCTGAACATGACATAAAAGGTATACATCGTGCAGGCGACGACTATGCCGACGACGATGTTGATAATCAGAATCAGGCCGGAGCTGAGGATATTCCCCAGCGTCCCCAGCGGCACGGCGCTCATAATGCCGTTGGCCCCGGTCAGGAACCAGTAGCTGACACAGCTGCCGTAAACCGTCAGGGCAATTACGCGGATCGCCGTGATGCTCTTATTATTGAGGATCTTCTGCACCCGATGGTGGCCAAAGGCGGTCTCAAACAGGATAAAGCCCGCCCCGATGACACTGCCGCCGGAAAAGCCGCCGCCGGGAGAAAGATGGCCGTTGAGGATAATGTACAGGCCAAAGTAAACCAGGCTGGGCACCAAAATCAGCGAAATTTTTTGCAGGATCAGGTCTTTTTTATTGGTCAGGTCGGTGTCCACCGAGAAAAACTGCTTTTCCTGCGGGGTGTCAACTCGCAGCAGCACCAAAACCACCGATGCCGCCAGAAACAGGACTGTCGATTCCCCAAAGGTATCGAAGGCACGGTAAAATAAGACCAGACCGGTTACAATATTTAAGGTTCCCGCTTCGTACATATCCTGTTCAATATAGCGTTCGGTAACTTCGTTGACAGCAGGATTTCCAGGATTGCCAAATTCTGGCAGATACATAATGGTATACAGCAATATCCCCGCAAAAGCGACACAGAAAACAACTGCAAAGATTTTATACATCGTCCGAAGGGTCGTGTTGTTGGTAAAAAAATGGGCAATCTGGAGCGGAACCGGTTCATGCAGTTCCTCCGGTTTTCCTTTTTTCCGGACATCGATCGCCCGGATCTTTTTCAGCGTCAAAAAGTACAGGACACTGGTAATACCGGCGCCAACCGCCGCCTCCGTAATGGCGAGGTCATGGGACTTGAGCAGGATCCAGACAACCGCCATAATCAATGAAAAGGACATATATTTGATAACCGCCGTCTGCAAATTCTTGCCGACGCAGGCCGTAACCGCACACAAGACCAGCAGCAACAGCAGAAAATACCGTAAGAAAACCAAAGCTGCACCCTTCCTTTCCCTTTATTTCCGGAGCATTTCATCATGCGCATCCTGTTCATCCCGTTCTTCTTCCTCGAACAGGGCCTGCACATCATTCGTCATCGAAAATTCACCCAGCGGAACGCCGCCCCAGGAGGTTTCCGGTACGTCCGGCAGATCCGGTTCCCCCGGCCGGTCGGTCGCGTACTTCTTCGGGGAGTCGGTGTTGGAGAAGACCTCAAGCTGCGCCAGCAGGTGGCTGGACGCCGGGCTTGCGAGCCAGAAAAAGCCGATGACCAAAATAAGCTTCAGCGAAGCCAGCGAGAATCCGTACAGGATCACCAACCCGATCATGAAAAAGAGGATCCCAAGGGTATCGCCCATGGCGGCGGCGTGCATCCGGTTCAGGACATACTTCAGCGAAAAAATCCCAAAGACCTCCAGGATGAAGAAGATCATGCCGATGATCATAAAGGCAGCTGCAAAGGCAAATCGTATCATGGCTTTTTCTCCTCCTTCTCCGCTTTTTGTTCCGCTTTTTCATCCGCCTTATCCGCCAAATAGCGCTCAGTATAGACCTTAGACAGAACAATAACCGCGATAAAGCTGATCGCGGCATAAATCAGGCAGATATCCAGCAGGTAGCTTTCATCATTAATAAAGGAAATAACCGCGATCATCGTCATGACCAGTGTGCCGATCATATTGACCGCCATAATCCGGTCGGCGATCTTCGGGCCCATAATGGTGCGGATCATGACCGCCAAAATCAGCACAGCCAGCACAATGCAGCAGCCCACAAAAAACGGGGTCGCGATGCTCGGAAACTCGCTCATAATTTCGCCTCCATTTTCATCAGCAGGTGTACAAAAACACTGTCCTCAATCCCCTCGCGGAAAGAGGTATCGAGACAATGGACCACGTACTCGTCGCCATCCATCTGAACGGTAATCGTACCGGGAGTCAAAGTAATCGAATTCGCCAAAATCATCCGCGCACTGTCGGTGCGCAGCGGCACCTTAAAATGACAGATCATCGGCTTAGGCTCCCGACCGGGACGCAAAATAATCTTGACGACCTGAAAATTCGCTTTCAGGATTTCAAACAGCAGCACCACAATATACTGGAGGACTCTTGGGGCCAGCTTTACATAGCGCAGCTCTTTTTTCAAAGACAAGCCCATCAGCTTGACGCAGAAAAAATAAATCAGTGCCGAAAGCACAAGCCCCAGCACGACGATTTCCCGCGTGATGCGCCCATTAAAAATGATCCACAAAAGAAAAAATAGGATATACATCATTTTCCATCCCTTTCCCGCCGGGCAGATCAGCTATAAACCGGCTATATTTCGGTAAAAGAGAACTTTCACCTATTACCTGCATTATATCAAAATGTCAATATTACGACAATGGTAATTGAGGGGAAAGTCACTTTTTAATTATGAACATTTTTGTATACAATTTCAAATTAGCTGCGTCTGAAGACCACTTTATATAGAAAATTCTTGATCGGTACGAATTTTTTTCGCAACAATAAACAGCGCCCCGGAGCTTTTCCGGGACGCTGTCCTTTGCAATTCAGTTAAAAGATATTCTGCTTCAAAGCCCTTTTCAGCAGCTGAAAACGGGCCTATTATACCTGCCGTTTGCCGCCGGCATAGGCGTCCGTACGGGGGATCCATTTCAGGAACTTCTCAACCTCCAGGTTCCAGAATCTCCATTCATGGGTATATCCCGGTACAAAATCGACCTCAACCTCGCAGCCGAGCGTCTTCATCTCTTCTACAAAGGCCTTATTGGCTTCATACAGGAAGTCGTTTTCACCGCAGGCCACATACATCTTCGGCAGCTTTTTGCCCGCGGCGACATCCGCCTTCAGCAGGGACATCGGATCGTAATCCGGGTTGATCGTATGCCCGTCAACCGATACCAAGGCCGCCGGGTCGTCGCTCGACTCCACCGAAGCCTTACCAGCCCCGGGACCGCCCGCGAGAGAGTAGGGATCCAGCTGGACAGCGGCGGAGAAAGCCCCAAAGGCCGCAAACCGTTCGGGATGGGACAGGGCGTGGACAAGGGTGCCGAAGCCGCCCATCGACAGGCCTGCAATATATGTATCCTCCGGGCGGTCCGAAACCGGGAACATTTCCTTTACAAAATCCGGCAGCTCTTCCGAGACAAAATCATAGAAGTTGTCGCCGTAGATATTCACATAGGATTTGTTTTCCGCGGACAGCATGACGACCGCCATGTTCTGTTCCTCTGCAAACAGCTCTACGTTGGTATAGCCGGTCCACTGGGCGTGGTTGTTGCCCATGCCGTGCAGCAGGTAGAGCACGGGATATTTATCTGCCTTTTGATGGCGGGGCTTCTCCCCCTTCGGAAGGGCCATCCCCATCGACTCCGGGATCGTGACCGAGGGGATAATGACCGTGATATCAACGGTGCGTTTGAGGGTATACGAAATAAAGTTACAGGTAAATTTTGCCATAATCAAACATCCTTTCCATCAATGGGCATTACATTTCCTTCATAGCCTGGGCGATTTCGATGCAGAGATCCTCCGCCTGGGGAACATAGCCCAAACGGTCGATAAAGGCGTGCTGCACGCCGCGGTAACGGATCGATTTGACCTTTACGCCCGCCTGCCCCAGCTTTTTCGCATAAAGCTCATCCTGGATCCGCAGGCCGTCGTATTCGCAGGCTACCGACAGGCATCTGGGCATACCGGTGAAATCCTTTTCCATCAGCGGGGAAGCGTAGGTCTCCAGGCACTGCTTCTCCGGATCGTCAAAGTACATCCCGCCCATCATAATATCGTCGTCATGGTCCTCATCCTTCGGACGGGAGATCGCAACGCGCGGGTTTAAGTCGGCTTCCTGAGAAGGATCAAATTCATATTCCTTGATCGAGAAATGATAATCGGGCGTCGCGCTTCCTTTAAACGTCAGGGCAGCGTACATCGGAACCTGGAGGGCGACCATATGGGTGCCCCGGTCACGATCCATCAGCGAAACAACCGCCGTCATATTCCCGCCGGCCGAGTCGCCGCCGATGGCGATCTTGTTTTTATCGATGCCGTATTCCTCCGCGTGGTCATATACGTGCTTCAAGGCCGTCCAGCAGTCGTTTACGCCGTTCGGGTATTTCTTTTCGGGCGCAAGGGCATAATCTACGTTGAAAACAACGCCGCCCGACAGCTCAGCGATCAGCCGGCAAGGATTTTCTACCGTATACGGTGTGCCGCCAATCCATCCGCCGCCATGATAAAAGATAAAGCATGGGCGATCCTTCTGGTACTGGGTATCCCGGCGGTAATATCTCCAAAGGCCCACCTCGTTCTCGCCGTTCATCACAACCTCAAACTTGGTATGGATTTCCACGTCGCAGATGTTGTGGTTCGGGAAGCCCATATTGTCGCGCATTTTCCGCAGCGCTTCGGCCGGGCTCTTCGGCTCCTCTTCCTTTTCATCCTTGGGGCGGGCAACCCAATGCTTTTTCAGGCAGGCCGCCTCATGATGGTCGATACAGCCGGGACGGGGTTCGGTAGGCGAACGTTTGATGACAATGGGGGCACCGTTCACCATTTCGGGCGTCTGCTGCAGCTGCAAAAACTCCACATGGCTTTTGTCATACTCTCTCACAATAAAACACTCCTTTTCCTTCTGGCAGGAAATGATGAGAATGTGCAATGGGTTTTGAAATAAACTGACAAAACCTAGTACACACTCACCTACCCACGTTACTGTTTTCAGTATACCAAAATATGTCTTTAAAATCAATAAAAAAATCAGATAAAAGTTGTTGTTTTCCGGATATTTTATCAATGTATATTTGTATTTTTGACTAATCCTATATTGTATAGAAAGAAAAAGATAATTTTCTGGCCCATAAAGTCAATTTTCGATATGCGGGAACCGGTTTATCATATTTGACAGAATTACCGCCAAATGGTATAATTTACTATAGAAAATTCTCAAAATAGGGAGGTGCGGAAGGCCATGAATTTGTTGATTGTAGACGATGAACCGGATGTCATTGACGGGATCCTGACAGGGGTCGATTTGGAAAGGCTGGGCTTTACAAAGGTCTATACCGCCCGAAGCGGCGAAGAAGCGATGCAGATTATGCTGCAAAACCCGGTGGATATCCTCGTTACCGATATCGAAATGTCGGATATGAACGGCCTTTCCCTGCTGGAATGGGCCAAACAAAACCAGAAAAATGTTGTGACCATTTTCTGTACCGCCTATTCTGAGTTTAATTACGCCAAAAAGGCGGTGGAGCTGCACGCCTTTGATTATTACCTCAAACCGATCCGGTATGAAGAACTGACCCATAAGCTGATGGCCGCCGCCGAGCAGGTACGCCGCAACGCGGTCGACAGCCGTATTTCGAGCGCCGATTTGCAGTACCAAAGCCGGTATTATTTTTGGTCCCAGGTCCTGCACAAGATTGATGGGAAATCCCCTCCCGACGCGGGGACAGCCTGCCCCGAAAAAGAGTGCTGGATCCTTACCCAGGCACGGAGAAGGTCGTTGCCCTATGCTGAAAAGGATCTGTTTACGCTCTTATTTTTTGATCTGTACCAAGAGGACAAACTGCAGGACTGGTCTCCCTCCCTCATCGATACGGCCTTTGAAAATGTCCTGTCTGAATTATTTAATATTCCCGATACAACAGTGGAAGCCATTACCTCCGTTCACCCCGGTGCCTACCAGCTCATCCTTTTCCAAAAGGACCGCCCCATCGACCGCGAGAAGCTCCTGGCCGCCTGCCGCTCGTTTATCGATTTTTGTAATCAGCATATGGACATCAGCGCAGACTGCTACTTTTGCACGGATATTGTGCTGCGCCATCTGACCGAGATGCTGTATAAGGCCAACGATATCTTCCGGGACGATATTGCCAATCAAAACCAGATTTACGATATCTACCCCTATCGGAAAAAAGGGGCGGAATACGCAAACCCGGTCTTTTCCAAACAAATCGAAAAACTCCTGCAGCAGGAGCAATGGGAAGAAGTCCAAAACACAATCAGCAGCTATCTTACCCGTGGTGCCCAAACCGGCATTTTGACCCGCTCCGGCTTGCAGGCCTTCCAGCTCGATTTTATTCAGACCGTCAATTCCTTTTTACAATCCAACAGCATCCCTGCCCATGCGATTTTCTTTAACGAAGAATACCGCGCCCTCTATGAAAGCGCGACCGACGCCGTCGACGCCACCAACAAGTTTGTAGCGTGGGTTTTGCGGCAAACCAAAAATTCCCTGCCCTCCAAAGAAAAGGGCAGCCTCGAAAAAGGCTCCGCCGTCGACCAGGTCCGGGATTATATTGCAGCGCATTTGTCGGAGGACTTAAACCGCGTCGTCCTGGCCAAAACCGTTTATCTAAACCCGGATTACCTGGCCAAGCTGTTTAAAGAAAAAACAGGGCAGTCCCTGGCCGCTTACATTAAAAACCAGCGGATTGAACAGGCGAAGAAAATGCTCACAGAAACTGATATTCCAATTAGCAACATTGCGCAGCAGATCGGGTACGACAACCTATCTTATTTTTCCAGCGTTTTTCATGATAAGGTCGGTATGCAGCCCAGTGAATACCGCCGCCAGGCCCGAAAGGATGAAAGCCAAAAGCAGTAGCAAAGGAAAGGAAGAAGCCGTATGTCAAAGAAAAACCCCTCCCTGCTCAAAATACTGAAAATGACCATGTGGCTGATGATACCGGTGCTGGTTACGGTAATTTGTTCCTTTTTGTATTCCTACTCCCGCGCCATCAAACAGACCACCAACCGCATCAATTCCCTTCTCGAATATCAGATGGAGGAGGTCGATGCCTCCTTTAACCAGATCAACAACTATCTGGTCGATATGCTGATGACCAACCAGTACGCGGAAATCATCCGGAACTCCCAGCCCACGGATAACGATTACTACCGGGCGGCCCGCTCCTTTTGCGACGAAGTGTACTCCATGCAGAATTTTATCAACAGCAGCTATACCTTTTTCTTTTACACCCCTCGCCTGAACCTGACCTTCCGCTCCAGCGGCCTTTCGGAGGGGTATGATCCCGACTATAAGGTCGTAAGCGCGGTCAAGGAGGACATCGACGCGGGAATCTATATGTTTAACGATACCCGCTGGAAATATTACGATGTAAACGGGATCGGCTATATGGTCCAGGTCATCTGCTATGACGGGATGTACTTTTCCTGCTGGATCCGGTCGGAGCAGATTTTTTCCTTCGTGGAGGAGATTATCCAATCGGAAAACGGGTTTTATTCGTTGACAGAGGATACTGTCCCCCTGACAAACGGGGATCGGCTGGCGGAAATGAAGGTCGAGCTAAACGGCATCCATACAACCTGCAGCCGGGGAGGATATGACTGCTCTTATGTACAGACGCCGCATATGGACGTCGGGATTGTTGTCATCGACCAGCAGATATTGGAAATGCAGGATGCCGGCATATACGTTCTGTTCGTCTTCATCATCTTCTTAATTGTCGTCGTTTTTTCCTTTTATATCATCTATTATTTCCGCCACTATATCCAGGAGCCGCTGGAGTTTTTTCAAAACCACATCAACGCCTATCTGCAGGAACGTAAATTCAGCAAGCGGTACGGCTTTGCGGAACTAAATGAAGTGGAAAATGCCTTCAGCGCTCTGGAAACGCAGGTGCGGAACTTAAAAATCGACGTTTACGAGGAAAAAATCCGGCGCACCAAAACCGAGCTGGAATATCTGCAAAGCCAGATCAAGCCCCATTTCTTTGTAAACTGTTTCAGCATTATATACGGCATGGCGGAGCGGAAACAATTCGACCGGATTCAGGAATTTTGCCTGATCCTATCCGAGTACGTCCGCTACCTGCTGACCGGAAGCTTTAAAAAGGTACCGCTGCAGCAGGAGCTGGAACAGATCCAAAAATTCCTAACGATCCAAAATATCCGGTTCCATTCGGTCAACACCTTTGGCTGCGACGTCGACGAGGAACTGCTGGACTGCCTGATACCGCCTGTCAGCCTTTTGACTTTTGTCGAAAATACCGTCAAGCACAATAAATTCATTCGGAGCGATCTTTGCGTAACCGTATCGGCGGAGGAGGTAACCGTCGACGACTCCCCTCGGATGCGGATGAAGGTCGCGGACAATGGGATCGGCCTGTCCACCGAGGCACTGTCAAACAGCCGAGAAAACCTGGGGCTGATCCGGAAATCCGTCTTGGACGGCGGAGAGGAGCCGCAGGCCGGAAAGAACGGAGAACATATCGGGCTGATCAACGTCTACCGCCGTATGCTCCTTTTGTATGGGAGCCGCTGTGATATGGATATCCAAAGCGACGCGAAAATCGGAACGGTCGTCAGCATTACAATTCCCATTGAACGCAGTTCCGAACAACCCTGACCTACGGGCGATCACGGGCCGCTTTTTCCGACGCAGCCGTGTCACAGCGAACCACACTGGCTAGACTGCTTCGTCAAGCTTGCAGTCTTCGGACGTCCTTGTCTCGTAGGATAGGATTTTAGGTTTCTTTCAGTCGTTCGTTCAATTAATTATATGGGTGGGTTCCATTTTAGCCTGCTGAATGGCTTCCATACAAAATGAGCGAATATGCGGGCTGATTCCGGGCGCACACATCGGTGCGCCCCTACAGAAATTCCGGTAGATGGTATGAATTGACGAGATCCTTTTGTTCCGCGAAAAACTGTATGCAGGTATAATATAATTATTCAATCGGAGCGCAGAACGACGGAGAATTGTATTTTGCCGGCTAAAGAAAACAAAGATAAAAAGCAGTCCGTGACTGCCCAGCTTGGGTAATCACGGACTGCTTTTTTCGACGCGGGCGTGTCACAGCGAACTACACTGGCTAGACTGCTCAACAAGTTCGCAGTCTTCAGACGTCCTTGGCCCATAGGATAACCTTCTGAACCGCCGCGCGTGCTCAGCGCGCTCCGCCACTACTAAAAATCAACGACCAAGCGGATTGCGCAGCAGGATGCGACTCGATGTCCTCCGGACGTCCCGCGAACTGAAAGTTTTCGCCCAGCTTTTTTCAAAAAGCTGGTCAGATGTGCATACGGCGGGAAAGTTCGGCGAAAAAAGTTTTCCCTTTGAAGACAAGCAGCGCCGCGACCATCAGAAATGCCGCCACCGCACAAATCACCGACGGGATCCGCACGTCGATGATCCCTATCGTCAACAGCAGAAACGGCAGAAGGCTGTATAGGGTGATAATGATCAGATGGATCATATACTCACTTTCTTCCGCGTGCAGAATCCGCGAAAGGGCGAAGATCCCGATCAGCATCACCAGGCAGCCAATCGGCAGCAGATAATCCACCGACCAGCCCCGCCAGCCGGTCGCGACATCCCAAATGACCCCGAGTATCGTTACGACAAGCAGAAGGCAGGTCATATCCTTAAAAATCCGCCCGCGGAAGGTCACGGCGACATACATCGCAATCCAGCCGCTGATAATCCCGGCCACGGCAAAATAAATCCACGATTCCCCCCTCGTAAAGGAAAACTCTACGACAAAGCAGACCGCAATCCCTACGATCGCCAGGAAATTCAGGATTTTCTTCAACAGCCCGCGGTCATATTTGGGATCGGGCTGCTGCGGGAAGGCCTCCAGCAGCGGCTCCGGCGTCCCTGCCAGCTCGCCCTGGCACAGCGGGCAGCACCGTTTCGCTCCATTGACCTTGACGCCGCACTTTTCACAGCTTAGCATCCGCCTCCCCCTCCTTCCGCGTTTCCGGATAAAAATCGTTGCAGCGAACTTCAATCGGAATTCCCGCTTCGGACAG
>CAYWRQ010000002.1:40757-46318 GCA_964460915.1 uncultured Oscillospiraceae bacterium
GCCAGCTTGTTCATCCGGATTTCCAGCTTATCCCGGGTCAATTCCGTTTTAAACCCTTCGTTGATCGCCGCAATCAGATCGCGAAACTCCCCGCCCCGTTCGGCAAAGCTGTACGAGACATCAATCATCCCAAAAAAGTTGCGGGCGGTATCCGACGGGAAATAAGACCGGAGATTGACCGGCACCCCTAAGACAATCGGGTGCTTCTCCGCCGAAACCGGCATCTCCTTCCGCAGCGCCGTCATAAACACCGCCGTCAGATACACCGTCATCGTCGTCCCATAACGATGGGCCGCATCCAACACCGCTTTTACCGGGGCAATCCCTTCGATCACCTGCAGCCCGTCCCGTTCCGATTTCTCCAGCCGGATGTTCCAGGCAGATGGCCCCTTCCCCTTTTTGGAATGGGCATGCACCCGCTTATAGTACTTCCGGAAGGAATCGGAGGAGCGCGAAGCCGCCGAGCCGTCGTCCGGCAAAACCGGCGGGTTTTCCCCAAAGCTGTCCGGATGCGCCAGCAGCAGATAATGATAGACAATCGTCTTCATAAAACTGACCGCTCCGGTGCCGTCCGTCAGCGCGTGGAACATCTCCAGGTTGATCCGCGTCTTATAATAGCTCACCTCAAAAAGAAGCTTCCGTTTGGTTTCATCATACAGTGCCCCGCAAACCGGCCCCGATTCCGGCACCACCTGCGGCCGCAGGTCCGTCTCCTCAAAATAATACCAAAATGCGCCGATCTTCATCACGACCAGATAGGACGGGAATTTCAGCACGGCTTTGTCCACCGCCTGCTGCAAAAGAGCCGGGTCGATCGTTTCGGAAAGGGTGCAGGAGAACCGGAACACGCAGGTATTGGTGCCCATGTTGCTGGAAGGGAAAATCTTGGCGGCGTTATCGAGCCGGAACCAGCCGCGCCTGCGGTCTTTCTGCCGCTTATTCTTCGTCTTCATCTTGCTCCATCGCAGCCTCCTTTCCCTGTTCAATCCGGATCCGGCTGGTCATAATCCGCGGCGTATCCCTCGGTATGCCGGTCTGATCCGTCCCCTGTAAAAATTCCCGCATCAAGGTGCAGGCACATTCAAACTCCGGAGACTGCACCTTTGAAATAAAACCGTGCAGAGCGCCGGAAAGCCGGTTGATCACAACATTGCTTCCGGCCTCCGCCAAAGCCCTTCCGTAGGCCTCCCCTTCGTCCCGCAGGGGATCCAGCTCGGCCGTGATGACCAGCGTGTCCGGCTGATTCCGCAGATCCTTTTCCAGCAGCGGCGCCGCATACGGGTCATACCAATCGTCCGGCGAGAGATACAGCTCCCAATACTCGCACAGCCGTTTGGACGTCAGGATATAGTCCTGCCCGTTTTCCCGGATCGATGCAAAGGGCGAGGTCTCCGGCGAATGATCGTTATAGGTGGCCGGATACAGCAGAATCTGCCGGCGTACGGTGAAGGAACCCCGGTCCCTCCCCATCAGGGAAACGGCCGCCGCCAAATTTCCGCCGGCTGAGTCCCCCATCAGGACAATATCCTCCGGCATATGGCCGTAGCTGTAAATCGTTTCAAAGATTTCCTTGGCCGCCGCAAAACAGTCCTCAAGCCCTACCGGGAACCGGTTTTCCGGCGCAAGGCTGTATTCAACCGAAATCACCTTTGCCCCCAGCGCATCCGCCAGGTTTTCATAGACATAATGGTAAGAATCGACCGATTCCGTAACCCAGCCGCCCCCATGGAAAAAAAGCAGCAGACGGTTCCCCTCGTCTTTCTCCGGCGTATACAGCCGGGCGCGGACCTTGCGCCCGCTCCCCAGCAGTTCCATGTCGGTCATATGATAAAACGGGCTCATCAGAGGGGCCTTTAGGTCCATCACCGCCCGCTGCAGCTTATAGACCCGTTCCATACTGGGAATATCCAGCACCCGCGACGCAAGCCGCAGTACGGAGGATTCCTGGACGGTCCTTGCTTTTGGAAAAAGGGAAAAATCGTCAGGCATAGGCTGTCTCCTTTCGGGGAGGTTGAATGTAATGGAAAACCGCAGGGGCGCTTTCCCCGCTCGGTGACTGCGGTCGATTTGCTACAGCTTTGCCAGTCAGAATAAAAGGCTGCTCACTGCCGCAATCAGTCCGCCAATGCTCAGTATCCCCAGCACAAATGGGATTGTGCAACCAAAACAGCCCATCGGGCCGTAATGACGGCGGTATCCCCGACGCGGGGGAGGTGGCGGTGGACCAAACCCTCCTCCGGGTCTGCCAGGCCCTCTTCCCGGATCCATACCGGGTCCGCCAAATCCTCGTCCGCCCGGGCCTCCTCTTGGTCCGGAACCTCCATATCCACGTGGTGGCATAAACCATCTCTCCTTTCGGCAAAGCCATATCTTTTTATTTTATTTTATCATAGTTTGCCCTGTAAAAAGTCACAAGATTATGAATGAAAATCCGGTAAGAGATGAATTGGGCGCAGGTCAATTTTCTCTGTACCGCTTTCCCTGCCAACTGTCCCGCCGGTACAGCTCCTTATCAATCTGATTCATCACCACAAACTTTTTCCGGCTCCAAAGAGGGGCAATCAGTTCCTCCGCCATCCCGTCCCCGGTCACCCGCTGGACAACCGTATCGGGCGGGAGCAGCTCCAGCTGATCGCAGACGATGTCCGCATATTCCGGAAGGGTCAGCGTCTCAAATTCCCCGGCGGCGTACTCCTCCGCCATCCGGGTGCCCTTCAGGATGTGAAGCAGATGGATTTTGATGCACCAGGGCCTTTGCTTTGCAATTTCCCGCACCGTTTGCAGCATCATTTCCTTCGTTTCCCCCGGAAGCCCGTTGATGATATGAATACAGACTGGGATCCCCGCATCGATCAGCTTATGGTAGCCGGTCCAAAATTCTTCGGTCGTATATCCACGGTTGATCCGCCGGGCCGTTTCGTCGTGAATCGTCTGAAGCCCCAGCTCCACCATCAAATCTGTCTTCCCCGCCAGCTCCCGCAGGTAGCTGCAGACATCCTCCGGCAGCGCATCCGCCCTTGTCGCGACCGCAAGGCCGACGACCCCGGGCTGGGTTAGGACCGTTTCGTATTTTGCCCGCAGCTCCTCCACCGGCGCGTATGTATTGGTATTGGCCTGGAAATAGGGAATGTACATCCTCGCCTCCGACCACTTTTTATGCAGTATATCCTGCACCGCGTGATACTGGGCCAAAAGGCTATCCGGGGTCTGCCTCCGGAAGGCATAGTTGCAATAGGTACAGCCCCCTTCTCCCTTTGTCCCGTCGATATTGGGGCAGGAAAATCCGGCGTCTAAGGATATTTTAAAAACCTTGCCGCCGTACCTCCGCCGAAGATAATAGTCCCATGTATAATAACGTTTATTTGAATCAGAATATGGGAAGGGGTTGCGGTCCCGCTGGGTGCTGGAAGAATTTACCATACAGATCATCACCTTTGGTCAATCCAGAAATAGTGGAAATCGGAATATTGATTTAAAAATATTATTTTATATTTTTCAAATCTCCTATTGCCCCCACCTGAAAAGCTTGGTATAATAGTATTATAGACGAAACTACGCGAAAAAAAAAGAACATCCTAAAACTTTTTTCCTCGCTTTTTACTCATATAAGTATACCGCTTCGGCATCATACAGAAGCTCAAAGGATAGAAAAATATGACTGAAGATAAAAAGACCATTATCATTACCCGGGTCGAAAATATTTCCGAAGAGGGGCAGGCGCAGAGCAAACCGGATCCAGAATTTGCTTTTGTACCCGTTACGGAACCACATAATACCGTAAAGAAGAAAAAGCTCTCTCCCCGCTTTGTAATGCTCCTTTCGCTGATGCTTCTCGCGCTGGGAACCGGCGCGCTGATCTATACGCTGACCAACCGAGATGCTGACGCTGCCGGCGTCACTGGCAGCAAGCTTTCTCAGCCTTCGGCCTTGTCGGTTCCCGCATCCAGCGCCTCTGCATCTGATCTATCCGAGTCCGATCCTGAATCCTCCGTGAAAAATTCCTCTTCTGAAACAGGTAGCGCATCCGAATCGGCGGAAGACCCTGTTTCCGCCGAAAGCGCGGACGAACCTGATCTTCCGCCGTACAACCCCCTGACCCCTCCGGAAGGATATAATTACGCTTTACCGGTGCCGGAAACAGCGGCTCAGGAGGAAAGCTGGTTTGACGACGCGGTTTTTGTGGGCAATTCCCGAACGCAAGGCCTTTTGCTTTACACCGGCATGGGGACGAAATGTTACGCCGATGTCGGACTAACTGTCGAAACCGTTTTTACAGCGGAAAGCTTTACCGATCCCGCGCCCGACCCGGAGGCAGAAGATTCAGTCAAAATAACGGCTGTCCAGGCTCTGGAGAGGGATGACTACCGAAAGGTATACCTGATGTTCGGTATCAACGAACTGGGCTGGTCACGAGAGGATATTTTCATCAGTAAATATGCTTCCTTAATTGATGCAATTACTGAATCCCATCCTGACGCGCAGGTTTATATCCAGTCGATCCTGCCGGTCAGCGCAGAAAAATATAAGGAAACCAGCTATCTGACCAACGAGCGCATCTCTGAGTTCAACGCTCAGCTGCAACAGATGGCGCAGGAAAAGAACGTATTCTATCTTGATGTCGCCGCTGCCTTCCGAGACGAAAACAACGCGCTGCCTGAAGATCTGAGCAACGACGGCGTACATCTGAAAAAGGACGGCTGTATTACCTGGAAAAAATACCTGCTGACCCATTGCGTCACATCCGAAAGGCCAAAGGGCAACTTAAGTGAGACTTCCTCCGAGCCAAAATACGCAGAAATTTCCATCCCCTCGATCAGCGAAAACGACGAATCGGAGTCAGAATCTTAATTTTTGTCAGAAATGGTTTAAATTTTGCAAAATCCCTTGCACTTTACCCGATATCTGATATACTTAAGGGCAAGAAATGCATCCGCCTGCATATCAGATAACGGATGCATATGAAAGGGAGAAATCATATGACACTACAATACGCATCCGAATATCGCGCCGCAGCTCGAAATATGCTGCGGGGACACTGGGGGCAGGCAGTACTGGTCGGACTGGTCGCTTCGATCTTAGGCGGGACAAACGACTTTGTGACCACCCGGCTGAACTACAATTCGGACAGCAATTCCGGGTTCCATGTAAACCTCGACCACTATAACTATGCTTACGGCAATATACTGGAAAGCGCATGGTTCCATATGGTCGGGGCCGTTGCCCTGGCGATCTCGATTATTTTCCTGCTGGTCTTCCTGATCATCGGCGGTGCGATCCAAACCGGCTACGCCAAATATAACATGAAGCTGGTAAACGGCGCCCCGGCGGAACTCGGCGACCTCTTTTCGGAATTTTACCGACTGGGGACCTGCTTCGTCATGAACCTGGTCAAGACGGTTCTGACCTTCATCGGCCTGTTTTTATTTGTCATTCCCGGCGTTATTCTGATATATTCCTATTCGATGGCGCCCTATATCCTGGCGGAGCATCCCGACTATACCGCTACCCAGGCGCTCCGAGAATCCAGAATGATGATGCGGGGACACAAATGGCGGTTGTTC
>CAYWRQ010000003.1:0-42004 GCA_964460915.1 uncultured Oscillospiraceae bacterium
GATGTATATCAATCCCGAGCTGGAGGCGGCAAAGGAAATCGCGCGGATCCTCCGCTTCCCTTTCGCCATCAAAGTAAACCCCTTTATGCTGGACCGGGCCGAGATGATTGAGATCAAGCTGCAAAAGGGAAATCCGCTGGTCGGGCTGGCCCTGAAGGATCTCAAGACCTATTATAACGGCGATATCCTGATCTGCGCCGTATCCCGCGGCAGTCACCACTTTATTCCGGGCGGCAATTTTGTCCTGGAAGAAAGTGACCATGTGATTGTCCTCGGCTCCCCTACCGACCTAAACGAGCTTTCCAAAAAGATCAATCCCTCCGTCCGGAAGGTGAAAAACGTCATGATCGTCGGCGGCAGCCGCATTGCACACTACCTTTCCGACATTCTCCTGGGGCATGGGGTTCATCTGAAAATCGTTGATCTCAGCGAAAAGCGCTGTCAGGAATTAAGCGAACAGATACCCAGCGCGCGGATCATCTGCGGTGACGCCCGGGACCGGGAACTGCTCCAGGAGGAGGGCATTGAGAAAATGGATGCCTTTATCTCCTTAACCGGCGTGGACGAGGAGAACATCATCGCTTCGATTTATGCCGACTCCTGCCATGTGCCGAAGGTTATTTCCAAAATCAGCGACCGCGATATGGCCGGTATGGTGGACAGGCTGGGGCTGGACATCGTCGTTTCCCCCAAAACCCTGACGGCGGATATCATCGTCCGGTACGCCCGCTCGATCGAAAGCGCGGCGGAAAACGCTGTCAAGACGCTCTATACAATCTGCGACGGCAAAATTGAGGTCATGGAGTACCATGTGGACGGCGATCTTCCCTTCCTGGGCCAGCCGCTCGCCAATCTGAAAATCAAACCGGGCATCCTGATCGCCTGCATCGTACGGGACGGACGGACGATTATCGCCAATGGCTCATCGACCATCGCCCACGGGGACAATGTCATTGTCGTCTCCCGAAAAGGCAGGGTGAAAAGCCTGGCGGATATCCGATAAGGGGGCGCCGGGACAAAATGAACTACAAAACAGTTTTCAACATGATTTCCCGCATCCTTTTGGTAGAAGCGGTCTTGATGTGCCTTCCGATGATCGTGGCGCTGATTTACGGAGAAGATGTTTATTATTATCTGATTCCGATTCTGCTGCTCTTTGTCATCGGAGGGATTGGCGTGCTGCTGCTGCATACCGACGACAAGATCTATTCCCGGGAAGGGTTTGTCATTGTCGCGCTGTCCTGGATTTTTATGTCGGTTGCCGGATGCCTGCCGTTTATGATTTCCGGGTATATCCCGTCCTTTGCCGACGCGTTTTTCGAAACGGTCAGCGGGTTTACGACGACCGGTGCCTCCATCCTGACGGATATCGAGGCCCTGCCGCAGGGGCTGCTTTTTTGGCGCAGCTTCACCCACTGGGTCGGCGGCATGGGGGTTCTGGTCTTTGTAATGGCGATTATGCCGCTGAGCAACATCCGCAGCGTCCATATCATGCGGGCGGAGGTTCCCGGGCCGACCAAATCCAAGCTTGTCCCGCGGATGAAGGATACCGCCAAGCTGCTTTATAAAATTTACATCTTTCTTACCCTATTGGAAATTATCCTCTTAATGGCGGGCGGGATGCCGCTTTATGACGCCTTTATCAATGCGTTCGGCACAGCCGGTACGGGCGGTTTTTCCAACAAGGCCCTCAGCGTCGGCGCATACAATTCCGCTTATTTTGAGGTGGTCATCGGTATATTCATGCTGCTGTTCGGCATCAACTTCAACCTGTATTATCTGATCCTGCTCGGCGAAATCAAAAACGCCCTGAAAAGCGAGGAGCTGCACTGGTATCTCGGCTTTGTATCGGTTTCAACCGTGGCAATTGCAATCAATATCGCCGGCCGGTACGAGAATTTTGCCCAGAGCCTGCGGTACGCCTTTTTCCAGGTTTCATCTATCATCACAACCACCGGTTATTCCTCGACTGATTTTAACACCTGGCCGACCCTTTCCAAAGTCATCCTGCTGATTTTGATGGTCATCGGCGGCTGTGCCGGGAGCACGGGCGGCGGCGTCAAGGTATCAAGGGTTGTGATTGCCTGCAAATCGATTGTACGGGAAATGCGCCGCCTGCTTCATCCCCATGCGGTTCAATCGGTCCGGATCGACGGCTCCGCCATTGAAAAGAAGGACGCACACGCCACGATGATTTTTTTGGTCGCGTACTTTTTTCTTTGCCTGCTTCTTTTCCTGGTTGTTTGTTTCGACGGCTACGACCTGATTACTTCCGGGACAGCGGTGCTGGCCTGTGTATCCAACATCGGGCCGGGCCTGGAGCTTGTCGGGCCGATGGGTTCCTTTGCGATCTTTTCCCCCTTTGTAAAAATCGTATTATCCTTTGGGATGCTGCTGGGAAGGCTGGAAATCTTCCCCATTATGATGCTCTTTGTTCCCTCCACCTGGCGCCGAACGTAAGAAAAATTGCCCAGCTTTTTGAAAGAGCTGGGCAATTTTTCTGCTACGGATATCTTCCCAGCCTTTTGAAAAAGGCTGGGCGAAAACTTTTTAGTTCGCGGGATGTCCGAAGGACATCGAGTCGCATACTGCTGCGCAATCCGCTCGCTCGCTTATTTTAGAAATGGCCGAGCGCGCCGGTTACGTGCGGCGGTTTAGAACGTTTTCCTGCGGGATCGGAACAAAAATCGTTCGAAGACTGCGAACTTGTTGAGCAGTCTAGTCAGTTTGGTTCGCTTGACCGCCCGCGTTTATGCTTTCTGCACCGCTTTGGCATCGCGGGTCAGGTTCTTCATCCAGTTAAACCGGTTGATCTTAAAGAACGCGACAATGCACTTCAGGATCTGGTCACACTTTAGGCAGGCAAACACAACCCAGGCCGGTGCGCCAAGATAGGACGCGATTATCGCCGAAGGAAGGACAACCAGGAATACAAAAATCGTATCATTCTTAAAGACAAAGCCGATATCCCCTCCGGATTTGACCAGCCCGAACAGCCCGGCCGCCTGATAGCAGGTGCCGATCATCGTAACCGACAAAACGGTAATAAACTGTGCCGAATAAGCCGCCGCCTCAGCCGTAATACCCGAGTAAAGGCCGATAAACGGCATTTTCAGTAGCGCAATAAACCCGCCGGTTACAAGCCCCATCCCGAAGAAAAGGATCTGAACCGTATAGGCGTATTCCTTCATCAGCTCGGTCTTTCCGGCCCCTACCGTTTTTCCGGTAATGATGCCGACCGCGGAAGACATCCCGTTCATCGTCACGTATGCAAGCGAATTCATCGTGTTGGCGACACTGGCCGCCGTAATTACGCTGGCGGAAAAATGGCCCAAAATCGCCGAGTTGGCCATCATATTGACACTCCAGACAACCTGTCCGCCGATGATCGGCAGGCCATACCGGATAAAGTCGCGCCGAAGCTCCGCGTCACTGCGCAGGAAATCGGAAAACTTCAGCTTCAGTTTCTTGTCTATCCGGGCAATATAGATGACCATGACGGTTGTCTCAACAATACGGGAAATCAGCGTTGCAATGGCCGCGCCGGCAATCCCCAGAGCCGGAAGCCCCAGCTTGCCGAAAATCAGCAGGTAGTTCAGTGTCACATTAAACACCAGGGAAATAGCTGAAACGACCATCCCGATCCGCGCGACCTCCACGCTGCGCATCGAGGCGATCAACGCCTGGGTTACGCAGAAAAAGATATAGGACACGCAGACAATCCGCAGGTATATGCCGCCGTCTGCGATAACAGACGGATCATCTGTAAACAGCGAGATAATTTGGCGCGGAAACGCAAGGCACACCGCCGTCAAAATCGCGCCGAAGGCAATCGAAAAATGCAGGCCGATCGAAATGATCCGCTTGATGCTGTCCGTGTCCTGTTTTCCCCAATATTGGGCGGCAAGAACCAAAATCGCGCCCTCAATGCCGCCGGAAAACATCTGCAAAAGCGTTTGGATCTGGCTGCCCATATAAACGCCGGAAACCGCGGAGTCTCCTAAGGAACCGACCATCAGGTTGTCCGCGAAGCTGACCGCGAAGGTAATCAGGTTTTGCAGCGCAACCGGTATTGCCAAGGTGATCAGCGAGCGGTAAAAGCTCCGATCACGGGTAATAAGCCTCATCGCATACTCTTCCTTCCCAAACTCATACATATTTAGGGTTTCCCCGCATCTGAAAAAATATACAGGGCTTCCCGCCAAAATTCATTATAATAATTTGCAAAATGAAAGTCAAGACGACACCCTACCCGGATTTCCAGTCATTTTCATCAAAGTTTTTCCCAAAAAACCGGCATATTCCCCGCTTTTTTGACCTTTTAACCATACCTGGCTTCCTAATCCGGGTAGTCTGCACAAGAAAAGCCTTTTCCCGATATACTTCCATTTTTTGAAAAAACAAAGGCTGACGCAAAACCTGCATCAACCTTTGCCGTATCCATCCGTTGTCTGCGGCAGCCGCCTATCCAAGCGGAATACAGGCATCCTGCCGCAAATATAAGTCCTTAGATTCTTCTCTTGCTGCCTGCGTAGGCGTCCGTCCTGGGAATCCAGTCGAGGAATTCCTCAATGTTTTCGTTCCAGCAGCGCCATTCATGGCCATAGTCCTTCTCAAAGTTTGTCGTAACCGAGATGCCGTTGTCCTTTAAGAACTCCGCAAAAGCCTTGGCGCGTTCCGGGCCGTCCTTCTTGCCGGTCGAAATATAGTAGTCGGGGAATTTCTTTCCTTCCGCTTTTCCTTTCTCCGCCAGCTCGACTGCCAGGGGGCTGATCATCCCTTTCAGTTCTTCCGGCGTATAGCTCTTCGTGCGGTCCATATCCATCCGCATCAACGGGCCGGAGAACGAACCGACTGCACGGTACTGTTCCGGATTGGTCAGCGAGTGAACCAGCGAACCCATGCTCCCCATGCTCAGGCCCGCAATATAGGTATCCTCCGGACGGTCGGAAACCGGGAAGTTCGCCTTAACAAACTCCGGCACCTCTTTGGACAGGAAATCAAAATGACGGTCGCCGCCGCCGATCAGGTTGCCGCCGCCCTCTTGATTCTGATAGCTCTTATTTTCGCCGGAAATCATCACCACCGCGATCTGCCGTTCCTCTGCAAAAAGCTCGACATCAGTATACCGGCCCCAAACCGAGTAGTTGTTGCCGAAGCCGTGCAGCAGGTACAGCACCGGGAAAGGCGCCTTATGCTGATGGGTCGGCTGAACCTTATCCTTCGCCATCGATTCGGGAATCGTACAGGTCGGGATAATGACGTTCATCTCCACTTCACGCATCAGGGTGTAGGAAATAAAACCGACATGAAAAAGTGCCATAATAAAATCCTCCTTATTTTGTAACTTCATTACATATCTATCTTACCAGATTATCCAAACGCAATCAAGTGGAGATTTGAACAAAAAAGGGCGTATTCCTTTAGACACTCTTTTTTCCGCTTTATATATGCTCCGCTGTTCCCCAAATGCCCGCAAAAAAAGCCTCCGCCCTCCTGTTACAGGAAAGCGGGAGCTTTTCATCTTTTCAGATATCGTCCCGGCACAGCTCCTCATAGGTCTGGCCCTTTATCATCACACGGTCATTTCCGCCCTGCACCATGACAACAGGGGGGATCGGGTTACGGTTATAGCAGGACGCCATCGAATAATTATACGCTCCGGTGGACAACACCGCCATAATATCGCCCGCCTCGGCCTTTGCCAACGGGACGTTTTCCCCCAGCAGGTCGCCCGATTCGCAGCACTTGCCCGCGACGGTCACAACCGTATCGGCCTGTGCATCCGCTTTATTGGCCAGCAGGAAATCGTACTTGGACTGGTAGAGAATATAACGGGGGTTGTCGCCCATGCCGCCGTCGACCGACACATAGGTACGGATATCCGGGATCTGCTTGACGGAGCCGATTGTGTACAGGGTGGTACCCGCTTCGCCGACAATGCTTCTTCCCGGCTCCATCAGGATAAACGGGGTGTTCAGGCCGAGTGCCTTTGCCTTCTGATGGATTGCTTCGGAAACGGCCTCCATATACTCCGCGTACGGCACCGGGTCGTCCTCGTCCGTATAACGGATACCGTAGCCGCCGCCGAGGTTCAGCTCCTCGATTTCGTAGCCGGTTTCCTTCTTCACATCGCCGATCAGCTGCATCAAGACCTCTGCCGCTTTGACAAAGGGCGTAACCTCATGGATCTGGGAGCCGATGTGGCAATGGATCCCGCATAGACGGACAGAGGGCGTCCGGATGGCCTGCTTGATGGCCTCCATCGCCTCGCCCGTCTCAAGGGCAAAGCCGAACTTGGAATCAATCTGGCCGGTCATAATAAATTGATGGGTATGGGCGTCAATGCCGGGCTTGATACGCAGCATAATTGGCTGGGTTACGTCCAGTTCCTCCGCCATTTTGCCGACACGGTCCAGTTCCTCAATATTGTCGACGACAATCCGGCCGACACGGTTTTGCAGCGCCATCCAAATCTCCCCGTCGGACTTGTTGTTGCCATGGAAGCAGACATTCTCCATCGGGAACCCGACCGACAGCGCCGTATACAGTTCGCCGCCCGACACGACATCCGCGCCCAGCCCCTCGCTTCTCGCAATCCGGTACATCTCCTTACAGCAAAAAGCCTTAGAAGCATAGCAGATCAGCCCGCGGCCGTCGTAAAAGCGGTCGATGGAATCGCGGTAGGCGCGCATCGCGACGCGGATCGTATCCTCTTCCATAACATACAGCGGCGTTCCGTACTTTTCCGCCAATACGACCGCATCTACACCGCCCAATACGAGATGACCTTCCGCATTGACATTTACTCTTCTGTCCATTTTCAATTCCCTTTCCTTATTTTCTCTATCCCGGCCGCAGGAAAAACGCCGCCGGTATCTATTCATCAAAGCCGATATACTCGACCTTAATCTCTTCGTCCTTTGGCTGCTCCTCCGTTTCTGCGGCCGACTGTTCCGGCCGCGCCGGCAGCAGCTCAGGATGCTCCGCACAGAAGGTGACAAGCTGCGTCAAAATTTCCCGCAGCTGCTCCACCCCTTCCCCGTCCTTGGCGGAAAAAGGCAGGATCACCGTATCCTCCCCTACCTCCGGCAGCTCCTCACGGATAGAGGCAAGGCGGTTTGCCCGCTCGGTCTTGTTGAGCTTGTCGGCCTTTGTCAGCACAATGATAAACGGAATTTCCATCTGCACCAGAAAATGGATCATTTCGATATCCTGCACAGACGGCGGGTGCCGCATATCAACCAGCTGCACCACCAAGCCGAGAAACCGTTTTTCATCCTTCAGATACCCTTCAATCAGCCCCGACCAGCGCTTTTTCTCGCTCAGCCCGACCTTTGCGTAGCCATAGCCCGGCAGATCGACCAGATGCATCTGATTGTCCAGGTTATAGAAATTGATCGTAACCGTTTTCCCCGGCTCCGAGCTGACCCGCGCCAGGGCTTTCCGCTCCAAAAGGCGGTTGATAAGCGAGGATTTCCCGGCGTTGGAGCGCCCGGAAAAAGCGACCTCCGGAAGCCGTGAAAGCGGGATCTGCTGATGCAGGCCATAAGCTGCCTCAAAGGATACATTATGATAATTCATCTATTCAGCCTTTCTTCTTGCCTTCCCATCCTATGCATCCGCACCCCGGACGGGAAAGCACACGCTTCTATAAAGCAATGGATACTCCGTGGGCGGGAGATCAGCATTGGACCCCGCTGCGCACAGGATCCGTATGCGGCAGATTCGCCGTCGGGATTTCCGGTTTTTCGGGACGCTCCAGTACCGACGTCTTCTCTGTGATCGGCTCCCGCCGGATCAGCACCCGGTCCAAAATCTCGTCGACATGGTGCACCGGCACAAACTCGACCTTCTCCTTGACAACGGCTTCTACCTCTTCCAGATCCTTTTGGTTCTCCCAGGGGATGAAAACCGTATGAATCCCCCGGCGGTAGGCCGCCATAGATTTCTCCCGCAGGCCGCCGATCGGCAGTACCCGGCCGTGGAGGGTAATCTCCCCGGTCATGGCCACATCGTGGCGCACCGGCTGGCCCGAAAGGGCCGAAACCAAGCAGGTCGTCATCGTCACACCGGCGGAAGGGCCGTCCTTCGGCACCGCTCCTTCGGGAGCATGGATATGAATATCGTTCTTCCGGTAAAATTCCGGATCAATATGATACCGGTCCGCAAGGCTGCGCACCAGGCTGACTGCAATCTGGGCCGATTCCGTCATCACCTCTCCCAGAGAGCCGGTTATCTGGATTTTCCCGACGCCCGGAAGGATGATCGCCTCGATCTCCATTGTCTCGCCGCCAGCCGAGGTCCAGGCAAGGCCGTTGACAACGCCGACCTGATCCTCCTGTTCCATGACCGAATCGGTATAACGCGGGATCCCGAGCAGCTCTTCCAGATTTTTCGGCGTCACACTCAGGCTTTCGGTTTCCCCGGAGACAATGCTCTTTGCAGCCTTCCGGCAGATCGAAGCCAGCTCCCGCTCCAGCTGACGGACGCCGGACTCCCTCGTATAGCTGTCAATCAAGGCGTACAGCGCCTTTTTGTTGATCTTCAGCTGCGCAGAGCTTAGGCCGTGCTTTTTCATCTGCTTGGGCAACAGATGTTTGCGGGCAATATGCCATTTTTCCTCGCGGGTATAGCTGTTCATCTCAATCAGTTCCATACGGTCCATCAGCGGGCGCGGAATCATCGAGACGTCATTGGCCGTTGTGATAAACAATACATCCGATAGGTCAAAGGGAACCTCCAGATAGTGGTCGCGGAATTCGACATTCTGTTCCGGATCCAAAACCTCCAGCATCGCCGAGCTGGGATCCCCCTTATAATCGGCGCTCATCTTATCGACCTCATCCAGCAGGATCAGCGGGTTACGGGTCCCGGCCTGCTTGATCGCGTCGATGATGCGGCCGGGCATCGACCCGAGGTAAGTCTTGCGGTGGCCGCGGATTTCCGCCTCATCCTTCACGCCGCCAAGGGAAATACGGACATATTTCCGTCCCAGCGCCTCCGCGACCGAACGGGCGACCGAGGTCTTGCCGACACCGGGAGGGCCGGCGAGGCACAGAATCTGCCCCTTGATATCCGGCGCCATCTTCCGGACCGCGATCAATTCCAGGATCCGTTTCTTGACCTTATCCATACCGTAATGGTCGCGGTTTAAAATCCTTTCAGCCCGGGCAATATCGTTATGGTCTTCGCTCATCTTATCCCAGGGGAGGTCGGTAACCGTTTCCAGATAGGTCCGGATCACCTGGCCCTCCTGCGACTGGGGCGGCGTGCGGTACAGCCGCTCGCACTCCCGAATCAGCTTTTCGCGGGATTCGTCGGAGATGTGCTGGATACCCTGGATGAACTCGGAGAAATACATCGAGTCCTCCATCGGGGAATCCCCTTCCCCCAGTTCGGCCGAAATCACCCGCAGCTGCTCGCGCAGGAAATAATCGCGCTGGTTTTTATCCATCGAATCCTTGACCTGGTCGTAGATATCCCGCTCCCAGCCCATCACCGAAACCTCCCGCTGCAACACGGCTACCAGCATCCCGATACGGGTTGCGAGGTCCGGCTCTTCCAAAAGCTCCTGCTTATCCTCGACCTGCAAAAACAGGCTCTGGACAATTTTATCATACATCCCCTTCGGCGTCTTCTGGGACAGTACAGCCGTTACAATCTCGTCCGGCATCTTCGGTACCATTTCCACATACTCGTCAAAGCCCCGGATCATCGCCCGCAGCATGGCCTCCTGCTGCTCATCGGTCGCGTCCAGCTGGTTGTGATCGTAAAGCCTTCTGACCTGGGCTGTATAAAACGGCCCGGAAAGGTCATAATGAATGGCTTCCGCCTTGTACAGCCCTTCCACCATTACGCGGACGGAATTTTTGCCGTTGCCCAGCATCTGGACAATCCGGGCCACAACCCCAACCGTATAGATTTCGTCTTCTTTGGGTGATTCAACCGTAAAATCCTTCTGTGCCGCGAGAAAAAGCCGCTTATCCTGTGCCATAGCTTCGCGAATGGCCTGGATAGACTGCTCTCTGTTGACATCAAAATGCAGGGTCATCGCCGGGAACATGACGATACCGCGCATAGCCAGTGCCGGGAGAATCATCATCTGCTCTCTTCCTTCGTTTTCCATAGCTGTTCCTTTCTATCTCATCGGTCATACGTACTGCAAAATTAAGTACCTCTACAGGATATGTTTCAATCCACAGAGAATGACTTAAATTCATTATACTAAAGTTCCGTAAAAAATGCAACTGGTAGATTTCTCATACTTTGACAGATTCTGCGCCCTCTTTTCAGAAAAGCCGCTGTCTCAATTTTTACCAAACCCGCATAAACTGAAAATATCCCGAAATCCAGGGCATGATAATGCCACGCAGGCGGCAAAAACCGCTGCCTGACCGCTGCCAAAAATGCCAGGAACCGGAAAGGAACAGAGTGCGGGAGTTTCCTGCCATAGAATCGCTCTGGTTCCCGCCACCGGCGCCGTTCCTGTTCCAGACGGATAAAGAAAAAAGCTGTCCGGCGCGGGCAGCTTTTTTCTTATTCACCATATCCATCCCGGAAGAGCCTCAAAACCTCTCCAATCGATAATTCCGCCAATTCCATTTCCGATGCCGTATGGGCGGAGAGGACCTCCAGCGCATGGGCATCCGAATCGGTAATGATCCGATACTTCTCGTCTCCAGGCGGGACAAAACCCTTTTTGATCCCGTTCGGGCTGATCTCAACGGTCTTCACTTCCAGCTCGGGCGGAATCATGCCGAGATTGGACAAAACCGAGTAAGAGGACTTGTCGATATGCGCCGGGACCGGTACGCCGCCGTACCCGCGCACCCTCTTAAACACCTCGTTGATGGAAAAGCGGGTCGCGTTGATGAGCAGCTTGTCCAGTTCCCCGATCGGGTTATCTTCCTCATCCAAAATCCGCTGAGTGCCAAAAATATTCGGCTTGTTCCGCACCGGCGGTAGCGCCTCATAAAGCTCCTCTCCCATGGCCAGAGCCGTCTCCAAATCGGGGAAAAGGGAAAGGATATGCGCTTCCTCCGCCGTTGTAATCTCAATCGCCGGAATCAGCAGGATACCGGCCTCCTCCGTCAGCTTCTGCACAGCCGGGAGCTGACGGGCCGTATTGTGATCCGCGACGGCGATCATCGGAAGTTCCAGAATTTGTGCCATCCCTACAATATTGTTCGGCGTCATCTCCTCATCCCCGCAGGGAGAAAGGCAGGAATGGATATGCAGATCGTACGGAATCAGCAAAGCCCCAACTCCTTCCCAAGCTTTAAAGCAACCGCAAAGCTTGGCCCATCGCTTTCGAGGACGCAAACATCCTGCTGCTCCGCACGGGAGCGGCTCATATCGTCAAAATGAATCCCTTCGCACAGGATTACACAGGCCACATCCGCCAGTACGGCAACCGCAATCGTATTCACATTGGCCATGACCGTTACAAAGGCGTCGTTTTCCTTTGCGCGCCCCATAACCATACTGAGCAGGTCACAGCAGTACGCGCCCTCAATCTGGCGCTCTTCCCCACAGCCAACATTCACAACCCGCAGGCCGTGTTTTTCAGCAAATTCAATTGGCGTCATCCGGTTTTTCCCCCTTTTCTTCCGTACGGAACGGAGCCGGTACATAATTCTTATACCGGAAAATACAATCATCAATCGACGCCAGCCCGCGCACGACGTCCTCCGCCAGCGCACGGCAGGACGGTGCACCGCAGGACCCGCAGTCCAGACCCTCCAGCGACTGGTAAATCTCCTCTACCTGCTCCATCTTCAGCATCGCTTCCCAGACATCCTCGTCCAGTTTCAGCACCGGCACAAATTCCAGCGGCGTATCCCAATTCAGATCGCTGTCGATGATATCCGAGTTTTCCAGATGGTTTAAGCTGACCGGCAGGTGCTTCCGGATACGGTACAGCTTTGTCTTGGCAACATACGGGTTTTCAACATTCAAGACGCCGCCGACACATCCGCCCGCGCAGGCGTTCAGCTCGATAAAGTCCACGTCTCGGAACTTCTCGTCCTCCAAATCCTCCAGCACGCGGATCACGTTTTCAATGCCGTCCGCCGCCAGATAGTTGTCATTGATCAGCCCGGAGCACTCGCCGCCGCTGCTGCCCCAGGAAAGGCCGATCTTCCCGGACTCCGAAATATCCTTGGGCGAATCTTCTTTCATGAACGGGAGCAGCTTGGAATAGATATCGCTGACGGCGACAACGCCGTCTACCCAGCTCTTTTCCGTCCCCAGCGGCATTTTCGTCGCGGTCACCTTTGCCGGGCAGGGGGAGATAAAAATCGCGCCGATCTGTTCCAGCGGAAGGCCGGTTTTTTTCGCCGCCGCCCGTTTCGCCATCCGAGCCGCAACCTCAATCGGGGCGTGGAGCGGCAGTACCTGGTCGATCATCCCCGGGAAACGGACCCGGATCAGCCGCGTGACGGCCGGGCAGGCCGAACTGATAACCGGCTTTATCAGCTTACCGGAATTCATCATCTGCCTGGTGGCGGCCGAAACGATTTCCGCCGCCTTGGCTACCTCAAATACCTCGTCGAATCCAAAGTCCGTGAGCGCGTTCAGGACAATGTCCACATCTTCTAGGTTATTAAACTGCGCCATAAAGGACGGCGCGGGAAGGGCGATGGTATACGAAAAATTGTGAAGGATATCCAGACTGTCGCAGGTCGCGCGCTTTGCGTGATGCGGGCAGACCCGGATACATTCACCGCAGTCAATACATCGTTCGGCGATTATGTATGCCTTTTTGTTACGCACCCGGATCGCTTCGGTCGGACAACGCTTGATGCAGTTGATGCACCCTTTACATCGGTCACGATCCAGCGTTACCGAGTGGAAAAACTCCTGCATAATAAGTACCTCCTGTTCTATATAAAATAGGGAAAGAGCGTATTCCCCTCTGTCATTTTTTCAAAAGAATCGACTGCCTCCCGGTCTTAGGGAGGCAGAAGCGATACGAAAGTTTATATCAATCAGAACCAATCATGCTTTTGCCGACTTTCCGATATAGACGGTCATATAAACCGTCGTACCGACGCCAACCGTGGATTCAATCCGCATTTCATCCGTATTTTTTTTCATATTCGGCAGGCCCATGCCCGCGCCGAAGCCAAGCGAACGCACTTCATCCGCCGCCGTGGACCAGCCGGCCTGCATCGCCTGCTCGATGTCGGGAATTCCCTTCCCTTTGTCCGCCAGGATCATATCGATCCGGTCTGGGGACATTTCAATTGTAATGGTACCGCCTTTGGCATGGATGACCATGTTGATCTCCCCTTCATACAGGGCGATCGATACCTTGCGAATCACCTCGGACGAGACGCCGAGCGCCCGCAGCTTTTTCTTCAAATTGGAAGAAGCCTCACCGGCACGGGTAAAATCGCTGCCGTCTACCTCATACACCCACTTGAGCGCGCTCATCTGATTTCCCTCCCCGCAGACCGTTTTCCCAAAGCAGCCCGCAGGCTGTAAACATACGGTGGTGGGTCGAGAGCAAAACCATCCCCCGCCGCTGTGCCAACGCAATCATATCTTCATCCGGCTTCTTGCCCCGGACGAAGACAATACATACCATATCCATCATATCCGCCGTACGGACGGTCTGGATATTGACCAGGCCCGTCAGCAGCACCGCCTGATCCTTCACATAGGCCAGCACGTCGCTCATCATGTCGGAACCGCATGCCTCATGGACCTCCGTATCCAGACAATCCTCTCCACAAATGATCTCCGCATCCAAAACACGCATTACATCCTGAACATTCATTGAAATACTCATTCCTTTCTCGTTTTACTGGGTATATGCCCCTACCCTATGGGGAATTTCAAATCCCGTTTCCAGATACAAATCGATTTTCCGCTGCCGCAAACGTACCATGCCCATATGTAGTCTCGTACAGCATATGCCATATAATTTTCTATATGGGCTGATTTAATAAAAATCTTTTTGTACTGCTTACTATTATATACGATTTCCTGAATATATGCAATAGATTTAATGACCATAAAAACTTTTTTGTCAAACCTGTTCAAAATTTAACGGAAAGGTTGTATAACCATAATACTAGAATTTCTCAAAAAGTTATGGTATACTTATATAAAAGCATATGTGTATTTCGACCATAGAAGTGCCGTTGCTTGCCGGACAACCGACGTGGTGGCCGGCGTTCTTTTCGGTTATGTATCCCCGCATTCAAACCATAAGGAGGTTTATCTTATGTCCAACAAAAAGCCCGGCGTCCTTTTTAAGGATACACCGGAACAAAAGCAGAAACTCGAAGAGATCATCGCGGCGCACAAAGACCAGCCCGGTGCGCTGATGCCGATCCTTCAACAGGCACAGGAGCTGTACGGATATCTTCCCATTGAGATCCAGACCACCATTGCACAGGCCTTGGATATCCCGCTGGAAGAGGTATACGGCGTTGTAACCTTTTACGCGCAGTTCTCCCTCTATCCCAAGGGACAGTATAAGATTTCCGTATGTCTGGGCACCGCCTGCTATGTAAAAGGCTCCGGCACCATTTATGATAAGCTTCAGCAGATCCTTGGCATCAGCGGCGGCGAGTGCACACCGGACGGCAAGTTTTCGCTGGAGGCGTGCCGTTGCGTCGGCGCTTGCGGCCTTGCTCCCGTTATGACCGTCAACGACGAGGTTTTTGGTAAGCTCGTTCCCGACGATATCGAGGGGATCCTCGCGAAATTCGGCGCTTAATTTTCTAGAAAGGACTGTGCCGTTATGCAGGAACTCTCTTTAAATGTTTTGGATATTGCACAGAATTCGGTCCGTGCCAAAGCGTCTTTGGTAACGATCTCTGTAACACAGCGCACAAGCGACCACTACTTGGAGATTTCTATTGCTGATGACGGCTGCGGTATGTCGGAAGAACAGGTTGCCCGGGTAATTGATCCGTTTTTTACAACCCGTACGACCCGTAAGGTTGGACTTGGCGTCTCTTTCTTTAAAATGTCGGCAGAGGCCACCGGAGGCGATTTTTCCATCCAATCGAAGCTTGGCAAGGGCACCGTTACGACTGCCAGCTACCATACCGATCACATCGATATGCTGCCGATTGGCGATATGAACGAGACCATCCATACCCTAATCACGATGAATCCCGATATGGATTTTGTTTATCAGCGTACGCTGGATGATAAAACCTTTACTTTGGATACCCGGGAGCTGAAAGCGGTTCTCGAAGATATCCCCCTCAATTCTCCTGAGGTTTCCCTCTTTATTCAGGAAACCCTGGCAGAAGGGGAAGCGGAATTAACGACTTAGTATACAGAAAGGATAGATTTGTTATGAAGAGTTTGGAAGAACTTAGAGCAATTCGGGATCGCGCGAAAAACGGCGTGCATCTGCGGAAAGAAAATTCTCCCGACAGCATCCGTGTCGTCGTCGGTATGGCGACCTGCGGTATCGCCGCCGGTGCAAGACCGGTTTTGACCGCGTTTACCAATGAGGTAGCCAAACGGGATTTGCAAAATGTTATGGTTACCCAGACTGGATGCATTGGCCTTTGCCAGTATGAACCCATCGTTGAGGTGTATGAGCCCGACGGAAAAGTAACCACTTATGTAAAAATGAACGCGGATAAGGTTGGACGCATTGTTACCGAGCATCTGGTCAACGGAAATGTTGTTGATGAATACACCATCGGCAGTCTCGGCAAATTAAAATAAGGAGGCAACTTCATGTATCGTTCTCATGTCCTGGTTTGTGGAGGCACTGGGTGTTCCTCTTCCAACAGCCAGCAAATCATCGACGCACTGGAAACTGAAATCGCCGCAGCCGGTCTGTCCGACGAAGTTAAAGTCGTAAAAACCGGTTGCTTTGGCTTGTGTGCACTCGGCCCGATTATGATTATCTATCCGGAAGGCTCCTTCTATTCGGAAGTCAAGCCCTCCGACGTTCCGGAAATTGTCCAGGAGCATCTGCTCAAAGGCCGTATTGTAAAACGTCTGCTTTACCAAGAGACCGTTCAGGAAAGCAACAACGTCAAATCCCTGAACGAGACGCAGTTCTATGCAAAACAGAACCGTGTCGCACTGCGCAACTGCGGCGTTATCAACCCTGAAAACATTGAAGAATACATAGCTGTTGACGGTTATGCGGCTCTGGGCAAGGTTCTGACCGAAATGACCCCCCAGCAGGTTATCGACACCATCCTCGCTTCCGGCCTGCGCGGACGCGGCGGCGCTGGCTTCCCAACCGGCAGAAAATGGGCTTTTGCCGCTGCAAACCAGGCTGACCAGAAGTACGTCTGCTGCAACGCCGACGAAGGCGACCCCGGTGCGTTCATGGACCGTTCCGTCCTGGAAGGCGACCCCCATGTTGTATTGGAAGCAATGGCAATCGCAGGCTACGCAATCGGTGCTTCTCAGGGCTATATCTATGTCCGTGCAGAGTACCCGATCGCTGTTCACCGCCTGCAGATCGCAATCAAACAGGCAAGAGAATACGGCCTTTTGGGCAAGGATATCTTCGGCACCGGCTTTGACTTTGACATCGACCTCCGTCTCGGCGCCGGCGCATTCGTCTGCGGCGAGGAAACCGCTCTGATGACCTCGATCGAAGGCCACCGCGGCGAACCCCGTCCCCGTCCTCCCTTCCCTGCCGTTAAAGGCCTGTTCCAGAAACCCACCATTCTGAACAACGTTGAGACCTACGCAAACGTTCCGCGCATCATCCTCAACGGCGCAGACTGGTTTGCTTCGATGGGTACGGAAAAGTCCAAGGGCACGAAGGTATTCGCCCTGGGTGGCAAGATCAACAACACTGGCCTGGTCGAAGTTCCGATGGGCACCACCCTGCGCGAGATCGTCGAAGAAATCGGCGGCGGCATCCCCAACGGCAAGAAATTCAAGGCGGCGCAGACCGGCGGTCCTTCCGGCGGATGCATCCCGGCCGAGCACCTCGATATCCCGATCGACTATGACAACCTGATCTCGATCGGCTCGATGATGGGCTCCGGCGGCCTGATTGTTATGGACGAGGACACCTGTATGGTCGATATTGCGAAGTTCTTCCTCGAATTCACTGTCGACGAATCCTGCGGTAAGTGTACTCCCTGCCGAGTCGGTACCAAGAGATTGTATGAGATGCTTGATAAGATTACCCGTGGTGAAGCAACCATGGAGGATCTTGATAAACTGGAAGAACTCTGCTATTACGTAAAAAATAATTCTTTGTGTGGCCTCGGCCAGACTGCCCCGAACCCGATCCTGTCTACCCTGCGGTACTTCCGCGATGAATATGTCGCGCATATTGTAGACAAGACTTGCCCGGCAGGCGTCTGCAAGCACCTGATGAAATACACCATTGATCCTGCCAAGTGTAAGGGGTGTACGCTTTGTGCACGCAACTGCCCTGTCGGCGCAATCAGCGGTACAGTCAAACAGCCTCATGTCATCGATTCGGCTAAGTGCATCAAGTGCGGAGCCTGCATGGAGAAGTGCAGATTCGGCGCGATCAGCAAGAAATAATCAGGGAAAAAAGTTTATTGTCTTTGCCGGTCAATCGGCATGACCGGTAGCCTGTCCCAGCCTAGCTTGGCGCCGACAGGCAAGCAAAAACGGAAAGGAACATGAGAAGATGATAAATCTAAAAATCAATAATATCCCTATCTCTGTCGAGCCTGGCACCACTATCTTGGAAGCCGCCCGTCAGCTGGGTATCAATATTCCCACCCTTTGTTACCTTAAGGACATCAACGAAATCGGTGCTTGCAGAATCTGCACCGTTGAGGTAAAGAATGCCAAGGGTTTGCTCCCTGCTTGTGTTTACCCGGTAAACGAAGGAATGGAAGTATTCACTAATTCCATAAAGGTTCTCGACGCCCGTAAGAAAAACCTTGAGTTGCTGCTTTCTGTGCATCATAAGGAATGTTTGTCCTGTCCCAGAAGTGGCAGCTGTGAATTCCAGAAGCTGTGCAACGATTACGGCATCTCTGATGAACATGTTTATGAAGGCGTGAAAAATGAATATGAAATCGATGACAGCGCTGTTCACATGATCCGTGACAATTCCAAGTGTGTACTTTGTCGCCGTTGTGTAGCTGTATGTCGGAAGTATCAGGATTGCGGCGTCATTGGCCCAATCGATCGTGGTTTCCAGACCCACATTGGTTCTGCTTTCGAGCAGAACCTGGCTGATGTTGCTTGCGTATCCTGCGGTCAGTGCATTGCTGCTTGCCCCACTGGCGCTCTTCAAGAAAAAGATTCCACTGACAAGGTTTGGGCTGCCCTGTCCGATCCGACCAAAACTGTTATCGTTCAGACTGCCCCTGCGGTCAGGGTCGGACTTGGTGAATCGTTTGGCCTGCCAATGGGTACCAATGTTGAAGGCAAGATGGTGGCTGCTCTCCGTCGTATCGGTTTTACAAAGGTATTTGATACCGTTTTTGGCGCGGATCTGACAATCATGGAAGAAGCAAATGAACTGGTCGAAAGAATTAAAACTGGCGGCGTTCTTCCGATGATCACTTCTTGCAGCCCTGGTTGGGTTAAGTACTGCGAATACTACTTCCCTGATCTGATTCCGAACCTGTCCACAACTAAATCGCCTCAGCAGATATTCGGTGCAACTGTAAAAACTTGGTATGCGGAAAAAATGGGGATAGATCCTAAGAATATTGTTGTTGTTTCCATCATGCCCTGCACCGCTAAGAAATTCGAGATCGGCCGTGACGATCAGAACGCTGCCGGTGTTCCCGACGTCGATATCTCGCTGACCACCAGAGAACTGGCGAAGATGATCAAGGCTTCCGGCCTGGACTTCAACCTCCTGCCCGATGAAGATTTCGACGCGCCTCTGGGCCTTGGCGCCGGTGCTGGCGTTATCTTCGGCGCAACCGGCGGCGTTATGGAGGCTGCTCTCCGTACCGCAAACGACTGGCTCACCGGTACCGATACGCCTGCTGAAAAGATGGACTTCACCGCTGTACGCGGCACCGAAGGCATCAAAGAAGCGACTTATACCGTCGGCGGCGTAACCCTCAAGGTTGCGATCTGCTCCGGCCTGGCAAACGCGAAGAAGCTGCTGACTGCGATCCGCAACGGCGAAGCAGATTATCAGTTTGTCGAAGTCATGGCTTGCCCCGGAGGCTGTGTCAACGGCGGCGGCCAACCCTTCGTTCCGGCTTCGGTCAAGAACTTTGTCAATGTTCGCGCGATCCGTGCGAAAGGCCTGTACAGCGAAGATGAGGCGCTTACGATCCGTAAATCCCATCAGAATCCCTCGATCATTGAACTGTACAACGATTACCTTGGCACTCCCGGCAGCGAAAAGGCTCACCACCTGTTGCATACCTCTTACGTTCCCCGCAAGAGATACTAATTTTATAAATCGAATGGCTCCCGGTTTCGGCCGGGGGCCATTTGTCTGTCCGGAAAGGCAGGACGGCCCGGAATAAAAGCCGGATGTACACTCCTCTGTAAATGATTGCCGGATTTTTTGTCCATGAAAATTTACAAAATCCATGTTGGAAGAAAATATTTACTGCGTTATACTATTGACTAAGGTTAGCTAAATAATGCTGAAAAGGGGGCAAAACGATGGATTACGCGTTATTAGCAGACGAGTTAATCCGGTATATAATTCGGCTGCGGTTCACCGAAGTGAATCGCTGCATTGACGACAATATCCGTGGAGAGCCTTTTATTTTAGCCCATGTCTATCATGCTCACTCTGCCCTTCCCGGCGAATTGGCCGCAGCTATGCAGACTTCGACTGCATATGTGGCCAAGGTCCTGCGGGGACTGGAGGAAAAAGGGCTGATCTGCCGCACACTGGATACCCACGACCGCAGGCGGATCCTGGTTACCCTGACAGATAAAGGGATCCGGCAGGCGGAAATGAACGAGCAGTTTGTCAAGGCAAAAACACAGCAGATGCTTGAAAATCTGGGCGCGGAAGATGCTTTGGCACTGATCCGTATCTTGAAAAAGATTTCGGGTGCCTTGGCTGAAGCACATTCCTCATAAGCAGCACCGCAAACGGCAGCTGGAAAGCTGCCTATTTAAAAGGAAAAATGCTAACCTTTTTAGCTAACTTTGTTCATATTCTTCATGTTTTCGTCATAAGGAGGTTACACAATGCTCAAACTGTTTAAACGGCTGAATGGGCGGGAATGGGCCATGGCGGGCGCTTGTCTCGTCTTTATTGTCGGGCAGGTCTGGCTGGATTTACGGCTGCCGGAATACATGAGCGAGATCACCAAGCTGGTGCAGACGGAAGGCAGCAAAATGGCGGATGTCTTGCTTGCCGGCGGAAAAATGCTTCTCTGTGCGCTGGGAAGTATGTCGCTGGCCGTACTCACCGGTTTTTTTACCGCAATCATTGCATCAACCCTGACCCGGAATCTGCAAAGCGAGATTTACCACAAGGTCCTCTCCTTCTCTTCCGAAGAAATGGGACGCTTTTCGACCGCCAGCCTGATCACCCGTTCAACCAACGACGTCAACCAGATTCAGATGATCGTGGCGATGGGGATGCAGCTGGTCTTGAAAGCGCCGATCATGGCGGTCATGGCCATTGCCAAAATCCAGGATAAAGGCAGCTGGCAATGGACTGCGCTTACCGGCGGCGCCGTTTTGGTCCTTCTGACCCTGATTCTGGTTTTGATGTGTTATGCCCTGCCGAAGTTCAAGCGGATCCAGGGCCTGACCGATAATCTCAACCGGATTACCCGCGAAAACCTGACCGGCCTGCGGGTTGTCCGCGCGTACAACGCCGAAGCCTACCAGGAAGGCAAATTCACAAAGGCCAACCGCGAGCTGACGGAAAACAACTTAAAAGCACAAAGGGCTTTGGTCTGCACCAACCCGGTCATGAACATGGTTATGAATGGGCTGACCCTGGGGATTTACTGGATCGGTGCATATTTGATCAACAGCGCCGGGATGCAGGAAAAGCTGGACATCTTCTCCAACATGGTAGTCTTTTCCTCATATGCCATGCAAGTTATCATGTCCTTTATTATGGTCGCCATGATTTTCGTCATGCTGCCCCGTGCGTTGGTTTCGGCAAAACGTATCCTTGAGGTTTTGGAAACGCAGCCGGCCCTGAAAAACGGGGAGAATGACGGAAAAACCGAGAAGACCGGCGAAATTGAATTCCAAAATGTCAGCTTTCGTTATCCGGATGCCGACCAGGACGTTTTGCAGGACATTTCCTTTACGGCAAAGCGCGGCGAAACCGTTGCCTTTATCGGCGCGACCGGCTCGGGCAAGACGACCCTTGTCAACCTGATCCCCCGGCTTTACGATGTCCGTGCCGGCCGGGTCTTGGTTGACGGGATCGATGTCCGCGCGTACGATATCAAGGCGCTGCGGAACAAGCTCGGGTACGTTTCCCAGAAGGCGGTTTTGTTTGCCGGAAATATCCGCAGCAATATCACCCTCGGCGACAACGGGCGGGAATCCCCCGACGATGCCGGTATCGAAACCGCCATCGACATCGCCCAGGGCAGCGATTTCGTAGACGGCATTCCCGAAGGGATTGACGGTATGGTCGCGCAAAACGGCGCCAATTTTTCCGGCGGCCAGAAGCAGCGCCTCTCCATCGCCCGTGCGATCGCCCGCAAACCGGAAATCTACATCTTCGACGATTCCTTCTCCGCCCTGGACTATAAGACCGACCGAACGCTGCGTACCCGGCTGAAACAGGAAACGGCCGGTGTCACGACGCTGATTGTTGCCCAGCGGATTGGCACGATTCTGGACGCGGACAAAATCGTTGTCCTTGAGGACGGAAAAGCGGTCGGCATCGGAACCCATCACGAGCTGCTGAAAACCTGCCCAGTATACCAGGAAATCGCCGCATCCCAGCTTTCAAAGGAGGAACTTGAACGATGAAGCCAATGAAAATGAAGAAAATGTCTCCCTCCTCCCCTCCTTCCAAAGAAGGTCTGATGAAGCTTTACGCTTTCTGCAAAAAATACCTCTACGCAATTATCATTGCGCTGGTATGCGCCGCCGGCAGCGCCATCTTTACGATCATCGGCCCGAATAAAATCCAGAATCTGACCGATACGATCACCGCCGGGATGCTGAGCGGGATCAACATGGACGAGGTAACTCGGATCTGTATCACCCTTGTCCTGATGTACGGCAGCTCGGCGCTGTTAAACTTTATCCAATCCCAGCTGATGACAACGACGACCCAGCGCATCTCCCAAAGCCTGCGGGAGGAAATCAGCCATAAGATCAACCGCCTCCCCATCGGCTATTACAACAAAACGACCTTCGGAGACGTTTTGTCCCGCGTCACCAACGATGTCGATACCATAGGAGAAACCTTCCAGCGCAGCATTGTTACGCTGATTTCTTCGGTTATTCTGTTGATCGGCTGCCTGATTATGATGTTTAAGACCAACTGGATTATGACCGTTTCCGCGATTCTCGCCTCCCTGATCGGCTTCGTCCTGATGATCCTGATCATGGGCCGGTCGCAGCGGTACTTTATCGCCCGCCAGCAAGGGCTTGGCGACCTCAACGGCCATATCGAAGAGGCTTTCTCCGGACACACGGTTCTCCGGGCCAGCAACGCCGAGGAGCAGTTTATAAAGCGCTTTGAGGTGCTCAACAACAAGCTGTACAGCACCAGCTGGAAATCCCAATTCCTCTCCGGGCTGATGCAGCCGCTGATGGGCTTTATCGGCAACTTTGGATACGTGACCGTCTGCGTCGTCGGCGCGGCCCTCGTGATAAACGGAAACATCACCTTTGGCGTGATTGTGGCGTTTATGCTCTACGTCCGCCTATTTTCCAATCCTCTCTCCCAGATCGCACAGGCCGCGACCAGCCTGCAGTCCGCCGCTGCCGCATCCGGGCGGGTATTCGAATTCCTGGACGCGGAGGAAATGGCGGACGAAAGCGGCAAAACCGCTTTGCTGTCCAACCCCACCGGCCAGGTCACCTTTTCCCATGTCCGGTTCGGTTATGAGCCTGACCGGATGATCATCCACGACTTTTCCCAGCAGGTGAAACCCGGCCAAAAGGTTGCCATCGTCGGCCCGACCGGCGCAGGCAAGACGACGCTCGTCAACCTGCTGATGCGCTTTTACGAGTTAAACGGCGGCAGTATCTCGCTCGACGGGATCGACCTCTCCTCACTGACCCGGCAAAATGTGCACGGGCTGTTTGGCATGGTGCTGCAGGATACCTGGCTGTTTGAAGGAACCATCCGGGACAATATTGTCTACGGCAAAGAAGGCATCACCGATGAAGATCTCGACCGGGTCACCAAGGCCGTCGGCTTGTACCACTATATCCATACAATGCCCAACGGGTACGACACGGTGATCGACTCCCGCACCAACCTTTCGGAAGGGCAAAAGCAGCTTTTGACGATTGCCCGTGCAATGATCGAAAACGCGCCGATGCTGATCCTCGATGAAGCGACCTCGTCGGTCGATACCCGCACCGAAATCCTGATCCAGCGGGCGATGGATAAGCTGACCGAAGGGCGTACCTCCTTCGTCATTGCCCACCGGCTGTCGACCATCAAAAACGCCGATGTGATCCTTGTCCTCCGCGACGGCGATATCGTCGAAAGCGGCAGCCATCAGCAACTGCTGGACAAGGGTGGCTTCTACGCGGAGCTTTACAACGCGCAGTTTGCCGGCTAAACAGACAGAAAAAGGCCCGCCCCGATCAAACATCGTGGGCGGGCCTTTCCGATTCATTTCTATTATCCGCGGAATTTGGCGATCGCTTTGCGGATTTCCTCCTGTACGGCAGGCTCCTCTTCTGTCTCCAGCCGCCGGACTAGGAAGGTCACGGCTGTCGAATAGCGCATTTCTCCCAGCGCATAGGCCGCGGCAGCCCGCTTTTCCGAATCCGGGGAACCCAGCATCTCGCAGAGCTGCGGCAGATAAGAATCCATCTGTTCCTCGCCGATGATACGCACCGTCTTAATCAGCATCGCTTTTCCCTGCTTCATACACTTCTGAAGATATTTTTCGTTTCGATCATTGCAGGCCTGGCGGATTTTTTCCTCCAGCTTTTCCGGATCTTTTTGAAACAGCGGCATAAAAGTCCTTCTTTCCGATCTTTTCTTTCCTTTAGTTTACCGCTCCCGGCGGATGAAGTCAAGAAAGGGATCATGAAATTTTTGTCAATAAAGCGGGCTTACCGGTCGGTCAAAAACGCCTGCACCTCCGCCGCCGACGGGATTGAGGCCTGTGCGCTGGGGCGGGAAACGGCAATCGCGGCGGCTGTATTGGCGTACTGCAGCGCCTCTTCGATACTGCCCGCATAGGCACACACAAAGGCCGCCGTAAAGCAGTCCCCGGCGGCCGTAGAGTCGACCGCCCGCACCTTTCGCGCCGGTACCAGGACCGGCTTTCCTTCCCCGACCGCGAGGACGCCCCTGCTCCCAAGGGAAACCAGCACCGTCCCCGCTCCTTTTTGCCGCAGAGTATGTGCCGCCGCTTCGCACTCCTCCACCGTACCGGCCGGCATACCGGTCAGGATTGCCAGCTCTGTTTCATTGGGTTTGATGAAATCCGCAAGGCCGATCAGTTCATCCGGCAGATCCGGAACCGCCGGGGCCGGATCCAAAACGACCGTCTTGCCCAACCGGTGCGCCAGCTCCGCACCATATAAAACCGTCTCGACCGGCACCTCCAGCTGCAGGACTACGCAGTCTGCCGCTTCGATCAGCGCCCGATGGCGGTCGATATCGCCGGGAGAGAGGGTTCCGTTGGCACCGGAAAGGATGATGATGCTGTTCTCTCCGGAGGAATCGACCGTAATAAAGGCCTGCCCGGTCGGCTGTTCCCGGCGGGCAATGCCGGAAACATCCACCCCGACCCTTTGCAGATTCTCCAGCAGCAGCTTCCCCGCGTCGTCCTCTCCTACGGCCCCGATCATCGCCGTCCCGCACCCCAGTTTCCCGAGGGCATAGGCCTGGTTGGCCCCTTTCCCGCCCGGGGTCAGGGTCAGCGTATCCGCCGAAACCGTCTGTCCGGGGCGCGGCATCTGCTGTAAACCAATCGAATAATCGAGATTCAAGCTTCCGATTACAACCGCTTTTTTCATAAACAGCCTTCCCTTCGCAAATACTTCAAAACCAAATCTTACTCGACCTTTGTCATCAAAGCCGTACCGATATGCGGCTGCAGCGTAAAGCGCACTTCATAGGCGCCCTCCTCCTGGGAAACCACTTCCGCCTGGCTGGTGGTTCCGGCAAAGGTATCCCAAACCTCCGGAACCGTGCGCGACGGCACCCGAACGGTCAGCGTCTGCGGCTCGGAAGTAAAGTTTACGAAGAAGTATTCCCGGAGATCCTCCTTCCGGTAGCGGATATAGGCGACGCCGGAAAGATCCTCGTCATTATGCATAACCGGGTCAATGATCCATTCCGGATAGCAGCGATGGTTGTTGGGGCAAACTGCCATGCCGGAAACGATTTTCATCGGCGGCGGGCAGACCGCGTTTACCCATTCGCCCAGCCTTTCCGCATCGGCGGCATCCTCCATAAAGGAGAGCTTCCCTTCCTCTTTCAGCTTCTCGAAAATAGCCGCGACCGCCGCGTCGTCCTCTTTCCGCATCCCGTATTTCGGCATACAGTCCATCAAGCAGAGATGGCCGCCCTGACGCGCAAAGGCATCCAACAGCTCCGCGGTTTCCAGCGGCAGAACCTCTGCCATCGGCAGGACAAAAACGCGGTACGCAGCCCCGGTCAGTGTGTTGACCAGTTTCCCGTCCACCGTCTTAAAATTGCAGGCGGCATCTGACGAGAAGGAGACAAAATCAATGTTTTGCTCCTGCAATCCGGTCAGCAGCAGCTGTTCGTCCCGGTCAACCTGAGCTGCCCGCTCATCCGCAAGCAGTGGGCCCCGCTGATACATCGTCAGGTACCCCTGCTTGCCAAGATAATGGAGCCAGAAGGTTTCAATCGGATGATAGACCAACAGATCTGTCTCCTGCTGGCCGCCGGTCAGCAGGCCGTACATCCTTCGGGTCATGGCATTGGCCATAGGCATTTTGTCCCAATGCGCCCATTGGAAAAACTCGGAGGGCGGCCAGTCGTTTGCCCGCTCGTCCCGGATCGAGTAGAAAAAGCCATGGTTGACAATCGTCTTAATGCCCTGCAGATACATCCAGGAAACCATCCGCAGGTATTCCTCAAACTGAAAGTCCCAGCCGCATCCCGCAAAAACCTCGACCTGCGCGCCCTCTTTGCCGTAACATTCCCCGGCGGAGGTCGCAAACTTGATATTCAGGCTGCCGATTCCCTTGCCCAGATGATCGACACCCGGCCTGGTCATCGCGTCGACCTGCCGCATAAAGTCTGCGGAGTACCGGGTATGGCCGCCGAGCGTCTCCTCCCCCAGCAGATGGGCTGTATAATCCATCCCGTGCGCCTCGCTCCAGGCTTTTAGGCGGCCATGATAATTTTCCTTATACAGCTGGGCCACCACATCGTAATAATCGCATCGGGTCCGCCCCGCCCTGTCGCCCGGAAGGACCAAGTCCGGCAGGCAGCTGCGGATATCGTACCCTTTCATCTTCATAAACATCTCCGGCAGGCCGTCCGACCAAGGGAATGAATGGGCAAAACGGGTTTCGTCATTGAAAAACGCTTTGATGGTCGAACCGATCGCGTCCGGGAAACGCTCAAGGTAACGGTCATAGGTCAGGTGGATAAAGGTATCCGTCGCTTCCGCCTTCAGATAATTGGGCTGCCCGTTGCCGCCCTCGTCATAGGGATCCATCAGGATCTGTACCTGGAATACGACCGTGTCCCGGTCGCGGAGCAGTTCAAACTCCTTCATCCCAATGGTCATATGGCGGATTTCCATCGGCGTCAGCATACTGTCCAGTGGAATCTGCTCCATCGTCTCGGCATCATAGCAAAACAGGTTCTTCGGGGCTGCGTCAAAGCCGCCCTTCGGCCTTCCGCCTCCAAAGGGGCGCAGATGCGCGCGGAAACGGGTGTTGGCCGGAACATCATAGCGGGTAAAATACAGATACCGCTCCCGGAAGTGCTCGTTTTTCGTCACCTCGCCGTTGCAGATCCCCGCCGGCCAGTTAAACTCATCGTAGAGCCACATTGGCTCATTATGCGCCTTTTTATAATCAATAACCGTCTGAAGATGGGAAAACCATTCCTCCGTCATATAATCCCCGATATATCCGCTGCGCGCATGGGGCGTGGCACAGGTAATCCCCGCTTCGGTCATCAGCCCGAGCTGCCGGAGGATTTCCGCGTCCTCCAGCTTATCGTTCCAAAACCAAAAAGGAGACTGCGCCTGATCCAGCGCGCGGCAATCCTGCGGATATAAAAAATCCTTCTTTTCCATTAAAATCACAGCCTTTCCGGCGCGGCCCGCTGAGCTACCCATCGAACCGGCAGGACGCACCATTCTTTACCTCTATTGTACAGAATTTGCCCGATCATTGCAAGACGGGGTTCATTTGATATCCGGATAAGTTTATAAAAAAACTGGACATTCTTTCCCTGTTTTGCTACAATAGAAGGTATCAGAACGTTAAGGAAGGAAACATCATGAAACAGGAAATTACCGGCTACACCGCACTGTACTGCCTGCTCGGCAGCCCCGTTGCCCACAGCATTTCCCCCCAGATGTACAATGCTGCCTTTCAGGCCCTGGGAATCGATGCGCGTTATCTGACCTTTGACGTGCAGCCGGACGGCCTGCACACCGCCGTACAAGGGCTCAAAACCTTGGGCGTAAAGGGCTTTAACCTGACGATGCCCCTCAAAAGGGAGATGGTGCGGTTCTGCGACCGGCTCTCCCCCGCAGCGGAGATCTGCGGCGCCGTCAACACCATCGTCAACGACAACGGAATTTTAACCGGCCATACGACCGATGGGATCGGATATATCCTGGCGGCCAAGGATGCCGGTTACGACCTTCGAGGGGAAAAAATCGTCCAGCTGGGAGCCGGCGGCGCCGGTATCTCCTTCCTGGTCCAGGCCGCCCTGGACGGCGTACGGCAGATCGACCTGTTCAACGGGCACGCGCGCCCGGAGCTTTTGGAGATCGTGCACCAGCTGCAAACACGCACCCGCTGCGACGTCCGCTTTCATCTCCTGGCGGACACCGAAGCCCTGCGCAGCGCCCTGATGGGGGCCGACCTGCTGCTGAATACGACCCCGGTCGGCATGGGCCCCGACCATTTAAACGAATGTCTGATCCCGGATCCGAAATGGCTGCCGAAAAAGCTGATTGTCAGCGATATGATCTACGAGCCGATGGAGACAAAGCTCCTGCGGATCGCCAGACAGCGCGGCTGCGCGACCTTTAACGGGATGTATATGCTGCTGTATCAGGGAGCGGAGGCCTTCCATATCTGGACAGGCAGGCAGATGCCGGTCGACGAGATTAAAAAGCGGTATTTTCAGAGGGGAAAATAAGCAGGCGGGAAATAGGTCTGCATGTTTGGGAATATCTGCAAAAAGGTGACCGGACAGCTGCGCCGCTGTCTCTCATTTTGCACGGGAAAACATGGCTATTGCCGTTGAACCGGATGCAGATCTGGCAATAGACGAAAGACCCGAATCTCAGAAATTGGATCCGGGTTTTTCGTTGCGCGGCCCCTAACTGGCTGCGGTAACGCATTGGCGCCCGGCGTCGTTCGTCATAACCGCAGCGGTTTTTCCGTTCACCTATATCGGCAAAACAACATGAAAATGTCAAAAATCATCAAAAAAGTGTTGACAAATTGCTTTTCCGGTGCTATAATATAAAAGCTGTGATAAATTATTTCAGCTGTGCAAGTTTGATATGCTGTTATGGCTCAGGCGGTAGAGCACGTCCTTGGTAAGGACGAGGTCACCAGTTCGAATCTGGTTAACAGCTCCAAAAACCATCGATGAATCAAGGGTTCGTCGATGGTTTTTTGTTGTTGATTGGTCCGTTTATTCCGACCCATCTGGAAAGGAGCGCATATATGAAGCATATTTTGGTGATTTCCTGCGGGGGCAGGACCCACGGCAACACCGCCCAGCTGGCCGACGCCTTTATCCGCGGCGCGCGGGAGGCCGGGAACCAGATCCAAAAAGTCTCTTTGCTGGAGACAAAAGTCGAGCCATGCCTGGGATGCAATATCTGCCGCCGCGGCAAGCCTTGTGTCCTGCGGGACGGCTTTGCGGATATTGTGCCCAAAATCGAATGGGCCGATGCCCTTGTGTTCACCTCCCCGCTCTACTATTGGACGATTTCCGCGCGGATGAAAGCCTTTATCGAGCGTTTGTACGGTATCGCCGCCGAGGACCCTGCGCCGCCCTTGGGCCGCTACGAAAAATACCCCGATAAAGACTGTGCTTTGCTCATGACCGCCGCCGACAATTTCTTCTGGACCTTCCAGCAGGCGGAATCCTATTACCGGTTTTCCCTTATACAGTACCTGGGGTTTCACGATAAAGGGATGCTGCTGGCGGGCGGCTGCGGCGGTTCCAGCGGGGAGCCGGCGATTCAGAAAACAGAGTGGCTGCAAAAAGCATACGAGTTTGGCAAAAATATGTACAAATCGTAGATGAAAAATGCCGGTAAAACAATGAAATTCTCAATTTTCTCCTTGTAATGAACAAAAATATATGATACAATATAAAAAATATGAATTGTGAAGAGAAAATTGTTATGAATCGAAAAAGCCGTCGAGCCGTTGCCTGCGTTTTGCTGACCGCGTCCATGCTGTTATCCGCCTGCTCGGTTCCTGCGGGAGGAACCAGCTTTGCCCCGCCGTCCTCCGAAAGCAGCGCTTCTTCCGAAACTGCATCTTCGGCAGAATCCGCCGTATCGGAACAATCGAGGAAAAAATTGACCCGGAAATCATGGAGCTGTTTAAATATAACACCTATGTCGAACTAAACAACCAGATGATCGAGCTGTGCGATTCGATTTATAATTATTACCTGGTCGTAGCGGAACAGGAAGAATTCTCCCTGATCCAGGATTCCGAATATACATACGGGTACGGCACCCATTATTCGGATGAAGATGTCCTGGCGGATGCGCTGGAATTATCGAAAATGGAGCCTTCCTTTGGTGAAGCGGATCAGCTGGTCCAAAATCTTTACGAATCGACCAATGCCCTGATGGAAACCTTCGACACGATTTGCTCCAGCGGGTACGGAGCCGGTCCCAGCTATTCGGACAACCAATACGCAAACGCCAAGGAATGGCACAATGTCATTTATACAAACGTCCCGGTCTACGAGTCGCTGTGCTACGACTATTTTGATGCAATTACGGCCCTTGCTAACCAGCGCGCCGAAGAGGACCGGGCGCAGATGCTGGAAGAAGGCCGTCTCATTATCTACAACGCCTCGACCGCCATTGAGCTGGGCCGCCAGATCCTCAGGGAAGTATACAGCCAGGAAGTAACCGACGCGAATCTGACCGATCTCGATCTGACCAACATCAAAGAGCTGTACCAGCAGCTGCAGGATACGATTGCCGACTTTGACGCGGCGGCTGCCGACAATGATCAGATGATCAAAGAGTCCCTGAGCAATTCCCGCCCGTTCGACGGGCTGTTCGACCGCCTGTCCGACTCGGTAGACAGGATGATTCAGATGGTCGAAAGCGGGAGAGGAATTGACGATCCCGGATCCGCTTCCCTGGGCTCGGTTTTGTTCATTGAAGAGTGCCTGTCGGACTGCATCGACCGGTATAATTCGGTATTTGTCGGATCCTAAAGCTATTTGCTGATAAAAAGGCACTGCAAGCTGATCGTAGTTTGCAGTGCCTTTTTTCATGGAAACCGGGTGCCTTCCGGACAATCCGTTTTGGATGCCCAAAGCCTTCCCCGGCAAATTGTTTATAAAAGCGCGAGTTCGATATCCTCCAGCAGCTTCTCATGGAATTCAATCCGCCACTCTACCCGCTCCACCGGCTCAAAATGGCTAGCGGAACAGGCCGCGTGCTGCTCCGGCTCTTCGGCGCGCCCAGCAATAAACACCGCCGTCGGGCCGTCTGTGCCGCCGGTCATCCGGATCATTGGGCGGATAACGGCGCAATACTCCGCCTGATGGGTGTTCCTCCGCCGCGCCGGATCCCCTTCATCGCAGTCCAGGACAAAGAAATGCCCGGCCGGGATATCGGGTACAAGCGTATAGGTCATCATCGTGTAGCAGAGCGGGAATTCCAAATCCTCCCGGAAGGCAGCATCTACCTCCATCTTTTGCTGTTCAAGCCCCTGCACGGTCAAGGTATGCTCCCTTCCCGTAACCGGATGAACAAAAGTCAGGCTTTCGCCGGGGCGGAGGGAAAAACGCGGGCCGGGCATCGTATCCATTCTCTTTTCCAAGGTCATGGACAAAGACCGGATCACCGGTTTCCGCTTGGTCGCCCAGGAAAGCCGCATCCGATGGACAGCCCAGCAAAACGCGGGATCGAAGCCGTAGTGTTCAACCGCCTGCCGCGCGGGCAGATCCTCACTTTCGGCGCCCTCTGCCTTACATTCCCAGTAGACACATTGGATCGAACGCAGCAAAAGCTCCCTTCCATTGAGCCGGACTTTTCCCTTGCATTCAAAAATCATCGGGTTTTCTGCAATATGCTGTTCCCACTGCTCCTTGGAAACCGACTCTGCATCCATTTCTGCCAAACGATATTTTTCGTAGAAAGCCCGAACCAATACGGGATCGACCCTCCGGCAGATATCAATGACAAGGCCCTCGCCGCAAGCATACATGGCGGGAATATACCAGCTGTTCTTCCCCCAGGTAAACGTTTTCCCAACGGGAATCTCCTTTCCCGGCCGTTCCCGGCCGTCAGGGGCACGGAAACCGCCGTTAAAATATACCTTCCATTCCGGCCTTTCTTCCTCTTGCTCCACTGGAATCGCTTCATAATATTCCGCAGGATAACGGATTTGGCTGTCATCAAATGCGGTTTGCAGTTCTTTTATATAAGCAAAAGGCTGCTCCATCGGCATAAGGGAAAACGCCTTCCTGATTTTATCCAAAACGGCCCTCTGCTCCGGGGACGGATGGTTTTCCTCCAGCCGGGAATCAAACGCTTCCTCGGTCAGGGTGCCTGCATCCTCCAGCAGCACCGGGGCGCCGCAGACCAGCAGCAAGCGCAGAAACTCCGCAAAGTTCCGTGCAAGCGGCTGAACCTGCTTTCCGCCGTAATGGGACGGATCCACCATAAAAACCATTTCGCCGAATCCCTTGATCAAACAGTAGTGAATACCGTCCACCCCGGCCCAGCCAATGACCTTGGCGCCGATGGGCGTGCAATAATAACTGCCCCGCTCCGGCCCCTTGTTCATGCCGATCTGCTCAAAATCGATTTTCAGCCGTTTAAACCGCCCGTACAGTGTCATATTCAATCCTCCAAACGCCCTATCCGAAATACCCCGTTTTAACCGTCCGATGCTCCCAGAAAATAGGTTCCCCTTTTCCGATTACACCGTAAATGCCCATATCGCCGTCAAACACCACAAAGTCCGCGTCAAAGCCTTCCCGCACCCTTCCCTTTTGATGCGGCAGGCCCAGCCGCTCGGCAGCGTTTACCGTTATAAAGGGCAAGGCGTCCGACAGGGAAAGCCCGGCGTCCAACAGCCGGCAAAGCTCGGTATGAAGGACGCCTGTCCCCGACCAAGTTAGGCCGGTACAGCGCCCTTTTTCGTCAAACCGCGGCTGGCTGCCGTACCCGTCGCTGGAAATCGTCATATGAGACGGGTCACCGCCTTTATCCAGCGCATCCACAATCCGCCTGGCCGCTTTTCCGTCCTCAGAGCCGGTCAGATCAATATTGCCGCCCATCTTCATCAGCTCCAGGCCCTGGGCAAAAAGCGCGTCTGTCCGCCCCATATGGGTCGGCAGAAGGTTTTCCACCGGTACCTCCGACTGCTCCAGCAGCCGGAAAAGCGGAGAAAGCCCCGCCTTCCCGCTGCCCATATGAATCGTGACCAGGCCCTTTTTGCCGGAAATCAAGCCGCCGACCCGCGCCCAGGCCGCCGCATGAATCAGCATACGGGCATCGGGATGGGAACTGCGGTGATCGGACATTGCAAGCTTCAGCCCGATACAGGGTCGAATCAGGGCAATATCCCGCTCAACACTCCCGGTCAGGGTGACGCTGGGCAGGCTGTAGGAGCCGGTCAGCATATAGGCCGAAATCCCTTCTTCATTTAAAGCGCAGGTCTTTGCATATAGGTTTTCCAGGCTTCTGCTGATCCCGTCGGTCCCCAGCAGCCCCAAAACCGTTGTGACGCCGGTGGTGGCGATATCCTCCATCCGGGATTCGGGGACCCGCGATGCAAAGCCCTGTTCCCCGCCGCCGCCGGTCACATGGACATGAAGATCGATAAAACCGGGGGACAGCTTTCTGCCCTTTGCGTCGATCCGCCGCAGATGATCATAAGACAGCCGCAGCTTTCCCGTCTCCGCAATCCGTTCAATCTTGTCCCCGGCGACCAGGATATCGCACCGCCCCAGATGCTCCGGCGCATAAACGTCCGCATCCTGAATGAAAGTCAGCGTAAAAATTCCTCCTCGAAATTACAGGTACCGATAGGGTTCGCCCGTCGGAATCCAGTGCACCGGCACCGTCTCGCCCATCAGCTCGCCAATCCATTTGGCCGCGTATTTCATGCCCAGGGCTTCCGAGTTAAAGTGCCCGAGCTGGATGATCGTTTTCTGCTGCCCCATCGCGGCGGCGTCATGGACAAAGCTCATAACCGTCCAGTCGATCAGTTCTCCCGCGATCATAACCTCCGTCTCGCCCATCATCATCTTGGTGTTGGAATCGTCAAAGGATAGGTTGCCGCCGCCCACATAGGCAACCTTGGAGATGATGCCATCGACGCAGCCGATGATGCGGACCGTCCGCATCCCAAGGATATCCTTGAGCCTGTCCGCCAGCTGCGCGACCGTCATCTGCGGAAGATGATACAGCATCGGCCTTCTGCCCGTGTCCGCGCGGTAAGGCTCCCATCCCAGCTCTTTCATAACCCCTGTGTAAATGCCGTCCGGGGTGTGGGCGTGCAGCGCGTCATGGTCGCGACAGATCACAATGCCATGCTCCGCAAGGACACGCTTCTTTTCCTGATAAACCGGGTTTTCCTCCATCCAATCGGTACAGTCGGGATGGTTATAAAAGCTCGGCTCATGGCAGATGATCAGGTTGCAGCCAAGCTCCGCCGCCTTTTTCACCACCTCGTAAACCGGCGCGCAGGTTACCGCGATGCCGGTCAATTCCTGCTCCGGATCGCCGCACTTGACCCCGTCACAAGTTTTTGCGGGATCAATATGGTCGTAATCCCCTGCGACAGCGTGGAACGCGTGCAGTTTTTCTAAGGCTTCGGATATTTTCATGATGATTTCCCCCATTGATGTACGGGCAAAAGACGGCCCGCCTATTTTTCAGCACTAACATTATACCACACCCCTATGCATTTTGCAATTATGTGAAAAAATAGGCCGGGCAGATTTTAGATAAAACTGATAAAAATCGGAAGGGCCGTCCATCGGGAGAAAAATAGACAGCAAAAAGGGCACGGCCAAACGCACCGCACTTTCTGCTGTCTGGGATCCTGCAAAAACACGTTCTTTATTCGCTGACAATAACCGGCCTGCCCTCCGCCCGGGTGCGGCGCATATCCAGGTAGCGCTGGTTCTGCGAGCCGCGGAACAACAGGGTCAGATCCCGCTTAGCGAGCACAAACGGCCCGTCAATCAGGTAATCTATCTCCGCAAGCAGCGCCGCCACATCCGGCTCGCGTGCCGCCTTTTCGACCAGCTGCTCATAGGTCCACCCGGAATAGCAGGTCACGTCCAGCCCCCCGGGCAACCGGTGGATCTGTTCCGCCAGGGAAGCAAACGCTCCCGCCTGGCAAAACGGCTCTCCGCCGGAGAAGGTAACCCCCTGCAGCAGCGGGTCTTTTTTGATCTCATCCAAAATCTTCTCGACTGTGGTCACACTGCCGCCGGCAAAATCATGGGTCTGCGGGTTGTGGCAGCCGGGGCAATGGTGGGGGCAGCCCTGACAGAAAATCGTAAAACGGATTCCCTTCCCGTCGACAATCGATTCCCGCACGACCCCCGCGATGCGCAGAGACTGCCTGTCCGTCTGGCTCATATGCATCCTTCTTCCGTTTAATTTTACCTTTGCGGCTGCACTCATACACTCCAAAACGTACGGGGAAACAGCCTGCCGTAACAGACTCGTTTCCCCGCGTGCATCCCGCTATTCAATCCATGTGCCGAACCAGCGCATACCATCATTATTTATTTTTCATTATTCATTCCATGCTTCACCCTGTCCTGTTCCTCGGCCTTTTTGGCGTCGTTGAAGCGGTCGGTGGTGCCGACGAGATAACCGGTAATCCGGCGGATGCGCTCGAAGCCGCGCTCCCCTTCCGTCTCCTTGCGTCGGCAGTGGGGGCACTCGTTGGCGATGATGCCGGTAAAGCCGCAGACCGGGTCGCGGTCGACGGGATGATTGATCGAGCCGTAGCCGATGCCGACCTCTTTCATATACCGCACAACCCGTTCAAAGGCCTCAAGGTTCTGGGTCGGGTCGCCGTCCAGTTCGATGTAGGAGATATGCCCGCCGTTGGTCAGCGCATGATAGGGCGCCTCCAGCCGCAGCTTCTCAAAAGCGGAAATATCATAATATACCGGGATATGGAAGGAGTTGGTGTAGTACTCCCGGTCGGTGACGCCGGGGATAACCCCATAGCGCACCTTATCCTTGCGGACAAAGGTGCCTGAAAGCCCTTCCGCAGGCGTGGCAATCAACGAGAAGTTCAGGCCGGTCTCTTCGGCCGCCTGGTCCATCCGCTTCCGCATATGGCCGACGATTTTCAGCCCCAACTGCTGTGCCTCCTCCGATTCGCCGTGATGGACGCCGATCAGCGCCTTGAGACACTCCGCCAGGCCGATAAACCCGAGGGTCAGGGTGCCTTGCTTCAGCACTTCGCCGACCGTGTCATCGATTTTCAGCTTGTCCGAACCCAGCCAGACCCCCTGGCCCATCAGCATCGGGTAGTTGCGCACCCGTTTGGCCGACTGGATACGCAGCCGGTCGAGCAGCTGGTCGATAATCAAGTCGATCTTCTCGTCCAGCGTCTTGAAGAACAGGTCGACATCCCCGTGGGCATTGATCGCAAGCCTGGGGAGGTTGACCGAGGTAAAGGAGAGGTTGCCCCGCCCGGTAACGACCTCGTTGGACGGGTCGTAATGGTTGGCCAGCACCCGCGTCCGGCAGCCCATATAGGCGCACTCGGTCTCCGGATGGCCGGGTTTATAGTACTGCAGGTTATAAGGCGCGTCGATAAAGGAAAAGTTCGGGAACAGTCGCTTAGCCGAAACTCGGATCGCCAGCTTGAACAGGTCGTAGTTCGGATCGCCGGGGTTGAAGTTGACCCCTTCCTTGACCTTGAAGATATGGATCGGGAAGATCGGCGTCTCGCCCGCCCCAAGACCGGCTTCGGTCGCCAGCATAACGTTCCGGCTGACCATCCGCCCTTCGGGAGAGGTGTCGGTCCCGTAGTTGATCGAGGAAAACGGAACCTGGCTCCCGGCGCGGGAATTCATCGTGTTCAGGTTGTGAACGAGCGCTTCCATCGCCTGATAGGTCGCCCGTTCAGTCTCCTTATAGGCGTGTTTTTTCGCAAAGCCTTGCGCGCGCGCAATCGCTTCTTCCGCAAGGCCCAGTTCGATCAGGGCGGCTTTCTCCTCCGCGAGATAAGCCTCGTCCCCTTCCATCGCCGGGACGCAGCCCTTTTCCTGTATCTTTTCCAGCCGGTCCTTGACCATTTCCGCCTGCTGTTCATCGGTTTCCAGTTCTACCGCCCGGCAGAGGTTTTCCTTGTACCGTTTTTTATAGGTTTTCCGGACACCGTCTGACAGGTAATAGTCAAAACAAGGGATGCTCTGGCCGCCGTGCTGGTCGTTTTGGTTGGCCTGGATCGCGATGCAGGCCAGCGCCGAATAGGACGCGATATCGTTCGGCTCCCGCAGATGCCCGTGGCCGGTCGAAAAGCCGCCGGAAAAGAGCTTGTGCAGGTCAATCTGGCAGCAGGTCGTGGTCAGGGTCAAAAAATCGAGGTCATGGATATGGATATCCCCGTCGATATGGGCCTTCGCGTGCTCCGGCTTGAGGACAAAAAGTTGGTTAAACTTTTTCGCGCCCTCACTGCCGTATTTGAGCATTGTACCCATGGCCGAATCGGCGTCGATATTGGCGTTTTCCCGCTTTAGGTCACTCTCGGCGGAGGACTGGAAGGTCAGCCCTTCATAAATCTTCATCAGGCTGGAGTCCATCTCCCGGATCCGGCTCCGCTCCGCGCGGTAGAGGATGTAGCTTTTCGCCGTCCCCGCATGGCCGCCGTCAACCAGAACCTTTTCGACAATATCCTGCACCTGCTCCACGTCGGGAACCTCGCCCAGCGGAATCTGCTGATCCAGACGGTTCGCCGCCGTTTCCGCCAGGGCATACGCCGTCCCGTAATCGCTGCCGCCAATTGATTGGGCCGCACGGTATATTCCCCTCGCAATCTTATCGACGCTGAAAGAAGCTTCCCGTCCATCCCGTTTTTTGATTCTGGTTATCACTGTAGATCCATTCCTTTCGCATAAGGGAGCGCCTGCAGACAGACCCGTTCCGTTCGGGTTCTGCCTGGCTAAAATCGTACAAATTGTATATATTTTTTACGTATACCACAACATCTAGTGCTATTGTAGTGATTGAATCCATTATAGGACAGCAAAAGAATTATTGTCAAGGGGCCAAAAACTTTTCGTCTTTTTCGACAAAGATTGAAAAATGTGGAAATTTCATGTACAAGCTCGACAAAAAGTTTCTTTTTCCTTAGTTATATTCCCTATTGAAAAGAAAAATGTTTCATGGTAATGGGAACAAAATCTGTCCGTCATAAAAAGACAGATTTTGCCAATTTTCCACTTTTCAACCGCACTTTTGTCCTATATACAAAATGACGAATTTTTTCAAACTGTTTTGTCCAACAATCTAGATCCCTCTGTACTTGAATAAAAATCCGTGCTCTTCTTCGGCATTTTTCCCGCCCATTCCTTCCATTTTTCGTCATTTCAGCCGGATTATTATCTCCCATATTGTAAATAGCAACCAGAAATCAAAAAGGCGGGGGAGAATCTTTTTTTTCAAAATTGGCAAAAAAACCTTTTCATTTGGCGCCGGCTGTGCTATACTTGTAATGTTAAAAATGTAAAAGGGGTGTCGCTTTGGAAAAGTATGTAATCAAAGGCGGCAAAAAACTCTGTGGCGAAGTGACCATCAGCGCAGCCAAAAATTCCGCTGTTGCGATCCTGCCTGCCGCCCTTCTTTCCGACGAACCGTGTATTATAGAAAATGTTCCCAATATCAGCGATATCGACTGCGCCATCAAGATTTTACACCGTCTGGGCGCCGATGTCAAAATGCTGGATAAATCCACCCTCCGCATTGATCCGACCCATATTTGCAGTGATACCGTAGAATATGAGCTGGGCAAAAATATGCGGGCTTCCTACTATTTCATGCGCGCGCTGCTCGGAAAAGTAGGACACGCGAATGTTTCGATGCCCGGCGGCTGCGACCTGGGCGCCAGGCCCATTGACCAGCACCTGAAGGGCTTCCAGGCCCTGGGCGCTGAAAATACCGTTGAGTACGGGATGGTTCGGCTGACGGCCGACCAGCTTACCGGCGCGCACATCTATTTCGACGTCGTCACCGTCGGCGGGACGATCAACGTCATGCTTGCCGCCTGCAAAGCAAAGGGGCTTACTATTATTGAAAATGCCGCCAAAGAACCGCATATTGTCGATGTCGCCAACTTCCTCAACTCAATGGGCGCCGAAATCATGGGCGCCGGTACCGACGTCATCAAAATCCGCGGTGTCCAGCGGCTGCACGGCAGCGAGTATTCGATTATTCCCGACCAGATTGAAGCCGGCACGTTTATGATTATTGCGGCGGCGACCGACGGCGATCTCCTGATCCGCGGGGTGATCCCAAAGCATCTGGAGGCCGTTACCGCCAAGCTGCAGAAAATCGGCGCGAAGGTTGTCGAATATGACGACGCCATCCGGGTGACCGGAACCGGCACTCTGCGCAAAACCAGCATCAAAACGATGCCGCATCCTGGCTTCCCCACCGATCTGCAGCCGCAGATCACGACCCTTCTGACCCTGGCCAACGGCACCTCGATTGTCACCGAGGATATCTTTGACAACCGATTTAAGTATGTAGATGAGCTGAGACGGATGGGGGCGGACATATCGGTCGACGGCAAGGTCGCCGTTATCGAAGGCACCGGGTGCCTAAAGGGCGCTCCGGTCAAGGCCAACGACCTGCGGGCAGGCGCCGCGATGATTATCGCCGGGTTGGCGGCACAGGGAATCACCGAGATCGAAAACATCCATTATATTGAGCGTGGCTACGAGGGAATCGAACAAAAACTCAAGGCAATCGGAGCGGATATCAAAAAAATCTCTGTCCCCGACGGCCGGTATATTCAAAAGCAGGCTTAACTCTCAAACGCTGTCGCCACCCGGTGTACAGCGTTTTTCCTTGCCTGTCTCTTCACGGCTCTTTCCCATCTGCCTGTATCTACATAAAGGAGATTCATAACCGATGTCCCTGTTCTACAATCTTTGCTCCTCCTCCAGCGGCAACGCCACCTTTGTCGGTGACCGGGAAGGCGGGCTGCTGTTCGATGCCGGCGTCGGCATCCGCAACTTCTCCAAATGGCTGATGCTGCAGGGGCTGACACCTGACTGTGTAGAAGGGATTTTCCTTACCCATGAACATTCGGACCATGTCAAGGGCGTCAGCGTAATTGCCCTCCGGCACGGCATCCCTGTCTACGGGAGCGAGGATACCATCCGTTGCCTCCTAGACACCGGGCGCCTCACCGGCGAAGAAGAAATCCATATCATCCGGCGGGAAACCGAAGTCGGCGGGTTCCTCGTGACAGCCGCCCCGACCTCCCACGACTCCCCCGGCAGTGTCTGCTACCGGGTCGATACGCCGGACGGGAAGGCGGTCGGGATCTGCACCGACCTGGGGTATGTATCCCCGTTGGTTTTTGAAAACATCCGCGGGGTCGACCACCTGCTGCTGGAGTCCAATTACGACGAGGAGATGCTCCGAAACGGCCCTTATCCCTACTACCTGAAAAAGCGGATTGCCTCCAAGGTCGGGCACCTTTCCAATGCCCAGTGCGCAGAAACAATCGGGCGGCTGATTGCCGCCGGGACACGTTCCTTTTCCCTGGGGCATTTAAGCGAGCACAACAACCTCCCGGAGCTGGCCCACGATACGATCTGCGGCTACCTTACCCTGCTGGGGCTGACCGAGGGAAGGGACTATAAACTAAATGTCCTGCCGAAGGTTGGAGCCGGAAAGGCGGTGCTTTTATAGATGCTTGGAGTCACGGTTCTCTGTATCGGCAAACTCAAGGAGCGATACCTGACGGACGCCTGCGGCGAATACGCGAAACGGCTCTCGGCCTTTTGCAGGCTGAGCGTCACCGAACTGCCCGAATACCGGCTGCCGGACAACCCCTCCGGGGCCGAGATACAAAAGTGCATCGAAAAAGAGGGTGAAAGCATCCTCGCCAAAATTCCCAAAGACGCCTTCGTCATCCCGATGTGCATTGAGGGGAAGATGCTCACCTCGCCGCAGCTGGCGGACAAGCTGGCCCAGATTCCCCTGATGGGCAAAAGCCAGATTGTCTTCATCATCGGCGGGTCCTGCGGCTTGTCGGACGCGGTCAAGGCGCGGGGGAATTTAAGGCTCTCCATGTCCCCGATGACCTTCCCCCATCAGCTGGCGCGGGTCATGCTGCTGGAACAAGTGTACCGCGGGTTTATGATCAACGCGGGGAATAAATATCACAAATGATAAGGGAGAATGACGATAGATATTCATTCACCCCTCATGTCCATAGATAGAAATGAAAAAATGAAGGAGGATCTTTCCTATGATTCGAAACGATTTGCGCAACATTGCCATTGTGGCTCACGTTGACCACGGCAAGACAACGCTTTTGAATGAAATGCTCAAGCAGGGCGGCGCGTTCCGCGAAAACCAGGCGGTTGAGGACCGCGTCGTCGACTCCGGCGACCTGGAACGTGAAAGAGGCATTACAATTACCTCCAAAAACACGGCCATCCGGTACAAGGACACCAAAATCAACGTCATTGATACCCCCGGCCATGCCGATTTCGGCGGCGAGGTCGAACGGATCATGAAGATGGTCGACGGTATCCTGCTGCTGGTCGACGCCTTTGAGGGATGTATGCCCCAGACCCGCTTTGTCCTGCAGAAGGCGATGGAGCTGGGCCACAAGATCATTGTTGTCGTCAACAAGATCGACCGCCCGGACGCGCGGCTGTATGAGATCGAGGAAGAGGTTTTGGAGCTGCTGCTCGACCTAAACGCCACCGAGGAACAGCTGGACTCCCCTGTCATCTACTGTTCCGGCAGAGAGGGCATCGCGTCCTTCTCCCCCGACACCCCCGGCACCGATCTGCAGCCGCTGTTTGAAAAGATTCTTGAACACATCGACGCCCCCGAAGGCGACGCTGACGGCCCGCTGCAGATGCTCGTCTCCTCGATCGACTACAACGACTATGTCGGCCGGATTGCCGTCGGCCGGATTACCCGCGGCTCGATCCGCACCGGCCAGGAGGTCATGATCTGCGACTACCACAACCCGGAAACAAAATACAAAGGGAAGGTTGTCACCCTCTACCAGTTCGACGGATTAAAGCGTGTGCCCTGCGACTACGCGACCGTCGGGGACATCGTCTGCGTATCCGGTATCGAGAACATTACGATTGGCGAAACCCTCTGCGATCCCGCCTGCATCGAGGCGATCCCCTTCCAGAAGATCAGCCAGCCGACCGTCGAGATGACCTTCGGCGTCAACACCTCCCCGCTGGCCGGGCGCGAGGGAAAATACGTCACCTCCCGCCAGATCCGCGACCGCCTGTACAAAGAACTGCTGCGGGACGTCTCCC
>CAYWRQ010000004.1:0-41995 GCA_964460915.1 uncultured Oscillospiraceae bacterium
CACCCCGGAGCGCGCCCTCAAGCACCCCAACTGGAGCATGGGCGCGAAGATCACCATCGACTCCGCGACCCTGATGAACAAGGGTCTTGAGGTTATTGAAGCGGTGCACCTTTTCGGCGTCCGTCCCGACCAGATCGAAGTGGTGGTACACCGGGAGAGCGTCGTCCACTCGCTGGTCGAATTTGACGACTATTCGGTCATTGGACAGCTGGGCGTCCCGGATATGAAGATTCCGATCCAGTACGCGCTGACCTACCCCGAGCGGAAAGCCTGTCCGACCGGCAGGCTCAGCCTTGCGGATTACGGCAAGCTTACCTTTGCCCGTCCGGACCCCGATACCTTTGTCTGCCTGAAGGCGGCCCTCACCGCCATCTCCCGCGGCGGGCTTTATCCGACCCTTATCAATTCAGCGGGTGAACTGCTGGTACAGCTGTTCCTGGAACGGAAGATTTCCTTTCTCCGGATCGGCGATCTGGTCTATGAGACGCTCACCCTCACCGACAACCGGCCGGTAATCCTTGAAAATATCCTCTCGGCCGAACAGGAGGCCAGAGAGTTTGTCCTGTCCAAAATTTGATTTTTCGGAGGCTCCATGAAAAGTATTCTGCTCACTCTTTTGATTTTCGCGGCCATCATCCTGATCCACGAATGCGGCCATTTCCTGACGGCGCGGGCCTGCGGCGTGCGGGTCAACGAGTTTGCCATCGGCATGGGCCCGACCCTTTTCCGCTTCGGCAAGGGGGAGACGCGCTATGCCCTGCGGCTGTTCCCGATCGGCGGCTTTGTCAGCATGGAAGGGGAGGACGGCGAATCGGGCGATCCGCGGGCGTTCTGCAACCAGCGGGTCTGGAAACGGATTTTGATCGTCTGCGCCGGCGCGATTATGAATCTGATTTTGGGATTTATCATCGTTTTGGGTCTGACGATCCCCAAAGACACTTTAGCAACGCAGCAGGTCGCCGAATTTTACGACGGTGCCATGACCCAGAGCACCGGCTTGCAGGCAGGCGATGAGATCCTCAAGGTCAACGGCCGGTCGATGTGGACCGAAACCGATATCGTCTATGAACTGACCTACGATGAAGACGGCGTGGTCGACATGGTGGTGCGCAGGGACGGCAAAAGGGTGAGTTTAAAGGGCGTCGCCTTCCAAAAGGACGGGGACTCCCTCGTCATCGACTTCAAGGTCAAGGGACAGCCCGCTACCGCGATAAACGTCCTGAGCTACTCCTTCCGCCGCACCGCTTCCATCGGACGGCTGGTCTGGATTTCCCTGGGACAGCTCATCACCGGCAAAGCCTCGGTCAACGACCTGTCCGGCCCGGTCGGCACGGCCCAGGCTGTCGGCCAGGCCAGCAAAGCGGGGATGTCCACCGTCATGACCCTGTTTGCCTTTATCACAATCAACGTCGGCATTTTTAACCTCCTGCCGGTTCCGGCTCTGGACGGCGGAAGGCTTGTTTTCCTGCTGTTTGAAGCGATCACCCGCAAGCGCATTAAGCCGGAATATGAAGCGTATGTGCACTTTGCCGGATTTGTCCTGGTCATCCTGCTGAATATTTTCGTTTCCTATCACGATATTGTCAATCTGCTGCATCGGTGATATAATAAAAATGGCTCGGCTCTGTTTGAAAACAGGGCTGATTGTGCTGTATAAAGTCGATTTTGGCCAATAAAGGAGATCCAAGATATGTCAAGAAACGTCACCCCCGTCAAGCTGAAAGACCTCACCTTTGGCGACGGGCATATTTATATCCAGTCCATGCTCAGTGTCCCCAGCACCGACCCGGAAGGGAACGTCAGGCAGGCGGTCGAGCTGGAAAAAGCCGGCTGCGAAATCCTGCGGGTCGCGATCCCCGATCACGACGCGGTTTCCCTGATCCCGAAAATCAAAGAAGCGATTTCCATCCCGCTGGTCGCCGATATCCATTTTGATTACCGGCTGGCGCTGGAGTCACTGGATGCGGGTATCGACAAGATACGCATCAATCCCGGCAACATCGGCTCGGACGACCACGTTCGCGCGGTAGCTAAGGCCTGTGCCGCAAGAGGCGTCCCGATCCGCATCGGCGTCAACTCCGGCTCGGTTGAAAAGGACATCCTGGCAAGGTTTGGCGGCCCTACGGCCGAAGCGCTTTGCGAAAGCGGCCTGTACCATATGCGGCTTTTGGAAAAATACGATTTTGACCAGATTGTCATTTCGCTGAAATCCTCCAGCGTACCGACAATGGTCGCGGCCTATAGACTCCTGGCTGCGCGCTGTCCGTACCCGCTGCATCTCGGTGTCACCGAAGCGGGGACCGAACGGATGGGGCTGATTAAGTCCGCCGCCGGTATCGGAAGCCTGCTGCTGGATGGCATCGGCGAGACAATCCGCGTTTCCCTGACTGCCGATCCGGTCCAGGAGGTTTATGCCGCCCGCGATATCCTAAAGGGCCTTGGCTTTGATACCGGCACACCGAAGCTCGTGTCCTGCCCGACCTGCGGACGGACAAGGATTCAGCTTATCCCGCTGGTAAATGAAATCGAGCGGCGGCTCCAATCGGTTCATAAAGACATTACAGTCGCCTGCATGGGCTGCGTTGTCAACGGCCCCGGCGAAGCAAGGGAAGCGGATATCGGCGTGGCCGGCGGAAAGGGCTGTGGGGTGCTCTTTAAAAAGGGCGAAATCCTTCGCACCGTCCCGGAAGATCAGATTATCGATGAACTGATGAAAGAAATTGAGAAACTGTAAAAGACACCTGAAAGGATGTAGACATTGACCGACTGCAAATTTCTGAAGATATTCGGGAGCTACCTAAAGGAGCCTTTCCTGACCCTTTTCGACAGCGCCGAGGTTCTGGTGATCTCCGGTAACGAGGAGGCGCAGCAGATTCACGTCGACGTGAAGAGCGAAAAATACATCGGTACCCAAGAGGTTTGGGACTGCCAGTCGGAAGTGCTGCGGGCCACAGGACTAAATCTCTTCAAAATCCATATGAAATACCTGCCGACCCTGTTCAGCGCGGATCTGCTCCCGTCGATTGTCGAAGAGCTGAAAACGATGAACAGTATGGTCAACGGGTTCTTTGAGAACGCCTCCGCCGCCTATTCGGATCAGACCCTGCACATCACTCTGCGCAACGGTGGCAAACAGATCCTCGAATCCGCCCATGTAAACCGTGATATCGAGCGGATTATTCATGATCATTTTAGCCTGGCAGTAACCGTTTCCTTTGAGGGCGTGACTGAACTGGGCGAAAATGACTATACGGTCCCGCCGCCTGTCTACGCGCCGCCTCCCGCGCCGGAACCTGCCCGCCCGCAGCGGCAGAGCGCGCCTTCCGGGGGCTTTGGCGGCGGATTCAGCGGAGCGGGCCGCAATGGCTATTCCCGGCGTGACAACGGTGTCAAAGAGCCTACCGCCGTCACCATCAATTTTGCCGAGCTGCATTTGAAAGAAAACGCCACCCTGATTAAAGGGCGCAAGATTACCGGCTCTCCGACCCCGCTGCGCGAAATCAATGTCAGCAGCGGTACGGTTGTTGTGTGGGGCGATATTTTTGCCGCCGAGTCAAAGGACACCCGTGACGGCAGCAAGGTGATCCTAACCTACAGCTTTACGGACTACACCTCCAGCAACACGATGAAGATCATCGACGACGTCAAAAACCGGGAGCGCTACGATATGCTGAAGGCCGGTGCGACCATATTGGTCCGCGGAGACGTAATCGACGATAAATATGACCGGGAGATTTCGATCAAGCCTTACGATATCATGGTTGTTGAAAAGATTCCGAAGATGGACGAAGCCCCCGAAAAGCGGGTCGAGCTTCACTGCCACTCGAAGATGTCCTCAATGGATTCGGTCGCAGAGGTTTCCGATATCGTCAATACCGCTTCCCGATGGGGCCACCGCGCTGTCGCCATCACCGACCACGGTGTCGTACAGGCGTTCCCGGAGGCAGTCGCTGCCCTGGACAGTGTCCGCAGCAAGGGGAGTAAGCTCAAGCTGATCTACGGCGTGGAGGATTATTTTGTCAATGACTGCGAAAGCGCCGTCCACGGGGAGGATAACCGTTCGCTTCAGGACGAGTTTATCGTTTTCGACGTCGAGACGACCGGTCTCAGCGCCGCTGCCGAACGGCTGACCGAAATCGGGGCTGTCCTTCTTTCCGGCGGTGAAGTCAAAGAGACATTCAACACCTTTGTCAACCCCGAAAAGCCGATCCCGGAGAAGGTTGTCCAGCTGACCGGCATCACCGATGAGATGGTGAAGGACGCGCCGGACGAAGAGACCGCCCTGCGGCAGTTTTTGGACTTTGCCGGCTCCCGCCCGCTGATTGCCCACAACGCCTCCTTTGATATGTCCTTTATCCGCGCGGCTGCCGCCCGCCATCAGATCGATATCCCGCATACCAGCATCGATACTCTGACGATGGCTCGCAGTCTCTATCCGGACCTGGGCAAATATAAACTGGACGCCATTGCCAAGCACCTTGACCTGGGAAATTTTAACCATCACCGTGCCTGCGACGATGCGGTGATGCTCGCTAAAATTTTCCAGAAGATGATCCAGCAGCTGGAAGAGGAAAAAAATATCCATTCTATCGGCGAAATCAACGCCGTCATGTCCAGCGGCGATCCTAAGCAGCTGAAATCCTTCCATCAGATTATCCTGGTCAAAAATGCCGTGGGCCTGAAAAATCTCTATAAGCTGGTTTCCTGTGCCCATGTCAAATACTACTACCGCCGCCCCCGCACCCCGAAAAGCGAGATTATGAAGTACCGGGAGGGCCTGCTGATCGGCAGCGCCTGTGAGGCGGGCGAACTTTTCCGCGCGGTTGTCGAAGGGAAGCCCTTCGAGGAGCTTTGCGAGATTGCATCATTTTATGACTATCTGGAGATCCAGCCGCTGGGGAACAACGAGTTTATGCTGGAAAGCGGCCAAGCCGAGGATCGCGCGCAGCTGATGGAGTTTAACAAAACGATCCTGCGCATCGGCGAAAAGCTCGGAAAGCTGGTCGTTGCCACCGGCGACGTGCATTTTATGAAGCCGGAGGACGCGATTTTCCGCACAATCCTGCTGGCAGGCATGAAATTCAAGGACGCCGATAAACAGGCGCCCCTCTATTTCCGCACCACCGAAGAGATGCTGGCAGAATTTGACTACCTAGGGCCTGAAAAAGCCTACGAGGTCGTCGTCACCAACCCCAATAAGATCGCCGATATGATCGAAGACGATATCCGCCCGATTCCAAAAGGCACCTATCCGCCCAGCATCGCCGGGTCGGAGGAGGACCTGCAGCGGATTACCTGGGCGCGCGCCAAAGAAGTTTACGGCGACCCTGTCCCCGAAATCGTTTCCACCCGGCTGGACAGGGAACTGAGCTCGATCATCAAGCATGGGTTCGCGGTCCTGTACATGATCGCGCAGAAGCTGGTTTACTATTCGGAGCAGCATGGCTATCTGGTCGGCTCCCGTGGTTCGGTCGGTTCCTCCTTCGTCGCCCATATGGCCGGTATTTCGGAGGTAAACCCGCTTGCGCCGCATTACGTCTGTCCAAAATGCAAGCACTCCGAATTTATCACCGACGGCAGCTGCGGCTCCGGTTTTGACCTTCCGGCCAAGGACTGCCCGGTCTGCGGCAGCCGCATGAACCAGGACGGCCACGACATCCCGTTTGAAACCTTCCTGGGGTTTGACGGCGATAAAGAGCCGGATATCGATTTAAACTTCTCCAGCGAGTACCAGTCCTATGTCCACCGCTATACGGAGGAGCTTTTCGGCTCCGATCACGTCTTTAAAGCAGGTACGATCTCGACCGTTGCCGAAAAGACCGCGTTTGGCTATGTCCTGAACTATTTGCAGGAGCGGGGGAAGGTCGCCCATAAAGCGGAGGAACTGCGCCTTGCCAAGGGCTGCGAAGGGGTCAAAAAGACCACCGGTCAGCATCCCGGCGGCATGGTCGTTATCCCGTCCGATTACGATGTTTACGATTTCACCCCGATTCAGCATCCGGCGGATAAGGCCGACAGCGATATCCTGACGACCCACTTCGACTTTCATTCCCTTCACGACACCATCTTAAAGCTGGACGAACTGGGCCACGAAGTCCCGACCCTCTACAAGCATATCGAGGACATGACCGGCATCAAGGTCATGCAGATCACGATGAGTGACCCGAAGATATACAGTCTCTTTTATTCCACCGAAGCCCTGGGCGTCACGCCGGAGGAAATCTTCTCCGAAACCGGCACCCTGTCGCTGCCGGAGATGGGTACGCCCTTTGTACGGGGAATGCTGATGCAGTGCCGCCCGACAAAATTCTCCGACCTTTTGCAGATTTCCGGTTTGTCCCACGGCACCGACGTATGGCTGGGCAACGCCCAGGAACTAATCAAAGCCGGCACCTGCACCATTTCCGAGGTTATCGGCTGCCGTGACTCGATCATGACCTATCTGCTCCACAAGGGACTGGAGCCGAAGCTTGCCTTTAAGATCATGGAGATCACCCGTAAGGGCAAGGCTCCTAAACTCTTAACTGAGGAAATGAAGCAGGATATGCGGGACCACGATGTACCGGAATGGTATATCGACTCCTGCCTAAAGATTAAGTATATTTTCCCCAAGGCCCACGCCGGCGCCTATGTCATTGCGGCAATCCGGCTGGCGTGGTACAAGGTCTACTACCCGCTGGAATATTATGCGTCATTTTTCACTGTGCGCGGCGGCGACCTTGAAGCCGATGTGGCGGTCGCCGGAAAAGAAGCGACCCGCAAGCGGTTGGTTGCCCTACGGGAGATGGACGACCGCAGCGCCAAGGAAGACGATGTGCACGACACGCTGCTGATCATCAACGAGATGCTCTGCCGCGGATATTCCTTCCTGCCGGTCGACCTCTATAAATCCAAAGCGACAGTCTATCAGATTGAGGACGGCAAGATCCGCCTTCCCTTTACCGCTTTAAAGGGCCTCGGGGAAGCAGCCGCCAAAGCGTTGGAACAGGCGGCTGAAGAGGGGGGCTTTATTTCGGTTGAAGAAATTCAGACTCGCTCCGGCGTTTCAAAAAGCGTGATCGAAATCCTCGATAACGCCGGCGCTCTCAAAGGAATCCCCAAAACCAGCCAGATGACATTGTTTGATTTTGGGAATTAAGCCGATTTTGACCGGCGCTCTTGACTTTCTTATACTATCACGCTATCATATTAGCAAGTTAAAGTCACATACCAATTCCAAAGAAGGACGGTAACAACATGAACCAAAACCGACTGATTACGCCGGAAGGCACAAGGGACCTGCTTTTTGAAGACTGTCTCGCCCGCCATCAGGTGGAAAGCAGGATCAAAGACGTGCTGATCCCCCGCGGATTTGCCGAGGTCATCACTCCGGCGCTGGAATTTTACGATGTGTTCAGTCCCGAGAACCACGGTATCCCGCAGGAAAATATGTATAAGCTGGTGGATATGAAGGGCCGCTTGATGGCGGTCAAGCCGGACCTGACGATGCCGATTGCGCGGCTTGCCTGCACCAGACTCAAAGATCACCCGCTGCCCCTGCGGCTTCTATACAATCAAAACGCCTACCGCATCAACCCTGCCAACAGCGGCCACAGCGATGAGGTCGACCAGATCGGCATCGAGGTCATCGGCGCCCATAACCGCCGCACCGACTTTGAAACGCTGGTTTTAGCGATCCAATCGATGGAAAGCTGCGGTTTACATAACTACCGCATCGAAATCGGGCATATCGGCATCTTCAATGCCCTGACCGACCGCTTGAAGTTCTCTTCCTCCCAGAAGGAGCAGCTGCGGGAGCTGATCATGAGCAAGAACTATCCCGGCCTCAACGACGAGATGGACCGGATGAAGGATATGCAGACGGCGAGGGCGCTGAAAAGGCTTCCGTCCCTGTTCGGCGGCGAAGAGGTGCTGGACGAACTGGGCACGCTGGTGGAAGACGAGCGGATTCGTGAGGTGATCGTTTACCTCCGTTCGATTCTCAGCGACCTGCGGGAGCTTGGCGTCGACGGGCACGTTTCGCTTGACCTCGGCATTGTCGGCCGCAACGAATACTATACCGGCATCGTTTTCCAGGGCTACATCGAAGGGGTCGGGGATACCGTCCTGACCGGCGGCCGCTATGATACGCTGCTGTCGGATTACGGCATGGATCTCCCGGCCATCGGCTTCGGCATCGACGTCGACGCCCTGGCGCGGGTCGTGCGGCGGGATATGAGCGTACAGCTTTTGCCGGACGTGCTCGTCTTCCCGTATGAAGGGTATGCCGTAAAGGCGATGAATGAGATCCAAAAGCTGGTTGAAATGGGATTCCAGGCGGAATTCTGTGTCTGCGGCAGTTCCGATGAAGCCAAGGAATACGCCCGCCGCAAAGGGATCCCGACCGTTTATTTTGTCGGGGAGGACGTCGTGGAGGTAAGAGTATGAGAGAAATCCGCATTGCCCTGACCAAAGGGCGTCTGGAAAACCGGACGGTTGAGGTTTTGGAGTCGCTCGGATATGATGTCGGGCCGCTCCGCAACAAAGGGCGCAAGCTGATCCTGGAAATTCCCGGCACCAACATCCAGGTTGTCCTCGCCAAGGCTGCCGACGTGATCACCTATGTCGAGCATGGCGTCTGTGATATCGGCGTCGTCGGCAAAGACACGATTATGGAATACGGCGGCAGCTTTTTTGAACTGGCGGATTTGGGGTTTGGCCAATGCCGGTTTGCGCTGGCCGTCAAAAAGGGAACCGATTTTTACAGCGGCTACTCGGAAAAGACCGTCGCCACCAAATACCCCGGCGTGGCGCGGGCCTACTTTGCCGAAAAGTCGATGGATGTGCGGATCATCAAGATCGAAGGCTCGGTCGAACTGGCCCCGCTTCTTGACCTGTCCGACGGCATCGTCGACATTGTCGAAACCGGTACGACCCTGCGTGAAAACGGGCTGGAGGTACAGGAAGATGTGGCGACCGTATCGGCCCGCCTGATTGTCAACCCCGCCAGCCTCAAAATGCGCAAAAAAGAGCTGGAGCCGCTGATTTTCAGCATCCAGAAGGCTGCCCAGCAGATGAAGAAAAAATAAACCTTTTCGATAGAAAGGAACATTGATTATGATTCCGATTGTCAAAGCAGACGGCGTGCAGGAGCAGGCGCTCCTCTCCTCCCTCCGTACCCGCAGCACCGAAGTGGATAAAAAGGTCACCGAGGCGGTATCCGAAATCATTGAAAACGTCCGCGTAAAGGGTGACGAAGCGGTCAAAGCGTATACGATGAAGTTCGACGGCAAGCTGCCGTCCACCTTCGAGGTCAGCCGGGATGAGATCAACGACGCACTCTCCGAAGCCGACCCTTCCTTTGTCGAAGCGCTTCTCAATGCCCAGGCCAATATCGTCGAGTTCCATAACCGCCAGAAACACCAGTCCTTTATTGATGCCAAACCAAACGGTGTCATTATGGGCCAGCGGATCCGCGGCCTGCATCGGGTCGGCCTATACGTGCCCGGCGGCACGGCGGCCTATCCGTCGTCGGTGCTGATGAACGCGATCCCGGCCAAAATTGCAGGCGTAGAGGAGATTATTATGGTGACCCCGCCGCTGAAAAACGGCAGGGCGAACCCGGATATCCTGGTTGCAGCATCGATCTGCGGTGTCGACCGGATCTTCCTGATGGGCGGCGCGCAGGCGGTTGCGGCCCTTGCGTACGGTACCGAAACGGTCCCGAAGGTCGATAAGATTGTCGGCCCCGGAAACATCTTCGTTGCAACGGCCAAAAAACTGCTCTACGGAACGGTTGACATTGATATGATTGCCGGCCCCAGCGAAATCCTCGTTCTTGCAGACGATTCGGCTGATCCGACTTATGTAGCCGCCGACCTGATGAGCCAGGCGGAGCATGACCGGCTTGCATCGGCAATCCTCATCACGACCAGCGAAAAGCTGGCGAAGGAGACGGCCGCCGAGCTGACCCGTCAGATGGCCCATCTCTCCCGCAAGGAGATTATCGACGAGTCGCTCACCAATTTCGGCGGCATCATCATCTGTGACGATATGGACACTGCCGTTGACCTAGCCAATCAAGTTGCACCGGAGCATCTGGAGGTTGCAGTGGACAACCCCTTTGCCTATCTCGGCAGGCTGGATAACGCCGGTTCGGTATTCCTCGGGCACTACGCCCCGGAACCGCTGGGCGATTATTACGCAGGCCCGAACCATGTCCTGCCCACCAGCGGTACCGCCCGTTTCTTCTCGCCCCTGTCGGTGGACGCGTTTGTCAAGAAGTCCAGCTACATTTACTATACCCGCGAGGCGCTGGAAGAAGCCCATGAAGACATCATCCTCCTGGCAAAGAAAGAGGGCCTGACCGCCCATGCCAACTCGATTCAGGTTCGTTTCGGCGAGGAAGAATCCTGACAGAAAGGAAGGGAGAGGGAATGAGTTATATCCTTTGTGATAAGGTGCGCAACCTCTCGCCTTATGAGCCAATCATGGGCGAGTACAGGATTCGTCTGGACGCAAACGAGAGTTTTCTCTCGCTTTCACCGTCGATCCGCGCAAAAATCGAGCAGATCGCGAAGAATCTGGACTATAACCGGTATCCTGACCCGTATGCTGCGCAGCTTTGCAGCCGGTATGCCGCCGTTTACGGCCTGTCTCCTGACAATCTGACGGTAGGCGACGGCTCGGACGAGTTGATTTCGATCATCAACGGCTGCCTGCTGCAAAAGGAAGACACCGTTTTGACCGTATCGGACGACTTTTCGATGTATGCCTTTTACAGCGCGCTCAGCGAGCATCCGATTCTGATCCAGCAAAAAGGGGAGGATTTCCGCCTGGATATCGAGGAGTCGATCCGTATCATCCGGGAAAACAATGTGCGGATGATGATCTTTTCCAACCCCTGTAACCCCACAGGGCGCGGCCTTCCGCGGGAAGAGGTGCGCCGGCTGGTCACCGCGACAGAGGCTCTGATCGTACTGGACGAAGCATATATGGATTTCTGGGATCAAAGCCTACTGGACGAAGTAAACCGGTATGACAACCTGATTATCCTGAAAACCTGTTCCAAGGCGATCGGCCTTGCGAGCCTGCGCGTCGGCTTTGCGGTCGCGAACAAAACGCTGACCCGGACGCTGCGGGCAGTGAAGTCCCCTTATAATGTTGGGATGCTCCCGCAGGCTGTCGCAGCAGCCGTTTTATCGGAGCCGGATTACCTTTTGGACTGTAAAAATGCGCTGATTACCTCGCGTGAGCAGCTGGAAACCGGGCTGAAAGAACTGGCCCTAAGGTACCCGCAGATTCTCGAGAAGGTTTACGACAGCGTCACAAATTTCGTCTTTATCAAAACCAAGTCCGCCGCAGAAATTCAAAGCGCTTTGCAGCAGCGCTCGATTGCGGTCCGGATGTTCAAAGGATATTTGCGGATCAGCGCCGGTTCTCCGGAAGAAAACAGGGCGGTTTTGCAGGCGCTTTCCGAAATTATGGAAGGGAAGGTGCGCTTATGAGAACCGCATCGATTGCCCGTACGACTAAAGAAACCGATATCAAAATCACGATAAACCTCGACGGCAGCGGGAAAGCCGATATCGATACCGGTATCGGGTTCTTTGACCATATGCTCACGGCCCTTTGCGTCCATGGCGGGTTTGATTTTTCGATTCATGTACAGGGTGATTTGCAGGTCGACTGCCACCACACCATCGAAGATACCGGCATCGTCCTGGGACAGGCCTTCAAAAAATCCCTCGAAGCTTCTCCCGCCATCGAGCGGTACGGTAGCTTTTATATCCCGATGGATGAATCCTTAGGGTTTGTTTCGCTGGACATCAGCAATCGTCCGTATCTCGTCTGGGACTGCGCCTTTACCTCTGATTCGATCGGCGGCTTTGACACCCAGATGGCCGAGGAGTTTTTCCGGGCCTTCGCTTTTCAGGCCGGCATCACGCTGCACGCCCGCGTGCTGTACGGAAAAAACGATCATCATAAAGCCGAAGCGCTGTTTAAGGCGCTTGGGCACAGCCTGAAAGCTGCGGTCGTGCCGAAAACCGGCGTCGTTCTCAGCACCAAAGGCGTACTGTAACATCTTCATAGAGAGAGAAAGAGGGGACACAAGATGATCGCCATTATCGACTACGGGGCGGGAAACCTTTTCAGTGTACAAAACGCCTTGAACTACCTAGGTTTTGCAAACACCGTTACCCACGACGCGGATACCCTCCGCAAAGCAGACGGCCTGATCCTGCCGGGGGTCGGGGCTTTCCCGGACGCCATGCGGATGCTCCGGCAAAGCGGCCTGGTGGACGTAATCAAAGAAGAAGCTGTCAAAAAGCCGTTTCTTGGGATCTGCCTTGGGATGCAGCTGCTTTTTACCGATGGCTACGAGTTTGAACATATAGACGGCCTGAACCTGATCCCCGGCTCGGTCAAACGCATCGAGTGCCCCTATAAAATCCCGCATATGGGCTGGAACCATCTGAAGATGAACGGCAAAAGCCCGCTGCTGAAAGGCGTGCCGGAGGGGAGCAGCGTCTATTTTGTTCATTCCTATATGGCCTATACATCCCCGGAAAACGTGACCGCTTACTGCGATTACGGCACCGATATACCCGCCCTGGCTGAGCGGGGCACCGTATTCGGTGCCCAGTTCCATCCGGAAAAGAGCGGCGATGTCGGCTTAACGATTCTGCAAAACTTTGGAGGGCTGACCCGATGATTATCCTGCCTGCAATCGATATCAAGGACGGAAGCTGCGTGCGGCTGTATAAAGGGGACTTCGGAACGGCCCAAAAGGTCGCCGAGGACCCGGTGGAGACGGCCCTGTCCTTCCAAAAATCGGGGGCGGAGTGGCTCCATATGGTTGATCTGGACGGGGCAAAGGACGCGGCTCCGAAAAACAGGCAGATCTTTCTGGATGTTGCCAAAGCGACTTCAATGCAGGTCGAGGTCGGCGGCGGCATCCGCAGCCTTGACACCGTCGAAGACTACCTTTCCCACGGCATTGCCCGGGTCATTTTAGGCTCCGTCGCCGTCAAGGACCCCGCGCTGGTCAAGACTGCTGTCAAAGAATTTGGCGGGAGGATTGCGGTCGGCATTGACGCCAAAGACGAAATGGTCGCAGTCGAAGGCTGGCTGGACAGCAGTAGCGTCCACTACCTGGATCTCGCCCGCGCCATGGAAGGGGTAGGCGTGCAGACGATTATTTACACCGATATCTCGAAGGACGGTACCCTTTCCGGCCCGAACCTTACTCAGCTCACCCGCATCCATGAAGCTGTCTCCTGCAGCATCATCGCTTCCGGCGGCGTCTCCTGCATCGAGGATATCGTTGCCCTGAAGGCGCGCAGGCTGTACGGGGCAATCTGCGGAAAATCGCTTTATCAGGGGACCCTTTCCCTTGGGGAAGCGCTCAAACTGGCAAAGGAGTGAAGCCCATGCTGGATAAAAGAATCATTCCCTGTCTCGATGTCCGCGACGGCAAGGTTGTCAAGGGAATCAATTTTGTCGGCATCAAAGAGGTCGGCGATCCGGTAGAATGTGCCGAGGAGTATAACCGCCAGGGCGCGGACGAGATCGTTTTCCTCGACATTACCGCTACCCATGAACACCGCAAAACGATGGCGGACGTTGTCCGGAAAACCGCCGAGAAGGTATTTGTCCCGCTGACGGTCGGCGGCGGCATTTCCACGATTGAAGACTTTTCGACGATGCTCCGGGCAGGGGCCGACAAGGTCAGCGTAAACTCCGCGGCCCTGCGCAATCCCTCTCTGATCTCGCAGGCCGCCGATAAATTCGGCAGCCAGTGCGTGGTTGTCGCCATCGACGCGAAAAAGATGGAGGACGGCAGCTGGCACGCCTATCTGGCCGGCGGCCGGAAGGATACCGGTATCGATGCGGTCGCATGGGCGAAAAAGGCTTGTGAACTGGGCGCGGGAGAAATCCTCCTGACCTCGATGGATACCGACGGAACAAAGGAAGGCTTTGATCTGGAGCTTCTCCGGGCCGTAACGGCAGTTGTCAGCATCCCGGTTATTGCTTCCGGCGGATGCGGGAAACTGGAGCATTTTTCGGAGGTTTTTGAAAGGACCGACGCAGACGCGGCGCTGGCGGCTTCTCTTTTCCATTACCGTGAACTGAGCGTCCGTCAGGTCAAAGAGCACCTGCGGGCGAAAAACATCCCCGTGCGGCTGTGACCGGCAGCTAAACAGAAAGGAATACGCATATCTATGGATCTGGAACAGTATTTTATAAAGTCTGACCTGATTCCCGCCATTGTAGTGGAGGATTCCAACGATACGGTCCTGATGCTGGCTTATATGAATCGGGAGAGCCTGCGGCTGACGATGGAAACCGGATACACCTGGTTTTGGAGCCGGTCGAGACAGGAGCTTTGGAACAAGGGCGCAACCAGCGGCCACCTGCAAAAGGTTGTTTCGATCACGGCGGACTGCGATGACGACACCCTGCTCGTCCGCGTCCACCAGACCGGGGCCGCCTGCCACACCGGCAGCTACAGCTGTTTTTTCAAGGAGATTTGGAACGAAAAGGATCATCAAAAGGAGCGTTTGTAAGCATGGCAAATGAAACGTTAAAGGGCCTCTATGAGGTGGTAAAACAGCGGCAGGCAAACCCGCAGGAGGGCTCTTATACCTGTTATCTGTTTGACAAGGGACTGGACAAAATCCTGAAAAAATGCGGGGAGGAGTGCTCTGAGGTGCTGATCGCCGCCAAAAATATGGACAACGGCGAACTGAAAAATGAGATCAGCGACCTGGTGTATCATCTCATCGTCCTGATGGTCCAGCAAAACCTTTCCCTTAAAGAGGTAGAGGAGGTTTTGGAGCAGCGCCGTCAGAAGATCGGCAACCTTAAACAGTTCTACGTTTCCGATCACAATACCTGATCAAAAAAGATGTCCGGAGAAAAGGCCGTTAAAAGCAAAACCTTTCAGGAGGAATTTCTCTGGACATTTTTCTGCGGCTGAAAACATCAGCGCTCACCCTTTTTGGGGTGGTTATGACAGCCTTCGGGCTTTATCTTACCTTTTATCTTCGCTTTTACCCCCAAAGAAAGCTTCCCCTTGCCCTCCGCCGTTTTTTTGGCGGCGCATCAGGAAAAGACCACCAAAAGGGGATTTCGTCCTTTGGCGCGTCTGCTGCCGCTCTAGCGGGAACGCTGGGCACCGGGAATATTGCCGGTGTGGCGGCGGCGCTGACTGCGGGAGGACTTGGAGCCGTTTTTTGGATGTGGGTCAGCGCGGTCTTTGGGATGTCGTTAAAGTACGCAGAGATTTTTCTGTCCGTCCGGTTCCGGAAAGGGAAAGAGGGCGGGCCGATGTATTATATTGAGCAAACCCGCGGCGGGGACCTCCTTTCCTGTGTCTTTGCCTGCGGCTGTATCGGCGCGTCCTTTGGGGTCGGCAATATGGCCCAGTCCAACGCTGCCGCCGATTCGATCGAAGCGTCCCTCCACCTGCCGGTCCTCTGCACCGGCGTTTTGATGGCGCTGGCTGTGGGCTGTGTCATGGTTGGGGGGAAAAAGCGGATTGTTTCGGCATCGGAACGTCTGATTCCGCTGATCGGCGGAATCTACCTTCTGGCGGCTGCCATTGTCATCATCAGCCGGTTTGATCAGCTGCCGGAGATGTTTTCGCTCATTTTGCAGGACGCCTTTTCCGCCCGCAGCGCTGCCGGGGGCGTGACCGGGATTTTCGTCAGCCGTGCCTTTCGCAGCGGCATCACCCGCGGGATCTTCACCAACGAAGCCGGTATGGGCTCTTCTCCGATCATCCACGGTTCCGCAGACAGCCGTTCACCCTCGGATGAAGGGTTGTGGGGCGTCGCGGAGGTTGCCTTGGATACGCTGATCATGTGCACGATGACGGCGGCGGTCCTGCTGCTGACCGGGAGTATGTCCACCGGGCTGGACGGGGCCGAGCTGACTGTTGCGGCGTTTTCCTCCGTTTTGGGGGACGGGGCGGGGATTTTTCTCGGCATTTCGACTGCGCTTTTTGCCTTTTCCAGCATCCTGACCTGGAGCTGGTGCGGGGAGAGCGCCCTTCGCTATCTGGGCGCGGGGAAACGGGGACAGTGGATATACCGCTCCCTATTCGTCGCCGCAGTCATCATCGGAACGGCCTTTCCCGTACAGACCATCCTGTCGGTTTCCGATCTGCTCAATTTTTATATGTCTGTTCCCAATCTTCTTGCGATCTTCCGTCTGAAAAAAATGATCAAAAAAGAGACGATTTCCGATTTTGCATAAAAACTTGGAATATTGCACAGATATTATATGAGATTTTTATTTTTCAGCGCAAAATCCGTCGAAAAACCGAGCATTTTATTACATATTTACGCATATTAAAAGAATTTCGCAAAATCAGATATATATTTGTAAAATATGCCAGTTGAAGAATCGGGGCCGGCGTGATATGATTGTCTCTAGTACATTTACATCTGTTTTTTATGCAAAAACTTTTGATATCCATACAGGAGGTTATCATGGAAGAAAAGCCCCAGTTTCTTGTGGTCAGCGCCGATGTACTTCCCAGTGTTTTCCTGAAAGTCATCGAAGCGAAACGGCTGTTGTCCAAGGCACAGGCAAAAAATTCATCAGAAGCCTGCCGCATGGTCGGTATTTCCCGAAGCGCATATTATAAATATAAGGATAACGTCAAGGTATACGAAGAAAATTCGACCCGGCAGCTGAGCACCTTGTATATGCGGCTGTCCGATGAACCGGGCGTTTTGTCTCACGTTCTTCAGCAACTCTACGAAGCCGGTGCCAATATTCTGACCGTCAACCAGAATATCCCGGTTGATACCGTGGCCGTTGTTACAATTAGTATCCAAATCAATCGGGACAGGACGGATCTGGATGAAATTCTCGCTTCTCTCGCCGGGATTTATGGCGTTGTTTCGATAAAGAGAATATAATGGAATGAACCATGAAAAGAAAGGATTGGCAATAGATGGTTAAAGTTGCTGTTCTGGGACATGGCACTGTCGGATCCGGCGTTGTCGAGCTGCTCTATAAAAATGCAAAAAGCATCACCTCCCGCGCTGGGCAGGAGATCGAAGTCAAACGGATTTTAGATATCCGCGATTTCCCCGATCTGCCCTATGCGGATAAATTTACAAAGGATTTTAACGAAATTCTCACTGACCCGGAGATTTCGATTGTAGCGGAGGTCATGGGCGGGCTTTCTCCTGCCTTCGACTTTACGAAATCCCTGTTGGAGCATGGCAAGAGCGTGGTCACCTCCAATAAGGAACTGGTCGCGGCTAAAGGCGCGCAGCTTTTGGCGATTGCGAAGGAGCACAATGTCAACTACTTCTTTGAAGCCAGCGTCGGCGGAGGGATACCGATCATCCGCCCGATGCATCAGTGCTTGGCCGCCAACGAGATTACCGAGGTCGCCGGTATCCTCAACGGGACGACCAACTATATCCTGACCAAAATGATTCACGAATCGGTTCCGTTTGATGAAGCGCTCGCCGCTGCGCAGCAGCTTGGGTATGCGGAACGCAACCCCGCCGCCGATGTGGAAGGGCACGATGCCTGCCGCAAAATCTGTATTCTCGCATCCCTGGCTTTCGGCAGCCATGTGTATCCCCATACCGTTTATACCGAGGGCATCACCAGGCTGACCCTAGACGACGTGGCCTATGCGGAGAGCTGGGGCGGCGTAATCAAGCTGATTGGACGAGCCAAAAAACTGAATAACGGGAAAATGTACGCGACGGTTTATCCGGCGCTGATTTCTTCCCATAGCCAGCTTGCCGGGATCGACGATGTTTTCAATGGAATCCTGATCCGCGGCGACGCCACCGGTGACGTAGTTTTCTACGGACGCGGCGCAGGAAAGCTTCCGACCGCCAGTGCAGTCGTAGCCGATATGATCGACATTTCCAAGGCCAGCAGCACCAGCAAATCCCTCAGCTGGAAGGACTCCGATGCCGATAACGTTGCGGATCATAAGGAAGCGCCGCTGCAGTTTTATATCCGCGCCGAGCTGGATGCGACAGAAAAGAAAACGGTTTCGGATGTGTTTGGCGAGGTAACGTGGCTCAGCCGTCCCGGACAGCCGGACGGGGAAGCCGCCTTTGTCACCGGCACGATGACCGAAAACGAGCTGGATGAAAAACTTGGCACCCTTGGCAATGTGATTTCTGTTCAATCGATGATCCGCGTATTGGATTATTGATTTGCGCGATCGAAATAGGAGCGGTTACCGCTACCTGAATGGAGGCAGTTATGAGACTGATTGTACAAAAATTCGGCGGCTCATCCGTTAAAGATAAAGAACGCATCTTTAATGTCGCCAACATTATCACAAATACCTATAAGCATGGCAACAATGTCATTGCCGTTGTATCCGCCCAGGGCGACACGACCGATGACCTGATTGAAAAGGCGAATGAGATCAATCCCCATGCCAGCAAACGAGAACTGGATATGCTTTTGACCACCGGTGAACAGATTTCCGCGTCCCTGCTCGCCATGGCAATCGAATCGATGGGCTATCCGGTTATTTCCCTCAATGGCCATCAGGCCGGGTTTTATACCGATTCCAACTACTCTAAGGCACGCATCAATAAAATCGAGACCGAGCGGATGGAGCGGGAACTGGATAAAAAGAGAATCGTCATTGTGACCGGATTCCAAGGCGTCAACCGTTACGACGACGTGACCACCCTTGGGCGCGGCGGCAGCGACACCAGCGCTGTTGCAATCGCGGCGGCCATGAAAGCAGATCTCTGCCAGATTTACACCGATGTCGACGGTGTTTACACCGCTGATCCTCGTCTGGTTCCGTCCGCAAAGAGGCTCGACGAAATTTCCTTCGATGAGATGCTGGAGCTAGCGTCCTGCGGCGCACAGGTCCTGCATAACCGTTCGGTCGAAATGGCCAAGAAATACAATGTTAATCTGGAAGTATGCTCCAGCCTGGAACATAAACCCGGTACGAAAGTCAAAGAGGTGACCAAAATGGAAAAATTACTGATCAAAGGCGTAGCGAAAGATGATGACGTAGTTCGGATTGCGGTCGTCGGCCTGCCCGATAAGCCCGGTATCGCATATAAAATTTTTTCCCTGCTGGCTTCCAAGAAAATCAATGTTGACATTATCCTCCAGTCGATCGGCCGCGACGGAACCAAGGACATCAGCTTTACCGTCCCGAGGGATTCCGCCGATCAGGCGAAGGAAGTCCTAGAAGGAGCGCGGGATATCCTCAGGCCGAATAAGATCGAAGTGGCCGACAACGTCACCAAGGTTTCGATCGTCGGCGCCGGTATGCAGTCCAATCCCGGCGTTGCGGCGAAGATGTTCGAGGCTCTGTATGAGGCCAATATCAACATCAAGATGATCTCCACCTCCGAGATCAAGATTTCGGTCCTGATCAACCGCGATCAGGGCGTCAAGGCCATGAACGCTCTGTCCGAAGCTTTCATCAACAACTGATTCTGTTACGAAAAGGCGGCAAGTTGGAAAAATCCAGCTTGCCGCCTTATTTGCATTTAAGATTCACTTTGCAGATAGGTTTCTTTTAACAGAAGGTATAGCTTTTCATCCAAGGTTTCGCCGAGCTGCTCTGAAACAAAGGGCGCATTTTTGCAGTAGGTAAAACCGCATTTTTCGATCACCCGGCGGCTGCGGTCATTAAAGGTAAAGTGCCCGCAATAGAGGACGCCAGTGTCCGTATTGTGAAAAATCCAATCGATCACAGCTTTTACCGCTTCTGTCATCAGCCCCCGGCCCCAGTAATCTGGTGACAGGACATAGCCGATTTCCAGGCCGTATAAATGCTCGTATCCTTCCATGGTTTTGGGCTGATGCAGGCCGAGGGAGCCGATCACCCTGCCGGTTTCCTTATCGGTAATGGCAAAGTTATTTCCTTCCGACGTAAACATCCGGAGGATTCTCCACGTTTCATCCATCGATTCATGATATGCCCATCCGGCTGGCCGTCCGACCTTCTCATACCGGGCATAGGCATACATATCATTTGCGTCCTGCTCTGTCTGCTGCCATCCGCGCAGCCGGAGCCTTTCGGTTTCGATGACCGTATCCCCTACGGCAAAGGGCTTGTACATGGGGTATCATCCTTTCGGTGTAAATTTTAAGCCCTAGTCTAGCATATCCTTTTCCGTTTGTCAAGCTTTTTACTCTTCCACATATAAGTAATCGCGAATATCCTCCAGCTTTTTCTCGCCAATCCCGCTTACGTTTAACAGCTCATCCACCGATAAAAACCTTCCGACGGATGCGCGGTATTCGATAATGCGGCTGGCGATCGCGTCCCCGATGCCGGGAAGGGCGATCAGCTGTTCTGCCGTAGCCGTATTGAGGTCGAAAGGGACAATCTCTCCATTTCCCGTATCACTACTGCTTTCAGGCGGAATGCTTTCTGTACTGGATGCCGCAATTTCGCTTGCTGCTATTTCAGTTTCCGGCGGTTGTTCCAACCCATTCTCAATAGCCGCGCTATCCGATACTGGAACCGATGAAACCAAAACAACGCCCCTGCTTTCCGGTGTCCGCCCGACCGAAAAGCCCACGATAAAAACGCACAGAAGCAGCGTCAGGGCCACCGCCGCCTGGACCACTTTTTTCTCGTTCATTCGATTTCAATCTTCTTGGAAGCGACCGCGTTTAAATCTGAACCGGCAATATTGCCCGCACAGAATTCATAGTACCCCTGGGACGCGACCATGGCCGCATTGTCGCCGCAAAGGGGGAGCGGGGGACAATAAAACTGGACGCCTTTCTTCTCCGCATCCCTTTGCAGCCGTTCCCGCAGGCCGGAATTGGCCGAAACACCGCCCGCCAGTACCAGCTTTTTGTGTCCGGTTTCTTCCAGCGCCAGCATCAGCTTCTCGGAAATCATATCGCATACCGTCGCTTGGAATGAGGCGGCAAGATCGTTTGTATTGATCGTCTGTCCCTTCTGCTGGGCGTTATGCACCGTGTTGATGACAGCCGTTTTCAGCCCGGAAAAGCTGAAATCAAAAGGGCTGCCGTCCACGTGCGGGCGGGGGAGCTTAAACGCTGCCGGGTTTCCCAGCTTCGCCGCCTTGTCGATGTATACGCCGCCGGGATAGGGGAATCCCATCGTCCGGGCAGCCTTGTCAAAAGCCTCGCCGGCTGCATCGTCCCTGGTTCTGCCGATTACGCGGAACTTGGTATAATCGGTCACTTCGACAATATGGCTGTGGCCCCCGGATGCGATCATGCACAGAAACGGCGGCTCCAGCTCCGGGTGGGCGAGATAGTTGCTGGCCACATGGGAGCGGAGATGATGGGTCGGCACCAGCGGCTTGCCGGTCGCAAGGGAAAGGCCCTTGGCGTAATTGACCCCCACCAGCAGCGCGCCGATCAGTCCGGGCGCATAAGTGACCGCAATGGCATCGAGATCGGAAAAGCGCATCCCAGCCTCCTTCATCGCACCGTCCACTACCCAGCAGATATTTTCACAGTGCCGCCTGGATGCGATTTCCGGCACCACGCCGCCGTACTTCCGATGCTCCTCGACCTGGGTCGAAATGACCGAGGAGAGGATGGTTCTGCCGTTTTCCACAACTGCGGCGGCTGTTTCGTCGCAGGAGCTTTCGATTCCGAGTATTCTGATCGTATCTTTCATATTCCTTGCAGATTCCTTTCACGCACCCCAAGTTTTATTCAGCCAGCACCGGCGCTGACATAACCAGCCCGGTTTCAGTGGGATGCTGATAAAAATTGGCCCGTTCGCCGACTACCTGAAAGCCAAAACGGCGGTAGACCCGCTGGGCATTCTCATTCGACTCCCGTACTTCCAGATAGATCGTACAGATGCCGTGCTGCCTTGCATAGTCAAACATCCTTCCGATCATCGCGGTTCCAATGCCCATCCGGCGGTACTGGGAGAGGACGCAGATACGGTTCAGATTCATCTCGTCCAAAACAAACGTTGTATTTAGGTATCCGCAGATCCGACCGTTTTCCTCGGCAATGATCAGGTAGCTGTGGTCTTCGTTTAGGGTATCCCGGAGCGACTTTTGACTCCATGGGTCAGCAAAGCAGTTCCTCTCCAGTAAAAACAGCTGCGGTATATCTGTCGGCAGCGCTTCTCTGATATTCAATTCCAATCCATCCTTTTGTCTAGTTTATCCTTTTGCCAGGTACCAATTATCCCCGATATGGGCGTCGGAAAGGAGCTTGACCGCGTAGTCTGCCACGTGCTCCATCTCATAGACGACAATCTCCCGTACCTTCTCCGCTTCTTCCTTCGGGGCCTCTACCAGCAGCTCGTCGTGCACCTGCAAGATAAGCTTGGCTTTCAGGTTTTCCTGCTGTAAACGGCGGTAAACCCGGATCATAGCGAGTTTGATAATATCCGCCGCAGTGCCCTGGATCGGCATATTCATCGCAACCCGCTCCGAAAATCCCCGCATTGCCGGTTTCTTTGACAGGATGTCGGGGAGGTAGCGGGGACGGTGGAACAGCGTTTCCACATATCCTCTTTCTCTGGCCCTCTCAACCGATTCCTTCATATAGCGGCCGACACCGGAATAGGTGTGCAGGTAATCGTTGATATACTGCTGTGCTTCTTTGACACTGACGCCGATGTCCTGCGAAAGGGAATAGCCGGAAATGCCGTATACAATACCGAAGTTGATTGCCTTCGAGCGGCTGCGCAGCTCGGAAGGGACTTCGTCAAAGGGAATGTGGAAAACCTGCGACGCGGTCATCCGATGGATATCGGCGCCCTGCCTAAATGCTTCGATCATATGCTCGTCCCCGGAAATATGGGCCAAAATCCGCAGCTCGATCTGCGAATAGTCGGCATCCACCAGCGTCCAGCCTTCCTGGGCCACAAAAAACTTCCGCATCTCTGCCCCCAGCTTGGTGCGGACCGGGATGTTCTGGATGTTGGGCTCGGTGCTGCTGATCCGGCCGGTACGGGTTTCCGTCTGGTTAAAGGTCGAATGGATCCGGCCGTCCGGCTGCAATGCTCTTGTCAGTCCCACGACATAGGTGCTGGACAGTTTTGTCAGCTTACGGTATTCGAGGATCTTTTCGATAATCGGGTGCATCCCCCGCAGCGACTCGAGGACCTCCGCATTGGTAGAATACCCGTTTTTGGTTTTCTTCTGCGGCGGCAGGCCCAGCCGGTTAAAGAGGACCTCCGCCAGCTGCTGGGTAGAATTAAAGTTAAACGGGACGCCGGCCAAATCCATAATCTCGATTTTGAGCTTATCGATCTGTTCGTCCAGCATCTTTCCAAACGCTGAAATGCCGTCTATATCCACCGCAAATCCCAGCACCTCCATCGAGGCGAGTACCTCGCAAAGGGGCAGTTCGATCTCCCGATACAGGTATTCCATCTCCCGCTCGGCTAAAATTGTCCCTATGGCCTTTTTCAGTTCCGGCATCAGGCAGAGAGACGCATATTCTCTTTCTGCCTCCACTTTCCGGCCCGGCAGGTAGATTTCGCACATTTCCGCAAGGGAGTAGGATTTGTCGCTGCTGGAAAGGAGGTACGCCGCCAGCAGCAGGTCTTCGATCGTGCTGCGAACCGGCGTTTCCCGGATAAAACCCTCTTTATAGGTCTGTTTGGCATCAAAGGTGACCATCGGCAGCGTACTTTGGAGCAAAAAGGCGAGTGCTTTTTCCCGTCCGTCTTGATAAAGAGAAATTTCTGTTTCCCCGGTCAGCAGCAGCAGCCGCTTATCGGTAAGCAGATAGTGGACGCATCCTATTTTGTCCAGCTTTTCCGCCGTGGCCCCAAGCTCCGGCTCACGCAGAAGCTGAACAGCTCCGTCCGATGAAGGCGATCCTTCTTTCTCCGCAGCCGCAGTTTTATCCAGCCCAAAGGAGGAAGTGAGGGAGTCCATGCTGTATCTTCTTAAAAAGTCTGCCAAGGCAGGGGAAATGCTCTTTCCGACCAGCTGATCAGGGGTTTGAGGGATCGGCGCGTTGCGGCGGATTGTACCGAGGTCATGGCTTAAAAGCGCCTCCTCTTTATGCTCTGCAATCAGCTTTTTGATGCGCGGGGTGGCATTGATGCTGTCCAGGTTGTCCAGAATATGCTGTAAGCTTCCGTTCTCCCGGATCAGCGTCCCGGCGGTTTTCTCCCCGATGCCCTTGACACCGGGAATATTATCGGAGCTGTCGCCCATCAGCGACTTGATTTCGATCATCTGCGGCGGTGTCACACCGTACTGCTCCGCGATTTCCGCGGGTGTCATCAGTACATCGCCCTTGTTGGTCGCCAAATTGACCGATACCGTGTCCGAAATCAGCTGGAACGAGTCCCGGTCGCCGGTCGCGATAATGCAGCTTTCCCCGTGATCCTCGGCCCAACGCGCCACGGTTCCCAAAATATCGTCCGCCTCCCAGCCTTCGATCCCGAAGACCGTACCGCCTGCCAGATCGACAAACTCCCGTCCCAGCGGCATCTGTACCCGCAGCTCATCCGCCATGGCCGAACGGGTGCCCTTATAATCGGCATACATCTTATGCCGGAATGTGGGGGCGTGGACGTCATAGGCCGCAATGACCACATCCGGCGCATATGCATTTATCAGCTTCTGATAGGTTTTGACAAAGCCGTACAGCGCATTGGTAGGCGTCCCATCCTTTGCGGTCAGGGTACGGATCGCAAAAAATGAACGGTTCATCAGGCTGTTGTAATCAATCGCCAGTATCTTCATGGGTTTCCTCCTGCCTGCCTTTTGCGGTTGACGAAAGGCAGATTTTCGTTTATACTGTTACCTGTGAAAAAATATTTTCCATCTGTTTCCGGAAAATCCAGTCTAAGTAAGTATACCACACAAACGGCTTTTTTACAAGATAAGGAGTCTTGTTTGGCTGCTTTCAAAAGGAGAAAAATTAACTTGATCGAGACACTGAAAATCGGTTCGGTAACAATCGACAAAACAGCGGCCCTTGCGCCGATGGCTTCGGTCGCCGACCGGGCCTATCGGGAAATCTGTAAGGAATACGGCGCGTCTTATGTGGTTGGGGAATTGGCCTCTGCGAAGGCTTTGACCTATTCCGACCGCAAAACGGAAGAGCTGCTAAAGCCTTCTGAGCGTGAGCGGCCGATGGCAGCGCAGCTGTTCGGATATGACCCGGAGGATATGGCAAGGGGCGCCCTTTCAACCCTGCGCTTTTCCCCGGACATTATCGACATCAATATGGGCTGCCCGGTGCCCAAGGTCGTCGGACAGGGTGCAGGGAGCGCTCTGATGAAAACGCCGGAAACCGCTTACCGAATCGTCAAGGCGGTCAAGGCCGTGGCGGGGGACACGCCGGTCACGGTGAAGTTCCGCAAGGGCTGGGACGAGGAGCATATCAACGCCGTACCCTTTGCCCAGCTGATGGAGGAGGCAGGCGCCGATGCCGTTACGATCCACGGCCGTACCCGCAAGCAGATGTATGCCCCTTCCGCCGACTGGTCGATCATCCGCGCGGTCAAGGAGGCAGTCTCAATTCCGGTTATCGGAAACGGCGATATTGTGACGGCGGAGGATGCTCTCCGGATGTATGAGGAAACCGGTTGCGACCTGGTCATGATCGGGCGGGGAAGCTATGGGAACCCGTTTATTTTCCGGGAAGTCCGCGCGCTCCTCTCCGGTAAGCCGAAACCCGCTCCGCCGGCGCTGGAAGAAAAGCTGCAAACGATGCGCCGGCAGGTCGAACTCGCCGTACAATATAAAGGGGAATATATCGGTATGCGGGAAAGCCGCCGCACAGCTGCCTTTTACCTCAAAGGGATGCCCGGCGCGCCCAAGCTGCGCAATATGTGTTCCTCGCTGACGGTGCTCTCCGATCTTGACAAGGTAATCGAAACGGCCCGGGAGCTGTCCGTCAAAAAGTAATGCTGTTTATTTGGAGGAAATTTGATGATAAAAATGCCGTATGATCATTGCCTGCTATTGGTTTCGCTGGAAGGAGAAGGCTGCGGGGTGATTGAAAGCAGGCTGCTAAAAGAAAAAGTCCGTTTTTCAACCCCGGAAGAGCTGCTGCTGCGTATTGAACAGATCTTGGATGTCCAAAACAGCCCCCAGTCTACGGAAACGCTCAGAAAATTCTATCATCACAGAAAATCGGCTGAAAAGCTTCCGTTGACGCCCTTTGAACATGACTTATCTCCTGCCGGCGAATCCGGGCATCAGTTTTTATTGGCCATCCGCTCCCGTCATTTTGCGGATTGGCAGGGAACCCTGCATCATTTGGACGGCCGCCAGATGCAGCATTTTCAGAGCGTCGTCGAGCTGGCTGATTTGCTGCTGGACAATCATTATTTTGGTGTATCGGAACCGAGCACGGATTGAACCGATATTTTCTTCCAGGATATCACTATTTTTTACAAAATATAAAAAACGGAAAAACTATATTTGACAAATTATTCAAAATGCGGTAGACTTAAATTACATAGATCCCGCATATATAAATATGATGAGAGGATCTGGAAAGGAAGTATATACTATGAAATTGAAAGTTGGCGTCCAGCTGTTTTCGGTGATGGGTGAATTGATGGAGGATTACCTGAAAACGTTGGAAAATGTTGCAAAAGCGGGTTATAAATATGTTGAGTATGTTGCGCCCCGTGCTTCGGCTGACGGAAAATCCTATACCCCTGAAGAAATCGGCAATAAGCTTGAGGAACTGGGACTGACCGCTGTCGGCAGCCACGTAAACTTTGATCCGAAGACGGTCACCCATGAACAGATGGTGCAGATCGTAGAGGATAATGTCAAGATGCATTCCCAGTCAATCGCTCTGGCTATGGGCATCATGACCACGATGGAAGAGGTCAAACAGACTGCCGCTGCCTGCAATGAGATTGCCGCGCTTGCGAAAGAGCATGGTATGGATTTCTATTATCACAACCATTGCCAGGAATTTTATGTCATTGAAGGCAAGACCGCTTATGAATGGCTGGCTGAGCTGACGGATCCCGATCTGGTCAACTTTGAAATCGACGTCTTCTGGGCAAAACGCGGCGGCCAGAAACCGACCGAGCTGATTGAAAAGATGGGCGCAAGGGCGAAGATGATCCATCAGAAGGATATGGGAACCTCTGCCGACCCGATCAACCTGATTGAAGGGGTAACCGATCTGACTCGCGAAAACTATCGCGCCAAGATTTTCGCCAGAACCAACCCGACGGATATCTGCTGCGTCGGCACCGGAACGATGGAGGTCCCGGAGATCGTCCAGAAGGTCACCGAACTGGATCATGCACAGTACATCATTGTTGAGCTGGACTGCTGCGCCCGCTGCACCGAGGAAGAATACAGCACGCCGCTGTCTCCTCTTGCCAGCATCAAGGCGAGCCGCGAATACCTGGAAAAGGTTATCGGCTAAGCCGCATTGCGGATAAAAAAACCTGTTGTCAGAGCAGATTTGACAACAGGTTTTCTGCGTTTTGATCAGATATGCAAAATAAGGGTCGCAATCCCAAAGTATACCAGCAGGGAAATCGCGTCGACAATTGTCGTAATAAACGGGCTGGCCATGACCGCCGGGTCAAAGCCAAGCTTTTTGGCCAAAAGGGGAAGGGTGCAGCCGACGACCTTCGCGCAAAATACCGTGATCACCAGCGTCATACAAATGGTCAAGGCCACCATAGCCTCCAACCGGTCGATCAGCATCAGCTTTACAAAGTTGCAGATGGCCAGCGTAACGGCGCAAAGCACCGCGACCCGCATCTCTTTCCAAATAACCCGGAGCGTATCCCTGAATTCGATTTCATTCAAAGAGATGCCGCGGATCACCGTAACGGAAGCCTGAGAACCGCAATTTCCGCCGGTGTCCATCAACATCGGGATATAGGCGGTCAGAACAATATACGCCGCGAGCTTATCTTCAAACGACGTAATGATGCTGCCGGTAAAGGTGGCGGAAATCATCAGCAGTAAAAGCCAGGGAATCCGCCTTTTCCACAGTTCGAAGACAGAGGTACGCAGGTAGGGCTTATCGCCCGGCAGGATAGCCGCCATTTTTTCGATATCCTCGGTGTTCTCGTCCTGGATGACGTCGACCGCGTCGTCGATCGTAATAATCCCGACCAAACGGCTTTCCGAATCGACAACCGGAAGGGTCAGCATATCGTACTTTTGGAACAGCTGGGCAATCGTTTCCTGGTCGTCGCCCGTCCGCACGCAGAGGGGTTCATCTTCCATTAAATCCCCAATTTTGGCTTCATAGGGGTGGAGCAGCAGCTGCCGGACAGAAATAACGCCTTCCAGCTTCCTTTGATCATCCGTCACATAACAGGTATAGATGGTCTCCTTATCGGTCCCGACCTTGCGGATCCAGTCAAATGCCTCCCGCACGGTCATCGACCGCTTGAGGTCGATCATCTCGGTTGTCATGATACTGCCCGCGGTATCCTCGGAGTAGCGGCACAGCCGGTTGATTTCACTGCGGGTTTCGGGGTTGCTCAGCTTTAAAATACGCTTGACGACATTGGCGGGCAGTTCCTCCAGCATATCGACGGTATCGTCCATATACATTTCGTCTAAAATCCGCCGCAGTTCGGCATCCGACAGAAGGATAATCAGCTCATGCTGACTTTCCGGCTCCAGATAGGAGAAGACCTCCGCAGCCATGGATTTGGACAAAAGGCGAAAGGTTTTGCTCGCCTGGATGGAATCCATTTCATCCAGGCATTGGGCAATGTCCGCCGGATGGATATCCTCGAGCAGCATTTTGGCTTCAGAAAAGTGTTTTTCTTCGATCAGCGAAAGGATCTGATCCATTTTTTCCATAAAAAAACCTTCTTTCCGGGCACACCGAAAAGAAGGAGCAGATCATATTAAATCTGTTTCTGTCCTTAAGGTGTGCCGCATATTGAGTTGTAGTTGGTGACACGATCGACCAGGTAACGCGTCCACACGCTCACTTCCTTTGAACAGAAATATGAAAACCAATCGTTTTCGCCTTTATTATACTCCCCATAAAAATGATTTGCAATCAATTTTGCCGGATAATATTCGTTTATCGTCGATTTTCTATTGTTTTTACAATATTTCAGCGCTTTTCGAGAAAAATGTTTCAGATTTTGATGATTTTTGCGTAAAAGGCTTGTAACTTTTTTCCGGAGAGGGTATCATTAGATCGGAATAAAGATTCCCGCGTCACAACTATGAAAGGATGGGTGTATTATGAGTTTACCTGCAAATTTTTACTGGGGCGGTTCTGCTTCTTCTTTTCAGGCGGAGGGAGCTTGGAATGAAGGGGGTAAAGGGCTCTCCATTTATGATGTCCGGCCTACGGATCCGCGTTTCTCCGATTGGAAGGTCGGGATTGACTTCTACCACCGGTACAAGGAAGACATTGCCCTATTAAAGCAGATGGGCTGCAATTTTTACCGCTTTTCTATCTGCTGGGCGCGTGTTATTCCGAATGGGGACGATGAGCCGAATGAGGAAGGCTTACAGTTTTATGACAACGTGATCAATGAACTGATTGCGAATGGCATCACGCCGATGATCTGTATGTATCATTTCGATACGCCGTATCATCTGGAAAAGGATTATAACGGATTCGGCAGCCGCTATGTCGTCGACTGCTTTGAGCGCTATGCCCGGCTGATTATGACCCGGTACGGCGACCGCGTCAAGCACTGGATGACCTTTAACGAACAGAACCTTCACGCCATGATGCTGCGTGTTTCCAACGCGGAGCGGGTTCCGGAAGGAGTCGACCCGATCAAATTCCTGTATCAAGTCAACCATCACGTTTTTCTGGCCCATTGCAAAGCGGTAAAAGTCCTACGGGAAGTGGTGCCGGACGCAAAGATCTGCGGCATGATCGCGGCTACGCCGTATTATCCTGCCACCTGCGCCCCGGAAGACGTAAACTTTGCGATCCGCTGCAACGATTATCTGAATCATTTCCATGAGGACGTCTTTACAACCGGTAAGTACCCGGCTTATATGGTGCGGTATCTGACCCGGCATGGGTGGATGCCGGATTTTGAAGAGGGCGATGAAGAAATCCTTTCCAACACCGTCGACTATCTCGCCTTTAGCTACTACCAGAGCGCTACCGTAAAGGCACAGGATTTTGATCAGCCGCTCGCGCCCGCCGAGGTCGCCGGTATGGGCCGGGCAGAAAACCCGTACATTCAGTGCAACGAATGGGGCTGGGCAAAGGACGCCGTCGGTTTCCGGACCTTGCTGCATGATTTGTACTATCGTCATGGACTGCCGGTGTTTGTCTTGGAAAACGGTGTCGGATGCAGGGAGGAACTGCCGGAGGACGGCAGCCTGATCCAGGATGACGAACGCATTGAATACCATCGGAACCATATCATCCAAATGAAGAAGGCAATCGAAGAGGACGGGGTAGACTGCATGGGGTATATCACCTGGGGCCCGATCGACATTCTGTCCAGCCATTGCGAAATGGCAAAGCGCTACGGCTTCGTTTTTGTAAACCGTACGGAAAAAGATCTGCGGGATCTGCGCCGGGTACCGAAAAAGAGCTTTTATTGGATTCAGAAGGTATTTGGCTCCAACGGGGAAAACCTGGAATGATTTTGCGGTTCGCTCGATAAACAGAGGATAAAAGTACTTCCGTTTTGGAGGTACTTTTATTTTTTGCCATAGTATACCCGTCTATTTGCCAGTGTATCCGCATAGATATAAACGATTATGCGAAACAGGGGGAAAGATTATGGCAGAAAGTTTTGAACAGCAAAAGGCCCGTTATCTCGCTGAAATGGAGGCTTTGCGGGCGGCCCGGCGGTCGCCTGAACCACAGCCGCCCGCTTCAATAGAACCACCTGCTTCAGGAGCACCTCCCACGCAGCCGCCTATAATACCTCCGGCTCCACCCGCTGCGGCGAATCCTCCGCAGGTATCCGATAAATCGCAAAGAGGACCGCAGCCAGACGGCAGCCCCGCCAACACGGCATCCCCGTCCAATGAAAGGGAAGAGGGCAGTCAGCCAAGGCAGCCTCTGCAGGATAAAGAGCAGGAGGACGCCGGATTTGGCACGCTGATCGTGCAGGTTGTGACGGCCGACGGCACCCTCCCGGTGGCCGGCGCCAGGGTTGTGGTCTCCCGGCTGATAGATGGAGAAAGGACCCTGCAAGGGTATGACGTAACCGATATCAGCGGCAGGACAGGAGAATTTACGCTTCCGGCCCCGCCCGCGTCCCTTTCCCAGACGCCCGGAAACCCGCATCCCTATGCCAGCTATATTATCACCGTACAGGCGGTGGGCTTCGGTACCGCTGAATTCCGTAATGTTCCGATTTTTACCGGGATCCGGTCCATTCAAAGGGTCGTTTTACTGCCTGTCCCTGAGTTTGGCAGCCCCGCACAGGATCCATCGTCCGTTACGGAAACGCAGACGCTGGACCCGGAAAACCAGCCGGCCGAATATCTGAAAGAGGGGGAATCCAATTGACCGGTATCCCGATTGTTCCGCAATATATTACCGTGCATCTCGGACGCCCGGATGCATATGCCGCCAACATCACCGTACCGTTTATTGAGTATATTAAAAATGTGGCCAGCAGCGAGATCTACCCGACCTGGCCGGAAAACGCGCTGCGGGCCAATATCTACGCGCAGGTTACGTTTGCTATGAACCGAATCTATACCGAATGGTACCGGAGCCGCGGGTACAATTTCGATATCACCAATTCTACCCAATACGATCAAGCGTATATCCACGGCCGGGAAATTTTTTCTAATATCTCCAATCTGGTAGACGAACTGTTTAACGATTATGTCCGCCGCCAGGGGTATATAGAACCCCTTTTTACCCAGTTCTGCAACGGCACGACGGTCACCTGTGACGGCCTTTCCCAGTGGGGGACCGTTACCCTGGCCAATCAGGGGCTTTCGCCCTACCAGATCCTTCAGCGTTACTATGGTAACGACATTGATATCGTGACCAACGCACCGGTCGGTTCCATAACGCCGTCTTATCCGGGATATCCCTTAGGGATTGGTTCTGTGGGAAGGGCGGTTCGGATTTTACAATTCCGTCTAAACCGCATTTCCAGCGACTATCCCGCAATTCCCAAGGTCAGCATTGACGGACAATTTGGCCCGTCCACCCAGGACGCTGTCCGCAGCTTCCAGCGAATCTTCAACCTAACGGCGGACGGCACCGTCGGGGAGGCAACCTGGTATAGGCTGGAGCGGATTTATACCGCGGTCAAAAACCTGGCAGAGCTTGGCAGCGAAGGGTATTCGCTTTCAGAGTATTCCACACAGTTCCCGCAGGTTTTGCAGCTGGGTACCAGGGCCATCGGCGTATCGATTTTGCAGCATCGGCTGCGGGTAATAGCTGCCTATTACGATACGATCCCGGCAGTATCCGTGGACGGTATTTTCGGGGAGGGAACCAGAAACGCGGTGATTGCTTTTCAAAACCGGTTTGGCTTAAGCCCGGACGGGGTTGTCGGAAAGCAAACCTGGGAGGAGATTTACCGGGTCTATAGAGGAATCCTCAACAGCAATGTTGAGTTGGTGGGAGGAGAGCTTCCGCTGCCGTGGAACGGCGTCGTGATGCAGTACGGCAGCAGGGGAGAAAACGTCCGCGCTTTGCAGCAATACCTAAACGAAATCGCCAAGATCATCCCCAATATCCCAATCGTCGAGGTCACCGGGTATTTTGGAGACAACACCCGCAATGCCGTCCGGCTTTTCCAGTCTGAGCTGGATCTTCCGGTCGACGGTATTGTCGGGGAACGGACCTGGAATACCCTTACCTCTATATATTCGGATATCCGTTCGGGCCTGACGCCAAGGCCGGAGCAATTTCCGGGATCTACCTTACGGGAGGGAACATAATGTGGAATTCGGAAAAGATCAGAGAGCTTCAGCAGGCGCTCCGGGTTGTTTTCTGGGATCGCGGGCGCGCCGAGACAGTTTATCCGGATGGGATTTACGGCCCGGAAACGTCGGGAGCGGTTCGGATCATGCAGCAGATGGAAGGATTTCCGGAAACAGGGGAGGTGGACCGTGACACCTGGGATGCGGTCATTGCCGAATATCTGGCCGTTTTGGAAAGCCAAAGGATTGAGAGCCTGGCCGTCTTTCCGAATACCAGCTTTAAGCTGCAAAGGGGAGCGGGAGGCCTATCTGTCGGCTTGATTCAGGGAATCCTGCAAAAGCTGGCAGAGATGTACGGCAACATTCCTTCTCCAAACCTCACGATGCAGTATGATCTGCTGACGGAGCAGTCGGTTGCGGCATTCCAGCAAAAAGTTCGCCTTCCTGTAACCGGCGACCTGGACCGTGCCACCTGGAATATCCTCAGTATCCTATATGATATTTCCGTATGAGAACAGATGGCGGAATACTGTATTTTGTAAGAGAACGCGGTACGAAAATGTGCCGCGTTTTCGTTATAATATAACAAAAAGTAACAAAATAGCCAAAGGAATCAGAAATTTGGCAACACATTTGTACACTTGCGTGTTTGCAAATAAACGGTAATTCCGATATAATAGTAATGTAAATGTGTCCCATAAATATTTAGGAGGAGTTTACGAATATGGATTCTATTCATGAGGTTTCGATTCCGGTTGGTTCGCTGAGTATTATCGGTATGAAGGGCTGTGAAGAAATGTCGGCAAAGGTCGACGCCTATCTGTCCGAATGGCGCGGCGCCAGACATGGAGAACTGATGAAAGACGGCGACTTTATTGGTTACTGCCGTGACAGCTATTTGCTGAAAGCTTCCTGCCCCCGTTTTGGAGACGGCGAAGCAAAGGGCTCGCTCAAAGAAACGGTTCGTGGTCATGACCTATTTATCATCGTCGATTGCTTCAACTACGGCGTTACCTACAAAATGTACGGTATGACTGTTCCAATGAGTCCAGACGATCATTACGCCGACTTAAAGCGGATGATTGCCGCCGCCAACGGCAAAGCGAGAAGAATCAATGTGATTATGCCGATGCTTTACGAAGGACGCCAGCATCGCCGCAGCAGCCGTGAATCCCTTGACTGCGCCCTTATGCTCAAGGAACTGGTTTCGATGGGGGTAGACAACATCATTACCTTTGACGCCCATGATGCCCGTGTACAAAACGCAATCCCGCTCAATGGCTTTGAAGACATCAAGCCTACTTATCAATTCTTGAAGGCCATGGTACGGAATATCCCCGATCTGAAGCTGGACAAGGAACACCTCATGATCATCTCTCCCGATGAGGGCGGTATGTCCCGTTGTATGTATTTTTCTTCGGTTTTGGGTGTCGATCTCGGTATGTTCTATAAGAAGAGAGATTACTCGGTGATTGTAAACGGCAAAAACCCGATCGTCGCGCATGAATTCCTCGGCGACAGCGTTGAGGGCAAAGACCTGATGATTGTTGACGACATGATATCTTCCGGCGAATCCGTATTGGATATCGCTTCTCAGCTGAAAGCAAGGGGCGCGAAACGTATCTTTATCTGCACAACCTTCGGCCTTTTCTGCGAAGGGCTGGAAAAATTTGACGCCGCGTACGCTTCCGGCAATATTTCCAAGGTATTTACCACCAACCTGATCTATCGCAGCCCGGAGCTGCTGAAGCGGGAATGGTATCAGGAAGTCGATATGGCCAAATATATTGCGTACATCATCGACTACCTCAATCATGACCAGTCGATCAGCCCGCTTCTGGACCCTGTGGAAAAGATCAACAAGCTGCTGCAGAAAGCGCGCGCCGAACAGTAATCCCCGAATATGCAAAAGCCTGCCCGACAGATGCGGACAGGCTTTTTTCATTGATGGACAAATTGGTTTTTGGTGGGATCGTAAACATACTGGACCGAAGCCATTTTCTTGGTAATCGTGTCCGGGTCAGCGCCTTCGGCCTTGCAGCACTCCTCCAGGCTCGAATAAAAATCCCGCAGACGGGTATTGATCACGCTGAGCAGGATAAAGGGATCGTTTGGCAGGCTCATCTTTCTCTCATTCCTTTCGATGTTCTGATATTCCTTTATTATACATCGGTTCACCTGACCAAATTTTGCGAAGTTGTAAATTTTTCTGCAAAAGGGTTGATTTTTGAAGAAAAATGCGTTATGCTATATTAGCACTCAAAAATAAAGAGTGCTAATTTTAATCTAATACGCGGTCATGCCGCAGTTTTATAGAAAGGGATGTCATTTACATGGCAAAAAAGGAATTTAAAGCGGAATCCAAACGGCTGTTGGACCTGATGATCAACTCGATTTATACCCATCACGAGATTTTCCTGCGGGAACTGATTTCCAACGCCAGCGACGCGCTGGACAAAATGTACTATCATTCGCTGCAGGAAAACGACGGTATGTCCAGAGAGGATTTCTACATTCGCCTGACCGCTGATAAGAACGCAAAGACGTTGACGGTCTCGGATAACGGCTGCGGCATGACGGCGGAGGAGCTGGAAAACAACCTCGGCACGATCGCTAAGAGCGGCTCTCTGGCCTTCAAGCAGGAGAATGAGGCGAAAGAAGATATCGATATCATCGGTCAGTTCGGCGTCGGCTTCTACTCGGCCTTTATGGTCGCCGACCATGTCAAGGTCGTATCCAAGCCCTACGGCAGCGATACCGCTTGGTGCTGGGCGTCCGACGGCGCGGACGGCTACACCATAGAGGAAACGGAAAAGGTGTCCTTTGGCACCGATATTATCCTGACCATCAAAGAGGACACCGAGGACGAAAAGTTCAGCGAATACCTGGAAAGCTACCGCCTGACACAGCTGGTAAAAAAATACTCCGATTACATCCGTTATCCGATCCGGATGATGGTCGAAAGCCAGAAGGTCAAAGAGGGAACCGGTACAGAAGAAACGCCCGTCGAATATGAGACCTATACCGAAGATCGCACCCTGAACAGCATGGTTCCGATCTGGAAAAAGAATAAGAGCGAAGTCACCGACGAGGATTACAATCATTTCTACCAGGAAAAATTCTTCGACTATACCGCTCCGGCCCGCGTTATCCATTCCAGTACCGAAGGCGCTTCTACCTATAACGCGCTGTTGTTCATCCCCTCCAGGACTCCGTACGACTTCTATTCCAAGAGCTATGAAAAGGGGTTGCAGCTATACGCCAGCGGCGTCCTGATCATGGAAAAGTGCGCTGACCTTTTGCCGGACTATTTCAGCTTTGTCAAGGGCCTGGTCGATTCCCAGGATCTGTCGCTGAACATTTCCCGCGAGATGCTGCAGCATGACCGCCAGCTCCGGCTGATTGCCTCCAGGCTGGAGAAGAAGATCAAGAGCGAGCTGAAATCGATGCTCTTAAATGACCGCGAGAAATATGAGGACTTCTTTAAGAACTTCGGCTTGCAGCTGAAATACGGCGTTTACTCCGATTACGGCGCACATAAAGAGGTATTGCAGGATCTGCTGCTGTTCTACTCGTCTTCCGAGAAGAAAATGGCCACGCTGGAAGAGTATACCAGCCGTATGAAGGAAGGGCAGAAGTATATCTACTATGCCTGCGGCGAAACGACCGACCGCATCGACCGACTGCCGCAGACTGAACTGCTGAAGGACAAGGGGTATGAGATCCTGTACCTGACCGACGATGTCGATGAATTTGCCCTGAAGATGATGATGAAGTTCGACGACAAGGAGTTCCGCAACGTTTCGGACAAGGATCTTGGCCTCGAAACGGAAGAAGAAACCGAAGAGATCAAGAAGCAGAACGAGGAAAACGGGGAACTGCTGCGGTTTATGAAAGACGCCTTGGGCGAGAAAGTTACCGCTGTCCGGCTGTCCGAAAGGCTGAAATCACACCCGGTCTGCCTGTCCGCTGACGGCGGCCTGTCGCTGGAGATGGAGAAGGTCCTCAATGGGATGCCCGGCGCAATGCCCGACGGCCAGAAGGCACAGGCACAGCGCGTGCTGGAAATCAATCCGTCCCATCCGATCTTTACCCGTCTCAAATCGATGTTCGGCGAAAACCCGGATGGGGTCAAAGAGTATGCCGGCCTGCTGTATGACCAGGCGCTGCTGATCGAAGGCCTGCCGATCGAGGATCCGGTCGCTTTCTCCAACGCTGTCTGCAAGCTGATGGCTGAATAATCATTTTACCTGTCCAAAAGGGAGGGTACACCGCGCAGTGTACTCTCCCTTTAAATTTTGTCAAAAAATGTTCAAGCTTTGCAAATCATCTTGTATTCTTTCTATAAATATGGTATCCTAATGGAAGAAAGGAGCGGACAGCAGGATGATCGCTTTTGGATATGACAGTTTTATGAGTATTTTTATGATTCTGTTCTTCCTGGTTTTTATCTTGGTCATTGGCACCTTGATCGTATCGTTTGTACGAGGAATCGGTCAATGGAATAAAAACAATCATTCTACGGTTTTAGACGTTGAAGCCGTCGTTCAAACCAAGCGGACGGATGTTTCTTCCCATATGCATGGCAGTACCGATCATGCTGCGGCCCATCACACCTATTCCACCCGCTATTACGTAACCTTTGAAGTGGCCAGCGGCGACCGGATGGAGTTTCTCGTACCGGATCGGGAATATGGGATGCTGGTTGAAGGGGATCGGGGAACCCTCTGCTTTCAGGGGACACGCTATCTATCTTTTCAGCGGCATTGATTTAAAAGAGCTTATCTATGCCCATATTGAAGGGGCAGAGGAACTGGGGAGAGATAATCGATGATGCATATTCAATCGATGTACTTATGTGTAAAAGATATGGGGCGGGCCATCTCATTTTATGAAGATTTTTTTGAGCAGCCTGTGACAGAAAAGGATGAAATTTACAGTGTTTTTGAGATCAATGGTTTTCGTTTGGGGCTTTTTGCTTATCAGAAGATGAATGAACCGCACACCTTTGGCAGCAACTGCATTCCGAGTATTGAAGTTGATTCTCTGGATATACTACAGAAAAAAATGCAGCGATTGGAAATATGCTTCCCGCTGACACAAATCGGAAGGAATTGGGTTTCCGAATTTGTGGACAGTGAAGGAAACCATCTTGAACTTACAGCGCCTATCGATACAGAATAAGGGAGGAAATCTCGATATGAAATTACAGGAAATATTGAAAAAATATACGGTTGCTGAATTAAGAGGGCAATGTGTACAGTATCGGCTGTTCGGGTATTCAAAACTCAAAAAGGTGGAGCTGGTACAGCAGCTCACGACTGTCATGCTGTCGGATGACTTTTTAGATAAGTTCTTTCTCGCGATAGATGAAAAAGCTTTCCGCAGTTTTGAGCGGTTGGTAAAAGGAAAGAAAAATATTTCTTCGAATGACTTAATGCCTTTTATTGAGGTTGGATATGCGAATCTGCAGCAAGACGGTTCCGTGCAGATAGCAGAAGAACTCCAGTCGTTTACCTACGCGCGTTTTGACGCGGCATTCTATAAGCGTAGGAAACAAATACAGAAAATTAATGACTATTTCAACGCTTTTGCCAACTTATATGGAATTCTTCCGGGAAAAGAAATGTTGTCTTTTTTAAAAGAATATGAAGGGCTTACCGAGATAAATGAAATATACGATGCCTACAAGATTTTGAGCCTTTGCAGACACTTTTATTTTTGGGTGGAAGGTGATATAGTTGCCGAAGCTTTGATCAAGGACGAAGAAGAATATCTGGATGTCCGTCAAGGACAGATCGGAAAGCCGTACGCGCATCTTTCAAAAAATGAACTGCTGAAGTATGCCGACGGTGCATACGCTGAAAAAACACCTCAATACTTTGAAATGACAAAGTTTATGCAGGACGCATTTCAGTTAAGCGCGAAAAGAAGCGCTGAACTAACAAATGACATTGTCGGCTTTTGCCAAGCAGAGGCTCCCTTTTCTGTCATACTTGGTTATATTGAGGACAGGGGATGCTCTTTTAACCAATTTGATCAAAATATTGCGATGTGTTTTATGAGCCTATACACCGATCTGTACAACAATACAAGGCTTTGGTCCAATTGCGGTTATTCTCCCAATATGATGAGCCAGATTTTGACCGGCAGAAAGAGATAAAATGGAGGTTTATGATGTCCAGCTATAAGGTAAAAAATACGCCCGGCGATACCGCGTGGTTTCGTCATGACCGGTTCGGTATGTTTATCCACTGGGGGCTGTATGCGCTCCCGGCACGCCATGAGTGGGTCAAGACACGGGAAAAGATCACTGAAGAAAAATATGACCAGTATTTTAGGCATTTTGACCCCGATCTGTTTGACGCGCATGAGTGGGCGAGACAGGCAAAGGCAGCCGGAATGAAGTATGCCGTTCTGACCACCAAGCATCATGAAGGCTTTTGTATGTTCGATTCCCAATATACCGATTACAAATGCACCAACACACCGGCCGGGCGCGACCTGGTGCGGGAATTTGTGGACGCGTTCCGGGCAGAGGGACTCAAAATCGGGTTTTATTACTCTCTGATCGACTGGCATCACCCGGATTTCCCGATCGACCCGATCCATCCGCGCCGGGATGAGGAGAATGTACAGCAGCTGAACAAAGGGCGGGATATGCGCCGGTATGCCGAATATATGCGCAGCCAGGTCGCCGAGCTGCTGACGAATTATGGAAAGATCGATATTATGTGGTTTGATTTCTCCTATCCGGACAACAACCCGCCGGAGAAGCCCTGGCTGAAGGGGAAAGGGAAGGATGACTGGGAAGCGGAAGAACTGATTGCCCTGACCCGCCGCCTGCAGCCCGGTATCATCATCGACAACCGCGCCGGCATCGAACAGGATCTCTGGACGCCGGAACAGTACCAGCCCCAAAGCTGGCTGCGGGATCAAAAGGGGGAGCTGGTCACCTGGGAGGCCTGCCAGACCTTTTCCGGCTCCTGGGGATATTACCGGGACGAAACCAGCTGGAAATCCCCGGAAATGCTGATCCAGATGCTGATTCAGACGGTGTCACTCGGCGGGAACATCTTGATGAACGTCGGCCCGACGGCGCGGGGATACTTTGATTACCGCGCACAGGACGCGCTGAAGGTATACGCGGACTGGATGAAATACAACAGCTGCTCAATCTACGGCTGCACGATGGCGGAGCCGGAGTTTCAGGCGCCGGACGGCTGTAAGCTGACCCAGAGCGAGGATGGGAAACGGCTGTATATTCACCTTTTTCAGTACCCGTATGCGTTTTTGGAGCTGCCGGGATTTGCCGGAAAAGTCGAGTACGCACAGTTTCTGCACGATGCCAGCGAAATCCAGTTCACCGAAAACAGTGTCGACCATTTCAGTGAAGGCCGCACCGAAGGGGACGACCTGCTGGTGCTGAACCTGCCGGTTATAAAGCCGCCGGTGATTGTCCCGGTTATCGAGTTGTTCCTCAAATAACTGTCTGGAGAGATGGGGCAGAATTACATTTCCCTGGATAACAAAATACTTGTCACATAAAAAACGGATGACCGTGTGAAATGGCCATCCGTTTTCTATGATCAAATTCTTCTATCCAGCAGTTCCGCGTACTTCTCGCGGAACTGGTCAAAGGTCCCTTCTTCGATGGCGGCGCGAATCCGCTCCATCAGGGTATTGTAAAAATACAGGTTGTGCATAACCCCCAGCCGCATTGCCAGCATCTCATTGGATTTGAACAGATGGCGCAGGTAGGCCATCGAGAATTTCTGACAGGTTGGGCACTGGCACTCGGTGTCGATCGGGTTTGGGTCCTCGGCATACTTGGCGTTCATGATGTTGCGGATACCGTGCCAGGTGTTGAGGTGCCCGTGGCGGGCGTTGCGGGAGGGCATTACGCAGTCAAACAGGTCGACGCCGCGGTAGACCGCTTCGATGATGTTGCCAGGGGTACCGACGCCCATCAGATAGCGGGGACGGTCGTCCGGCATATAGGGGGTAACGGCCGAAATGATCTGATACATAACCTCGGTCTTTTCTCCGACGGCCAGGCCGCCGATTGCGTACCCATCCAGATCCAGCTTGGCAATCTCCTTCATATGCTCGATGCGCAAATCCTCGTAAACGCAGCCCTGGTTGATGCCGAAAAGCATCTGGTGGGGGTTGATTGTATCGGGCAGGGAATTGAGCCGCTGCATCTCATCCTTGCAGCGCTTTAGCCAGCGGGCGGTCCGCTCACAGGATTTTTTGGAATACTCATGGGTGGAAGGGTTCTCGACACATTCGTCAAAGGCCATGGCAATGGTGGAACCAAGGTGGGACTGGATCTGCATCGAGCTTTCCGGGCTCATAAAAATCTTCCGCCCGTCGATGTGGGAAGCGAAGGTAACGCCTTCTTCCTTAATTATGCGCAGGGAGGCCAGGGAAAAGACCTGGAATCCCCCGGAGTCAGTCAAAATCGGCTTGTCCCAGCCCATAAATTTGTGCAGCCCGCCCATCCGGTAGATCAGATCGTCGCCCGGCCGGACATGGAGATGATAGGTATTGCACAGCTCGACCTGGCAGTGGAGATCCTTGAGGTCGTAGGAAGAAACGCCGCCCTTGATGGCCGCAGAGGTGCCGACGTTCATAAAAGCCGGCATTTCGATGTCGCCGTGAACGGTGGAAAAGGTACCGCGCCGCGCACGGCCCTGCATTGTGATCAGTTTGTACATATAAAAGCCCTTTCCTAATTTTTCGCAAAAGATCTGCAATCATTTTCTTCACCATTATACACTCTTTTGCTTTTTATTTCAACCTAGAGAAATGCTCATAACCCCCGGAAGAAAAAACCGGGAATTATGAGCAAATTCGATCATGAGAAAAAAATCAAAAAGTAACTTTTTTGCAGTTATATAACCATGCTGTATTGTAACACAAAATCTTCCGAAATACAACCATTTTTCTTTCATTTTAGTGAGAATATCTATAAAAAATTGCGTTTCTTCGTCATTTCAATCCATGCTTTCATAAGGTTTACGTTTTGATAGTTATAGAAGCCGATACTGAAAAATGGAGGCAAAATGATGAAGAGCAACAAGAAAGTGAAAAAACTGCTGGCGGTTTTCCTTTCTGCGACAATGTTTTTTTCGATGGGGATGACGTCGTTTGCGGAGGAAAATTCAATCGCAAATTGCAATAGCAAGTTGCAATAGTTAGCAAAAATTTATGGTAGAACG
>CAYWRQ010000005.1:0-41782 GCA_964460915.1 uncultured Oscillospiraceae bacterium
ACATTATACCATAGAAAGGCACGATGCCTCAATTTTCATTTAACTTAACAATACGTAAAATAATAAAAGGAGATATCTTTATGAAGTGCTTAGTTTTGGATTACGGCGGCTCTGCAATCAAGTATGGGGTTATGGATGACCAGTCCAATCTGACCCATCAGGGAGAGGTGCCCGCACCCCGCGAAAGCCTGGAACAGTTCATTGAGGTAACCGGACAGCTTTATGACCAGGTTAAGGACGAGATAGAGGGCATTGCGATGAGCTTTCCCGGCACGCTGGATATTGATACCGGTATTCTGTATAGCGGCGGCGCGTATCTGCATCTGCTGGAGAATAAATCCCTCTATGAGGTGCTGAAGGAACGCTGCCCGGTTCCGATTACCGTTGAAAATGACGGGAAATCTGCCGCTCTGGCCGAAGCCTGGAAGGGCAACCTGAAAGATTGTCAGGACGGCGTCGCGATTGTACTGGGAACCGGTATCGGCGGCGGCATTATCAAGGACGGGAAAATCCACCGCGGCAAGCATTTCGGCGCCGGTGAACTGTCTGCCGTTATTGTGGGCGACGGCAACTTTGTTACCCGCGCGGCTACCTTTGCCTGCTCGACGGAAGGCTTTGTAGAGCGTGCCGCCGTCATGAAGGGCTGTGACCTCAGTGGGGCAATTTATCTTCAGATATTGGATCAGTTCGATCCGGATTATATCCGCTCGCTGAAAGCCAAAGTGGTCGGCCCGCAGTACCCTGATCTGAAGATGAACGGCTTTGAGCTTTTCCGTCTGCTGGAAGAAGGGGATCCGGATATTAAGATGCTCTATGATGAGTTTATTGTCAATAATATGCATCTGATTATCAACGTCGCCAATATGTTTGATCCGGAGCGGATTGTCATTGGAGGCGGCATCAGTAAGGAGCCGCGCCTGATCGCAGATATCCAGGCTGGGGTAAAGAATATTTTGAAATACAGCTTATCTGTTGTAACGGATATTGATGTTCAGCCTTGTTATTACCGCAGTAGCGCAAACCTATACGGGGCCATGTATAATTATCTGCAGAGAAAGGCTCCGCACTTGATTACCCACTGATCATCCACAACCATACATTCAGCGGCTTTGGTAAAACAAAGCCGTTCCATACTTTTTTCATGAGGAGGATATCATCATTATGATCCTAACCAGTATCTTGGAAGCAGCTTTGGAGAAGGCTGTTTCTACCGGCGCCGATTACGCTGAAATTTTTGCGGAGGATACGACGCGGGGACTTGTCCAGCTCGTCAACGACAACGTAAAGGATTCCCTCAAAGAACATAGCGTCGGCGTAGGCGTCCGCGTTTTCAAGGGCCTGCGCTGTGCATATGCCTGCTCCAGCGGCCTGTCCGCGGAGTCCGTCATGTCGGCAGCTGCCAAAGCCGCTGCGGCGATCGCCGTTTCCAGTGAAGAAAAAACGATCCGGCTGATTGACTCGACCTGCGCCAACATCAGCCCCGCGGCAAAAATCGGTTCTTCGCTCCCGCTGGAGGACAAAATTGCCCTTGCAAGACGGGCATACCGCGCCGCAAGAGCGTATTCCAGTGAAATCGGCCAAAGCTCAGTCAAAATGCTGGACTATGACCGCAATATCCTGATCGCCACTTCCGACGGTTTAAAGGTATCCGACCGGCAGGTACGCAGCCGCATGATGATTCACGCAATCGCCAGCGCCGGCAATGAAAACCAGGTTGGATACAATGCGCCCGGTGCTTCTAAAGGGTACGAATTTTTTGATCAGATTGATATCGAAGCTTCGGCCAAGGACGCAGCTCGCCAGGCTGTGACGATGCTTCATGCGGATTACTGCCCGGCCGGCCGGATGCCGGTTGCCATCGACAACGGCTTCGGCGGCGTTATCTTCCACGAAGCCTGCGGCCACTCCCTTGAGGCAGAGGGCGTTTCGAGAGGGCTGTCGGAGTTTGCCGGCAAACTGGGACAGAAAGTCGCCTCGGAAAAGGTAACGGCCATAGACGACGGAACGATCCCGGGGGCATGGGGCACCGTCAACATCGACGACGAGGGCACTCCGTCCCGCCGCCGCGTGCTGATCGAAAACGGCATCTTAAAGAGCTATATGGTGGATAAGCTGAACGGGCGCAGGATGGGCGTCGAATCCACCGCCAGCAGCCGCCGCCAGGACTATACTTTTGCGCCGACCTCCCGTATGTCCAATACCTTTATCGCGCCTGGTACGGATAAGGACGAAGATATCATCAAATCGATCGAATACGGCCTGTACGCTAAGAAGATGGGCGGCGGTTCGGTCAACCCGGTCACGGGCGAGTTTAACTTTGCGGTCAATGAAGGATACCTGGTACGCAACGGTAGGATCTGTGAGCCAGTCCGCGGGGCCAGCCTGATCGGCAAAGGCTCGGATGTTATCCAGAACATTGACATGGTCGGGATGGATCTGCGCCGGGAACAGGGTGTCTGCGGCGCATCGAGCGGCTCGATTCCAACCGATGTTGGACAGCCCATGATCCGCGTCAGCGAAATCACCGTCGGCGGCCGTAAATAAGGGAGGATTGCAGTTATGAATTTTGCACAGTTCAGCGCAGCTGCGGCAGAGTACGCCAAAGCGCAGAATATTACAGATTATGAGCTTTATTATCAGTCGAACAGTTCCGACCAGCTCGGGGTCTTCGGCGGGGAAGTGGACCGCTTTTCCAGCAAGACCATCGAGGGCGTCTGCCTGCGGTGCCTGATCGACGGGAAAATGGGAACCGCTTCAACCGAGTCGTTTACCGAAGAAGAAATCCCAGTGCTGTTTTCCAGCGCTATTGAATCCGCGTCCTATGCGGACAGCACCGAAAAGCAGTCGATCTATGCCGGTGGGGAGTATCAGCAGATTCCGGCGGCTCCCAAGCCCGAAAACGATACCGCCGCAGAGATCGAAATGATGCTCCAGACAGAAGAAAAGGCGCTCGCCGCAGATCCCCGTGTACAGAAGGGCGTCCGCGCTTCGCTGGCAGATATTTCCACGAAAATCGCAATTTCCAATTCCTGCGGTCTTTATCTGGAGAATGAAGGGGCGATGTCTGTCGCAGGCGTTGCCGTCGTCGCAAAGGATGAAAACGGAAAGCGGTATAATGACCACACGACTTCGACGGTTCTTTCCGGCGCTGAGCATCCGGTTGACCAGATGGTCGCGCGGGCTGTCGAAAAGACCGTTTCTCAGATCGGCGCCGCGCCTGTGCCCTCCGGCCATTACCCGGTTATCTTCGACAACAGCCAGATGACCGCTATGCTGGAAATCTTCCAATCCGTTTTCTCCGCCCAGGAGGTACAAAACGGCCTTTCGCTGTTAAAAGGCAAGGTCGGAGAAAAGATTGCGTCGGATGCCGTCACCGTGATCGATGATCCGTTTTATAAGGACAATTTCTTCAAATCTCCCTTTGATGCGGAAGGTGTGCCGGCAAAGGCCAAAAACATCATCGAAAACGGCGTGCTGAAGACCCTGCTGCACAACCGCGTGACTGCGGCTAAAGAGGGAATTGAGAGCACCGGCAATGCCTACCGGGCAGGCTACGCGTCTCCTGTCTCGATTGCGCCCTTCACCTTTTATATGCAGCCCTCGTCTATGACCAGGGAGGAACTGATGCAGAAGGCCGGTACGGCAGTTATGATCACCTTTATGAAGGGTGCGCACGCCGGGGCAAACGCTGTTACAGGCGACTTTTCGCTGGAATCCAAGGGCTATCTCATCGAAAACGGGAAGATTGTCCGGGCTGTTGAAGAAATCACCGTCGCGGGCAACTTCTTCCAGATGATGAAGGATATTGTGGTCGTCGCCGATGACCTGCAGGTCAACGTAGAAAACGGCGCGTCCTGCTGCGGCGCACCGTCTGCTCTGGTCCGCGATTTGGCGATTGCCGGCTGCTGAGAGATGCTGCGAAAGGAAGAAAAGCATGGTTGAACTGAACCAAAACGCGCTGGAATACGTGCAGGGCCATCATCAGGAACTGGAGCAGCTGCTCTTAGACCTGTGCCGTATTCCGGCCCCTTCTCACCATGAAGAAAAACGGGCCGAATTCTGCAAAGAATGGTTTATAAAGGCCGGCGGAAAAGATACTTATATCGATGAAGCGCTGAATGTAATCTGCCCCTGGAATTATCAAGAGGAAGGGCCGGTCGTCATTATCATGGCGCACACCGATACGGTATTTCCCGACATGGAACCCTTTGAACCGGTTGTGACCGATACGCGGATCGCCTGCCCTGGAGTTGGAGACGATACCGGCAATCTGGCTGTTTTGATGATGGCGGCCAAATATGTGATGCAAAATAAGATAGCATCCGGCTGCAGCGTCCTCTTTGTGGCCAATTCCTGCGAGGAAGGGCTGGGCAATCTAAAAGGCAGCCGCCAGCTGATGAAAGATTTTGGCGATCGGGTCAAATACGTGATCTCGTATGACGGGTACATGGAAGGGATGAGTGTCCGCGCGGTCGGGTCCTGCCGGTTCCGGGTTGAGGTCCGCACAGAAGGCGGCCATTCCTACGCAAACTTCGGCAATCGTAACGCAATTCATATGTTGTCTTCCATGATCCAGACCCTGTACGACGTGAAAATCCCGGAGAGCATTGGCCTTACAACCTATAATGTCGGCAGCATCAGCGGCGGCACATCGGTCAATACGATTGCCCAAAGCGCGTCTATGCTGTGCGAGTACCGTTCGGATCAAAAAGAAGGCATGACGTTTATGCAAAATGTCTATGACCGCCTTTTTGAAACCTACCGGGCGATGGGGGTAGATGTCCGCGTTGAAGTGATCGGGGAGCGTCCCTGTTCCGGAACGCCTGACCCCGACGTGATGCGTTGGCTCCAGGATACAGCCAAACAGGTCATCGGAACCTACGCGGATATAACGCCCACGACCGGTTCCGGCTCTACCGACTGCAATATTCCGCTTTCGATGGATATCCCCGCCATCTGTCCCGGGGTTGTCCGGGGAGGCGGCGCCCATACCCGCGAAGAATATGTGGAGAGAGACAGCCTGCTTCCCGGATTGAAGGTCGGTTTGGCACTGATGCTCTCCTATATCGCATAAATAAAAAAAGCTTCCTGAATGTTTTGTGAATTTCCTTGCTTTCAAATATAAGATATGTTAGAATAAAACTATCCTATATGGGTAAAGATAGGAAGTTTAATATGAAAAAATCGATATTTCGCACAGTAACGGCTGCCGGTATCATCCTGATACTGGCAGTACTGTTACTGGTATATGAAAGATACACAGAAAGAAATCCTGCTCTGATTCTCCCGGCGCATATCGTCGGAAGAGACTGCCAGACCGAACTGATTGTAGAGGACGGGAAGGGATACAGCGTCCGCGTCTGCTCGGAAAGCGGAAGCGAAATCTTTGTCCAGCAGCTTGATTCCGGTTCTCAAACCCTTTGCCTTCCGTCGGAAGATACCGGCAACTACACTGTCTTTCTTTGCACGCGCGCGGGAAGGGTTTTGCAGACAGATTCCTATACCGTTACGGACAGCCTTGTTTATACGGAGGAATATACCTATCAGCTCGGTGCGTCCACTGCCATACGGGTTGCGGAGAAAAATCTTGCAGAAGGGGCATGGGTCGGCGTATATACGCGGGGGGCCGTACCCGGTGAAAGCGAAAGCGTGCTCTGGGAGCGGACAGCAGAGGGCCTTCCCGGAAGCGGGATATACTATGCCATGCAGATGCACGGTTCTACAAATTTGTTTTTACGATATACCGGTGAATATACCGTTTATCTTTTCCCGGACAGCGGGTATACCCCGATTGCCAGCTGGGATTTTTCGACGCGGGAAGAAAACGTTTTGGCAGTCCGCTGGGACCCGGATCCGAACTGTACGGAAGCGGGGGATTCCCAGGGATTGATCAGCTTATTGGGCCGGCCGGAAAGTGAAAATAAAGAAACCGTTGTCGTCTGCTGGGGAAAAGATAACCAGCCGCTGGAAGGATATGACCCTCTTTTTACGCTGAATGCCTACGCGCACTACCCGGTCAGCGGGCAGATTCCTGCTCATTCCGTTTTTCCGGAAGGCGCGTCCCAGATTTTGATATGCGCAGATCGGAACGGAAAGCCGGGGGAAATCCTTGCGTCAGCTTTTATCCAGCCTGAGCTGCGGTATACCGAGCAGCAGGAGCCGCGTTTCACCTTCTCGGTGATCTCCGATACCCATGTGACAAGGCATTTATTGGGCCGGAATAATTTTCGGTTCTGCCGGGCATTGTCGCAGATTACCCGTGTAGATCCCCCGGTGGATCTGATCATCGATAATGGGGATGTCACGGATAACGGCTCTGAAAAAGAATATAAGGTCTTAAAAACACTGGAAAGCTTTTTTGACCTGCCGGAAATATATTACACAATCGGAAACCATGATTCCGATAAAAACGCATCCGATTTTTCCGTGCTGAAAAGCCGGTTTCTACAGCTGACCGGCACCGAAGAGGTATATTACAGCTTTACGCAGGATGGCTGCACCTTTATCGCTCTGGGCAATGAAGGAACTGAGGAATACGGAGATCCAGATTTTGCAAAAATTTCCCAGGAACAGCTGGACTGGCTGAAGGAAACGCTTCGCGAGGCTGTAAAGCAAAATCCCCGCCAGCCGGTCTTTGTCTTTGTGCACCAGCCGCTGCTGGGGACTGTTGCGGCCAGCTATGAGGCCAGTGATCTCTTACAGTCGGAAGAGGTGATGGAAATCGTCGAGCAATATCCCCAGGTCGTCCTGTTTTCCGGCCATACCCACCGCTCCTTATCCGGCACTTTGGCGCTGCGGTCGGAGGACGGGATGGTCAGTTATGTCCATGACGGCGTTGTCTGCGCTGTCTGGGACGGCGAAAAGGATACCCGCGACAGCCAAGGAATTTTCGTCTCTGTTTATGATGACTATCTTCATATTTCAGGGCGCAGCTTTGCGGATGACGCTTGGTTGGCCCTCTGCAACTGGAGAATCGCGTTTGATTAGGCACCCAATCAAGAAAATTTACAGAAAACTCACGGTTATTTGCGCATTTTATGTTTTATCTACTTGTTTTATTTGCGATTTTGTGATAGAATAGGCTTAAGCGTTAAATCCGTATGTGGTTTGACCAAATAATAAGGAAACGGAGAAAAAACCCATGGCACTTTTCGATAAAAATAAAAAGGGCAAGAAAAAAGACGAAGAAGCAGCAGAAGAAAATGTTCATAATGTCGCTGCCGAGGAAGAGGCTCCTAAGATCTCGATGACCAAAGGCGGACAGGAAGCGCCTGCTCAGGATAAAAAGCCCGGTTCCAACAAACAGTTTACCGGCCCGCAGGCTGAACTGATGAAAAAGATCGAAAGCATCGCCAAAGCTATGTATGAAGGCAAACGTGATTGCTATTTGATCCTGGATCCCCGTACTACCTTGGAGGAACTGGAAAAAGGCGAGAGACTCCGCCCGATGATCAGCCCCTTGAATCAACAGAGACCTTTGCCGGTTATCCGGATTGCAACCGGCTCCATTGTTGCTGAACAGGTTGCAAGAAATTTTGGCTGTGTAAACGGCGATACCGCTTTGGTCGCAAAGATCCCCTTTGCGAATATCTTTACTCTGCTGAATAACCTGATGGTTCCCGGCATTTTCGGCTTTGTCGTCTATGAAGGCGGTAAGGAATATGTCGGCAGTACGGTTCATATGTGTTCTTACGTCATCAGCGAATTGCTCCAGAAAGACGCCAAGCCCTATCTGGACCAGGCCAGAACCATCCAGGCTCTGCACAACATCCGCGTTTCTAAGAGTAAATTCTATATGATCGCAGCAGAAGGCACGACCAAGGAAAACGCACAGAGCGGCAACTTCCGTCCTGCCTTTATCGGCCAGGATGGCAAGGCGGTTTGCCCTGTATTTGGGGTTAAGTCTGTTGCAGAGAACATGGTTTCCAGAATCAACCAGAAGCTGATGCTCGTTGAGATGAACACCAACCAGATGATCGACAAACTGACCGAGATCCAGGTCAACTCCGGCCGGGATTTCCCGATTTTGTTTGCGGAAGCTTCTGCTCCTCATGTTATTGTCTCCTCTGCGTTTATCAGCATGGTCTGCGATATCAACCGGATCGCAAAGCCCGCTGTTCTGACCCAGCCGAAGGCAAAACCGGAGATTGTTACAATGGACGAAGCGGCTTCTGAAGAAGCACCTAAGATTGAAGTCGTTTCTTCCAATGACGAACCGGAACAGCCCGAAGCTCCTGAAGAAAACGAATAATTTGCTTACGCAGCAGGCCGTACGTTTTGTACGGCCTGTTTTGTTGTTGATCACAGGAGAGCTTTTTTTATTCGTTTTGCCAAAAAAAGGACAACTTATGCATATTTTTCCAAACCCTTCTCATACTATTATGCAGGATGGAAAAGCCATCCAAGAAAGGAAGGATTTGAAATGTGCAAAACAATCCGAATGGCACTCCTCTCGCTCTTTTTGTCGATGCTGATGCTTTGCTGTCCGTGGAGAGCAAATGCGTCTGATGATTGTTTACCGTCTGTCTCTTATACATCTGCCGAACAGGAGATGCTGAGCTATATCGTACAGCAAGAGGCGGGCGGACTCAGTCTCGCCCATAAACAGGTGATCGCACAGGTCGTTGTCAACCGTGTGCGGTCTGACGCATTTCCGGACACGATCTATGATGTCTTGGTGCAGAAAAATCAGTTTTCTTCTCTCTCTAACTGGTATTCCAAAAGGAACAAACCGGATGCCGACACGGTACAAGCTGTGCAGGATGTTTTAACCGGCAAGTATGACGATCATACCATGGGAGCCACTTTTTTCTATGCGCCGAAATGGGCAAGCCGGAAATCAGCGGCCTGGTTTGAAAACCGGCTGGAGTACCTCTTCACCTTAGACGGGCATAGGTTCTTTAAAAGCTGAATACGCGTAAAACCGACAACCCCCTCTTTGTAGGAAAGAGGGGGTTGTCGGTTTTATACAATGGTATGAAGGATAGCAAAAGGAAAGGTTACAGTTTTGAATACCCGTAGCTGTTTACCATCGCGTCGATTTTTTGGCCGGCCTTACACAGCGGGCAGTCGCTGCTATGGAAAATCTCATAATCGGGTACGTCCGTATCATCAAAGATGGAGTGGATCGGAATGTTCTGAACCTGATCAACGGCACTGAAAACTGCACAGATCCCAACGGGGTTGCCGTCATAGTAATGTACACACTCAAGCGCACGGTTAATGGTCTTACCTGTCGTTACAGAGGCCACCAGGAGGATTACGTTTTTACCGGACACCATTCGCTGAACGTTGTCGCGGAAAAGCATCTGGTTGCTGGGGTTGATTTCAGGCGTAATGACCGAGATGGAAAGGTCGCGGTTAATTCCGGCAAGGCTGGAATTGCAAATGGCTCTGGCAAGGAACGCGCCGATGATCTCTGTGCCGTCCAGGCAAACAATCGTATCAACCGGAATGCTGACATAGGGAATTGCCAATTCCGCGGCAGCCTCTTTTGCCATCAGGTGTTTGCATTTCATAGAAGTCATATCGATATAATAATTTACATGAGAATGGCTCGTGGCGAAATGTCCGGGGATAATTTTGATATTGACCCGTCTGTTTTTACGGGATTCAACTTTAATCTCTCTGGATTCCATAAAGAATAATCTCCTTTCTATCAAAAAAGTAGGTGCCTTTTAAGATATAGCCCATTGTACCATAATTATTTCAAAAAGTAAAGAGTTTTTAGGCAATTTATTCATGCGATTTAGTACAAAATTACGCGGCATATTTCATGCAATTATTCTTGAAAATAGAGGGAAAATAAGGTATAATAAAAGAAATCCGACAAAAAAAGTCTGAAATAAAAACACCATATCTATCCTCGAAAAGGCAAATAGATATACGGAAGAAGGGCCAAATATGAAGATCCGAGATATTATAGACAGCAAACCAGTCACCATTTCCTGTGAATTATTTCCGCCTAAAAAAGACAGCGACTTTATCGGGGTACAGCAGGCGGCAGAAAAAATTTCCGCTCTGCACCCTGATTTTATCAGCATTACCTACGGCGCCGGCGGAGGTACCTCTAAAAATACCGTTAAAATCGCTTCGATGGTGCAAAATGAATACGGCATCACATCGATCGCGCATCTGACCTGTTTTTCCTCCACACCGGAAGAAGTCGATCAGGTGATCGACGATATCAAAGCCAACCATATCGAAAATATCCTGGCCTTACGGGGCGATCCGCCCCGCGACGCGTCGACTCCGCCTCCCGGCTACTATAGCCATGCCAGCGAATTGATCTATCAAATCCGGCAAAAAGGGGATTTTTGCATCGGGGGAGCCTGCTATCCCGAAGGTCACGTGGACTGCGCAAACCGCGATTTAGACCTGGACTATCTGAAAATGAAGGTTGACGCGGGCTGTGATTTTCTGACGACACAGATGTTCTTTGATAACAACATTATGTATCGTTTCCTGTACCGCGCCTTGGCAAAGGGAATCCATGTCCCGATTATGGCCGGTATTATGCCTGTAACCAATGCCCGTCAAATCAAACGCTCAGTGCAGCTTTCCGGAGCCGAATTGCCGAACCGTTTTTTGGGGATTATGGACAAGTTTGGCTCCGACCCTGCCGCAATGAAGCAGGCGGGCGTTGCCTACGCGACAGAGCAGATCGTTGATTTGATTGCCAACGGCGTCCGGGGCATCCATCTGTATACGATGAACCGGCCTGACATCGCCGCTGAGATCTTCCACAATCTTTCACATATTCTTGGAATGGAAAATGCTTGACCGTATCAGCCGCCCGGAGATTTGGCGCTATCTGGGATATAAAGACGAAAGGCCGGAAGAAGAAATCTGCACGCTAATTGAAGATTGCCTAAAAGAGCTGGAGGAGGCCGCAGCCCCGCGACAGGTCAGCCGCAGGGTTGCCTGCCGCATTGAGGATCAGACGGTCCGCCTCGATACCCTCCAAACTGCCAGCCGGTCGCTGGCCCAGCATCTGGCCGGATGTAACGAAGCCTTTTTGTTCGCAGCGACCCTTGGGACGGAGGTCGATCAATTGCTGCGCCGTTATTCCAGAATCCGGGTCAGCCGCGCAACCGTCTTACAGGCGGCCGCTGCGGCTATGGTCGAGGCTTGGTGTAATCAGTGTCAGGAACAGCTGCAAAAGCCGCTGGATGGGCTTTATCTGCGTCCTAGGTTTAGTCCCGGATATGGTGATTTGTCCTTGGATTTTCAGCGGCCGTTGCTGCAATACTTAGAAGCGGGAAAAAGAATCGGACTGGGGCTTACGGATTCTATGCTGATGACCCCGTCGAAATCCGTATCCGCAATTATTGGGATTACAGCAGATAAGAAAAGCTGTACCGTGCATCGCTGCGCGGCTTGCGGAAAGCTGGACTGTCCTTTTCGCACTGTCTAAAACGAAACAGGGGGATTTACCTTGCATAAACTTTCAAAATTATTTGGCAGCCGTGTTCTCTTTTTTGACGGCGGCATGGGGACCATGCTCCCGCAGGCCGGTCTGGGACAAGGGGAAGTTCCGGAGAGCTGGAATCTTACCCACCCGGATGTTATTTTACAGATTCATCGGGAATATGCTGCGGCCGGCGCAAATTTCATTACCACCAATACCTTTGGAGCCAACCGGATAAAGCTGCACGGGGCACCCTATTCCGCTTCGGAATTGGTACGGGCGGGGGTATCCCTGGCGAGAAAAGCGGCCGATGAAACCGGCCGGGAGGATTTATTTGTCGCGCTGGATATGGGCCCCACCGGAAAGCTGTTAAAGCCGATGGGAGACCTGGATTTTGAAACGGCGGTCGATTCGTACAAAGAAATGGTGCTGGCCGGTGTACAGGCCGGGGCCGACTGCTGCATTATTGAAACGATGGGGGACACCAGCGAGATTAAAGCCGCAGTCCTGGCGGCAAAGGAAAACAGCAATCTGCCGGTTTTCGTTACGATGGTATTTGATGAACGGGGACGGCTGCTGACCGGTGCAGACGTGCAGACAGCGGTCGCTATGCTGGAAGGACTGGGCGTAGATGTGCTGGGGTTAAACTGCGGCTTCGGCCCGGAGCAGATGCTGCCGCTCGTAGACCAGCTGGAAAAATGCTGCTCAATCCCCGTTTTGGTCAGTCCCAATGCCGGTCTGCCTGTCGTGGTGAACGGACAGACGATGTACACTGTTTCACCGGAAGATTTCGCCGAAACAATGGCGGAAATTGTCCGAAAAGGCGTTTGGATGGTCGGCGGATGCTGCGGCACAACCCCCGCGCATATCAAGGCGGAAGTCGCCGTCTGTCGGGAGATTCCCCTTAAGCCCCTGCCCGATAACCGTCGTACCGTCGTGTCTTCCGGTTCGAGGGCGGTGATCATCGGTGAAGATCCTGTCGTCATTGGGGAACGGATTAACCCCACGGGGAAAAAGCGGTTCAAGCAGGCGCTCCGTGAAAAGGATATCGAGTATATCCTCAACGAAGGGATCAAGCAGCAGGACGGCGGCGCTCATATTTTGGATGTCAATGTCGGCCTGCCGGAGATTGATGAAACGGAAATGATGCGGCTGGCAGTCGGTGAACTGCAGGGGGTCCTAAACCTCCCGCTGCAGATTGACACGACCAATCCCGAAGCTATGGAAGCAGCTCTTCGGATTTATAATGGAAAAGCGATGATCAATTCGGTCAACGGCAAGGAAGAGAGTATGCAAGCGGTTTTTCCGCTTGCGAAGAAGTATGGCGGCGTAATCGTTGCCCTGACGATTGATGAAAACGGAATCCCGGAAACGCCGGAAGGGCGTCTGGCCATTGCGGAAAAGATCGTCCGCACAGCCGAAAGCTATGGCATTGGGCGGCAGGACATCGTCGTAGACGCGCTGACGATGACAATCAGCTCGGGACAACAGGCGGCTCAGGTCACGCTGCGTTCCTTACAGCTGATCAAAGAAAAACTCGGCGTCAAGACGGTTCTGGGTGTGTCAAACGTTTCCTTCGGCCTTCCGCACAGAGAAATCATCAACAGCGCTTTCTTCCTGCTCGCCCTGCAGGCAGGCTTGGATGCGGCAATTATCAACCCCGGCAGCGAACCCATGATGCAGTCCTTGAGGGCTTACCGTGCCCTTTCCGCCAAAGATGCACAGTGTGTCGATTATATTGCCTGGTATGGCGGCCAGACGGACAGTGTACCAGCAGCCTCTTTTTCGAAGTCCGTTACCCTGCAGGAAGCGGTGATCCGCGGTTTACGGGAAGAAGCGGCCCAGCAGACAAAGGCTGCGCTGCAAACGGCTCAGCCGCTGGATATTATCAACGAAACCCTCATTCCGGCTTTGGATATCGTCGGGAAAGGGTTTGAAAAGGGAACTATTTTTCTGCCGCAGCTTTTAATGAGCGCTGAAGCGGCCGGTACCGCTTTTGACATTCTAAAAGAGGCCATGGCCGCTGCGGGCACTGAGCAGCAGAAAAAAGGGAAGGTCATCCTTGCAACCGTTAAAGGCGATATTCACGATATCGGCAAGAATATTGTCAAGGTTTTGCTGGACAACTATGGCTTTACCGTCATTGATCTTGGAAAAGATGTCCCTCCCGAAACGATTGTCGAAACAACGATCCGAGAAAATGTCAAGCTCGTCGGGCTTAGCGCGCTTATGACGACCACCGTTCCGTCGATGGAAGAAACGATCCGCCAGCTGCGGATTGCGGTTCCGGATTGTAAGGTCATGGTTGGCGGGGCTGTTATGACCCAGGAATACGCTGATCAAATCGGCGCTGACTTTTATTCTCCGGACGCCATGGGATCGGTTCATTATGCCCAGACAATCCTGTAACAGCTTGTAAAGCAAAAAAACTTTACAGAATAGATGATAAAACAAACCCTTCCGGACAGGCGTTTTCCGGAAGGGTTGTTGCTTATTATTCAATCGGAATCAAAATAGGTCTGCGGTTTTCGTAAAGGGTTACATAATCAAAGCCCGCCTGTTTGGCCAGGATCGCCGATTCGCTCCATCCGGAACCAATGTCCGATGGGCGGTGGGCATCCGATCCAATCGTCAGGATCTGCCCGCCCAGTTCCCGGTACAGCTTTAAGACATCCAGGCCGGGAAGGGTAGTCGAAATCTCCTGCCGAAAGCCGGTGGTGTTGATCTCAATCCCTTTGCCTCGTTCAATAACCCGGCGCAGAACCGGCACCAATTGATCTTCATATTCCAGGATATTGAGCGGCGTACCCTGTTTGGCAGCGTACAAGCGGATCATATCAATATGCCCAAGGCAATCAAAATCTCCTTCATCCGCCAACTCATACAGCATATCGAAGTAATTTAAGCAGATATCCTCCGTGTTGTGATTGTTGTATGCGACATTGCTCAAAGAAAGGTTGCCCACCTTATGAATACTGCCGATAATATAATCAAACTGAAAATGATCCAGAATCGAATGGGCTACCTCCGGATTGACCGTCGGCTGGCCAAGCTCAAGCCCTTTGCGGATGATCAATTGACCTTCAAATTCTTTTTGTGCTTCTTCAATATCTGCCATCATTTTTTCAACATATTTTGTCGTAAAATATCCTACCGGATGGCCAGGGGTATAACATTCAAAATGGTCCGTAATCGCGATTTCCTGAAATCCTTTTTGGATCGCCGCTTGACATAGCGTCCTGACCGGTTCCTTCGCATCGGGAGAATGTTTGCTGTGTACATGATAGTCGGCACGATACCTTTTGCTCATGATCAAATCAGGCCTTTCTGCTGGACAGCAGGATCATCCATAGGTTCCTCCCGCTGCCGCTGTTAAGAATATAAAAGTTATCTAAATTTTACCCTAAAAGAACGACCTACGTCAAGTACTTCATGAAAAAAAGATTCATTTTTATGGAAGACATTGATATGTTACGGAAAATAGCACAAAAGTTTAAAAAATCTCGCCGAATCATCTACAAAAATTGATTTGTGTTTCAGGGCGGGTTGTGCTATAATGGAACAGTATACTTGGGTGTGTTGTGTACCCATGGCTTTGTGAGGAAGTGAGCGGATGCGGATACTGGGTATAGATCCGGGGTACGCCATTGTAGGCGTCGGTGTAATCGAATATAATGGCCAGCGGTTTCAAACGCTGGAATACGGCGCGATCACCACGCCTGCAGGACAGCCTTTCCCGGAGCGGCTGCAAACCATCTACGAACAGATGCAGGAAATATTGATGATCTATAAGCCGGAAGCCATGGCTGTGGAAAAGCTCTATTTCAACACAAATACCACGACAGCGATCGACGTGGCGCAGGCGCGAGGCGCCATTCTGGTTTCTGCGCAGCAGGCCTCTGTCCCTGTCTTTGAATATACGCCCCTGCAGGTGAAGCAGGCTGTCGTCGGATATGGGCGGGCAGAAAAGAACCAGGTCATCGAGATGACCAAAAAAATACTCTCGCTGACCCGTACTCCGAAACCGGACGATGTGGCGGATGCCCTGGCAATTGCAATCTGCCATGCGCACTCCGCTCCCTCTAAGGCGGCCCGTCAGATCTTAATGGAAAGTCATTCGTGAAAGGATCGATTTTATGATATACAGCGTACACGGGAAACTGGTCCATGTGGAAACAAACCTTGTCGTAGTGGAATGCGGCGGTGTCGGGTATGGCGTGCGTACCTCCGCCGTCACCATTTCCAAGCTTCCTCCGATGGGGGAAATTACAACCCTTTATACCTACCTGCACGTGACCGAAGCGGGTTTGGATCTGTTCGGCTTTTTCGATCAAGGGGAACTGAATTGCTTTAAAATGCTGCTGGGCGTCACGAGAGTTGGCTCAAAAGCGGCGCTGTCGATTCTCTCTGGGATCACGGCCGAGCAGTTCGCTTTGGCTGTAGCGTCCGGTGACGCGAAAACGCTCTCCCGTGCGCGGGGGCTTGGCATGAAAACCGCTCAGAGGATTATTCTTGAGCTAAAGGACAAGATTAGCAAAGAGCAGGCCGCAGCCGGCATTTCGCTGCCGGATATCCCGGTTTTGAGCCAGACGTCCAATGCCAGCGAAGCAATCAATGCCCTGGTTGTCCTAGGCTACACCCAAAGCGAAGCGGCAGGGGCCGTCACAAAACTTGACCCGGAAATGTCCGTGGAAGATATGATCAAAAAATCGCTGCAGAAGCTGGCTGGGCTGGCTTAATGCGACTGAATCCGTACGGGAGGTATCAGCGTGTTTCATTCACAATATCATCGTGATGAGGATGAGGAGATGGATCTGGAAAATCGGATCACAGCGCCGGATTTCAGCCCGGAAGATGTCGATACGGAATTCTCTCTCCGCCCGAAAACCTTATCGGAATATATCGGACAGGAAAAGGCCAAAGAAAATCTTTCGGTTTATATTGAGGCCGCCAAAAAGAGGGGAGACGCCTTAGACCATGTCTTGCTTTACGGCCCTCCTGGCCTGGGGAAGACGACTCTATCCCAAATTATCGCCAATGAGATGAATTCAAATTTAAAGATCACCTCCGGCCCTGCGATCGAAAAGCAGGGGGATTTGGCGGCGCTTTTGACCAACCTGTCCGATGGGGACGTCCTCTTTATCGACGAGATCCACCGCCTATCCAAGCAGGTTGAAGAAGTGCTGTATCCGGCTATGGAGGATTTTGCGCTGGACATCATCATCGGGAAAGGCCCTTCCGCCCGGTCAATCCGAGTCAATCTGGCCCATTTCACTTTGGTCGGCGCTACAACCAGGGCCGGGCAGCTGACCGCACCGCTGCGGGACCGTTTTGGCGTCCTCCTCCGGCTGGAGCTTTACGCGCCGGAAGAACTGTGTGAGATCATTATGCGCAGCGCCAATATCCTCGGTGTCCCTTGTGAAAAGGACGGTGCCTTAGAATTGGCAAGACGCAGCCGGGGAACCCCGCGTATTGCAAACCGGCTCCTTAGAAGGGTACGGGACTTTGCCGATATCATCGGCACCGGGACCATTACCCGGGAAATTGTCCGAACAGCCCTGGAACGGCTGGAAATCGACGAGCTTGGTCTCGATAACCTGGACCGCCGGATGCTGCGGGCAATTATTGAAACCTATAACGGCGGGCCGGTCGGACTGGATACGCTGGCCGCGCTTCTCGGGGAGGAAGCGGTTACGATTGAAGATGTATACGAGCCCTATTTGATGCAGCTTGGCTTTTTAAGCCGCACCCCCCGCGGGCGCTGTGTGACCGAGCGCGCCTATCAGCATCTTGGTATTGCGCGGAACGGGCAGCAATTTTTGCCGACGAAATAACACCTAAAGGAATGAGGAAAACAGATGAAAGCCGCATCCAACTGGTTGGATTATGAACTGCTTGACACCTCTTCCGGAGAAAAGCTGGAACGGTGGAAAAATATTACGCTTATCCGCCCTGACCCGCAGATCATCTGGAAAACCGAGCGGACAAGCCCTGCCTGGAGACGGGCCGACGCCCATTACCATCGTTCCCGCACCGGCGGCGGCCACTGGGAATATGCTCATAAGCTCCCGCAGGAATGGCAGATATCCTACGGTGATTTGACCTTTAAGATTTCTCCAACCGGGTTTAAGCATACCGGCTTGTTTCCGGAACAGGCGGTGAACTGGGATTTATTTGCACAGCTGATCCGGGAAGCGGGAAGGCCTGTCTCGGTCCTAAACCTTTTTGCGTATACGGGCGGCGCGACGCTGGCCTGTCTGGCGGCAGGGGCAAATGTCTGCCATGTCGACGCATCCAAAGGAATGGTTCAATGGGCCAAAGAAAACGCTGCCCTTTCGGGACTGGCCGGCCAGCCGGTACGCTGGATCGTCGATGACTGTGAAAAATTTGTCCAGCGGGAGATCAGAAGGGGACACCGCTATGACGCCATCATTATGGATCCCCCTTCTTACGGGCGAGGCCCCGGCGGGGAGGTCTGGCAGCTGGAAGAAAAGGTCTACGACCTGGTTAAGCTATGCTGCGGCGTATTATCCGACCGTCCGCTGTTTATGGCGCTGAATTCGTATAACACAGGGCTTCCGGCTTCGGTTATGGCATATCTTCTGGGCACCACGATCGGCAGCGGACACAGGGGCTTTATTATGGCGGACGAAATCGGCTTGCCAGTCAAGGAAAGCGGCCTTGTCCTGCCCTGCGGGGCGACGGCCCTCTGGACAGAACGGCAGCTTTAAACGAGAAGTATCTATCGGATAAAGGTGATGAAATGGAGAAAAAAGAGATAAATGTCTCCGGCCTGGTGTTTGAATACCCGGGGGAAGAGGAAGGCGCACCGGGATATGTTGTCCTGAAGGGACTGGATTTAAAAATCCCATCCGGCCAGTTTGTGGCCGTTTTAGGGCATAACGGTTCCGGCAAATCCACGCTGGCCAAGCATTTTAATGCGATTTTAACCCCGACCGGCGGCGACGTTACCGTATGCGGCATCAACACCAAGGACGAAGACCGGTTGTTCGATATCCGGCAGCAGGTCGGCATGGTCTTCCAAAACCCGGACAACCAGATCGTCGCAACTATTGTCGAGGAAGACGTCGCCTTCGCGCTGGAAAACCTCGGCGTTCCTCCCGCAGAAATCCGCAAACGGGTAGACGACGCGCTGAAAGAGGTTGATATGTACGAATACCGGGAGCACGCCCCTCATCAGCTTTCCGGCGGCCAGAAGCAAAGGGTTGCCATCGCCGGGATATTGGCGATGCGCCCGAACTTTATTATCCTGGACGAGCCGACTGCAATGCTCGATCCCAAAGGCCGCAGCGAGGTTATCCGCACAATCAAGGAACTCAATCACGATTTTGGCACAACGGTCGTCCTGATTACCCACTATATGGAGGAGGCCGTGCAGGCTGATCGGGTCGTCGTCATCGACAACGGCAAAATATTGAAGGACGGCACGCCAAAGCAGGTTTTCGCAGAGGTGGAGACGCTGAAGCGGGTTGGCCTGGATGTCCCGCAGGTGACCGAACTGGTCTATGAGCTGCGGGCGGAAGGCGTTGACCTGCCGCAGGATATTTTGACAGAAGATGAATGTTATGCGGCTCTAAAAAAGCTGTTGAGTTGATAGAGAAAAATGAAGGAAGGACGGTTGAACCATTTGGTTATTTCTACCGAACATTTAACCTATACCTACAGCCCCGGCACACCGTTTGAAAAGGTCGCGGTACACGACGTGTCTTTGACCATCGAAAGCGGGGAAATGGTCGGCGTAATCGGGCATACCGGCTCGGGAAAATCAACGTTAATCCAGCATCTGAACGGTCTATTGAAGCCCACCTCCGGACGGATTTTGCTGGATGGCCGGGATATTTGGGATCCAAAAGTGAATATCCGTGATGTGCGCTTCAACGTCGGGTTGGTGTTCCAATATCCGGAGTACCAGCTGTTTGAAGAGACTGTTTATAAAGATATCGCATTTGGCCCCCATAATATGGGGTTGGACGACAAAGAGATTGATAAACGCGTCCATGAGGCGGCTGAGTTCGCCGGCTTGTCATCCGACCTGCTGGATAAAAGCCCCTTTGAACTCTCGGGCGGGCAGAAAAGACAGGCGGCGATCGCCGGTGTGGTCGCAATGGAGCCTAAGGTCTTAATCCTGGACGAACCGGCGGCCGGGCTGGATCCGCGCGGGCGGAACAAAATCCTTAACCAGATTCGGGATTATCATACGTATACCGGCAACACCGTCCTGCTGGTTTCCCATAGCATGGAGGATATGGCAAACTTTGCCGACAAGATTCTGGTCATGAACAATGCGGAGGTTTTTGCCTATGACACCGTTGAAAACGTCTTTGCACGCAGCGAGGAGCTAAAACAGATCCGGCTTGCGGTACCGCAGGTCACTAACGTTTTCCACCGCCTGTTGGAAGACGGGCTCCCTGTACCCAAAAATGTTTACACGGTTCCGTATGCCAAGAAAAAACTGCTGCAGATACTGGCGGAAAAGGAGAATGCCCATGCTTAAAGACATTACCATCGGCCAGTATTTCCCGGGACATTCCCCCGTGCACCGGATGGATCCCCGGATGAAGCTCTTGATGACCATCTTTTATATCGTCATTTTGTTTTGCGTATCCAACCCCTTTGGTTTTATCCCCGCGACCTTCTTTTTGGCGGGATGCTATATGATCTCGAAAATCCCGTTTAAAATGATCGCAAAGAGTATCAAACCGATCGTACCGATCATTATCTTTACGGGCATTTTAAATCTATTCTTCATCAATGGGGAATCAATCCTCCTGGAAATTGGCCCCATTCACATCACCTGGCAGGGGGTATATACCTCGGTCAAAATGGCTTTGCGGCTGGTATTATTGATCGCGGGCACATCCCTGATGACCTATACGACCTCGCCGATTGCTCTTACGGATGCAATCGAGCAGCTGCTTTCCCCGCTCAAAGTTATTCACTTTCCTGCCCACGAGCTGGCAATGATGATGTCGATTGCCCTGCGCTTTATTCCGACACTTGTCGAAGAAACGGACAAAATTATGTCGGCGCAGAAAGCCCGCGGCGCGGATATGGAAAGCGGCGGCCTGATTCAGCGCGCGAAGGCCTTGATCCCCATTATGATCCCGCTCTTTATCTCGGCTTTCCGCCGGGCGGAGGAGCTGGCTCTGGCGATGGAGTGCCGCTGCTACCACGGCGGCGAAGGCAGAACGCGGATGAAGCAGCTGAAGTATTCCCATTTGGATTTTCTGGCTTTGGGCATCACAACCGGGCTGCTGGTTGTAATTGTCCTGCTCAATATCATTCCGATGCCGTTTCTCAACTGGCTGTTGTAAGGGGGAGTCGTGTGCGGCGGTTATTATTCGAAATCGCTTATCAAGGTACGCGGTATCATGGTTACCAGGTGCAGGCTAACGCCGTCACTGTCGCCAGCACACTTCAGGATGCCATTGAAAAGGTTTGGGGGAAAAGGGAGAGCATTACCGGCTGTTCCCGCACCGATGCCGGCGTACACGCCAGACAGTATTTCTTCCACATGGACACGGAACATTCTATCCCCATTGACGCCGCGGTCCGCTCGCTGAATGTCAATCTTCCGGGGGATATTGCGGTTTTATCCTGCAGAGAGGTTCCCGGGGATTTTCACGCACGTTATAACGTTTGCTGGAAGGAATACACCTATCAGATCTGGAACGGCCCGGTACGCAACCCTTTTTTGGATGGGTTGGCCTACCAGTATAAATATCCGTTGGATGTACAGCAAATGAACCGGTCTGCTGCGGAATTTATCGGCACCCATGATTTCCGGGGATTTTGCAGCACAGGCAGCAAGGCGAAACCTACTTTCGCGGACGGAGGAGAGTCGACAACCCGTACGGTTTTTGACTGCGGCGTCACGCGGGAAGGGGAGATGGTTCTTTTCCGTGTCTGCGGGGACGGCTTTTTATACAATATGGTACGGATTATGATCGGTACCTTGCTTCCAAACGGTCCCAAGCGGCTCGCTCCCGGCGAGTTGGCCGGCATACTGCAAAGCGGGGACCGGCAGCGGGCAGGAAATACCGCCCCCGCCGCAGGATTATATCTTACAAAAGTTTCGTATACGCCATATGGGCAAAAGGATGGTGTTACCAACGGCTAAATTTTCCCTACAGCGGAAGGAAAAGGATCGTTACGATCTGGACGCTTACCGCAGAAGCGTAAAACTCAAAAAAGTGCGGCGGATTTTGATGACCATCACCTCCCTGTTGGTCATCCTGATTGTCCTTTTAGGCGGGATTTATCTTTACCGCAACTATGATGTCGATAAATTGGCGAAAAATTTGACCGGCGGGCAAACGGATACCGGAACAGTCCTCAGCACCTCCTTCCCCGTATCGTTAAACGGGGAAATCCCGCAGCAGCTGATGACAACCGGAAATTCTATTGTGCTGCGGACGACCGACGAGGTCATCTTTTTCGACAGCGGCGGAAGCACACAGCATAGCTTTACCCACCGGTATACAAACCCCGTGCTGAAATGCGGCGGAAGCAGGCTCCTTACATATGACCGGGGAGGCTACGGATACCGGACGGATTCCAGCTCCGGCCTTCATTACAACGGACGGACCGAATCTACGATCATTACCGGCGCAATCAGCAGCCGCGGCAGCTATGCGCTGGCAGTCAGTGAAACACGGTATGCGGGGAGCGTAATTGTCAATAGCCGCAGCAACGAAGAAATTCTGCGCTGGTACTCCGCCAGCGACCAGATTGTAGACCTGTCCTTTTCCGATGACGGCGCATCGCTGGCCATCGCCTGTGTCGGATTTGAAAACAACGGCTTGATTGCCAAGGTCTATATTTTGAATGTAAATAAGCCGTCATCCGAGGAGAAAGAAGTCCTGTCCTTTGAAGGGGCTATGCCGGTTGCTGTAGATTATAAGTCGGACGGTTCGATTCATCTGGTTTGCGATACCTTTATCGGTGTCATTTCTGCAAACCTGCAGTCGCAGCAGCAGATTTCGTTTTCCAATTCAATCTATCGGTATGTATTTACGCCTACACGGACCATTCTGCTAAATACGGATACGAGCGCCGTATCCTTTACCCTGACCAGCGTCGACCGCAGCGGCAACAAAGAAGACGTCCAGGTCAAGGGCGGCGGCAACGATGTCTGCGTGGATGATAACGGGATGATTTATCTGCTCGAAAAAACGTCCATTTTGACGTTTGATGCTTCGTTGGAGCTGAAAAAAGAGCTGGCTACCGATTCATCCGTTTTTGCCATGACGGCTCTTGGAAATAAGCTGTATCTTTTGAGCGACTCCAAGCTGGCCCGTTTGGAAGATATGATTCTAAGCTAAAAGATTGCGTGAAAGGAGGAATGTGTCATGCTGCAGGTACCCGTACCCAGCCTTATTTTGGATCTGATGGTGATTGTGGTCACTATCGGGTTTGTTTGGTATGGCATCCGAAGAGGATTTCTGGTTATGCTGGTCAACTCCTGCGGGAGGCTCATCAGCTGCATCGGCGCGTATATCGGCAGCCGTGCCCTGGCTACCACCATCTATCAGGTCTATTTCCGCGACAAATTAATTGACACCGTCTCGTCTTCTATTACAGGATCTCTGGCGGAATATGATCCGACAATGCAAATTTCCGCAGCTATGCAGGGAGTCCCCGGTATTTTGCGGAATATGGTTTATGGATTGTTTGGGGAAACCGCGAATATTGTGGAAATGATTGGGGACAGTCTAAATGGCACCGTGGCAACGGTGTCTACCAATCTTGTGGATCAGATTGTTTATCCGGTCGTTTATATTATTCTGCAAAGCGTTCTGTTCCTGCTGCTGTATACCTGCCTGAAGATTGTAATCGGCGCCCTCAGCGAAACCTTGCGCAATATCCGCAAGTGTATTCTGATCGGTGTGCCGGATATGATCTGCGGTGCCCTTTTGGGGTTAGTCGAAGCGGCTTTGCTGCTTTTCGTCGTTGTAGTTGTCGTGAAACTGCTGATTTATTGCAGCGGCGCCCGAATCCCATATCTGACGGATGAAACGATCGAATCCACAAGGCTGTTTAAAACATTTTATGAGCTCAGTCCCTTTAGTGGAAAGTGGTCCTCTTGATTTTACGATTTGGTTACTTTTTTTTCACGTTTCATCCCCACATCGTAAGAAAAAATCGACTATAATAAAACATGGCTTCGTATATATAGAAAAGCTAGTTTTCCATGATACAAAGAAAGGAATTAATCTGGATGGATATGTTATGCTGCAAATGCAAAAAACGTCCCGCCGTTTTGTTCATGTCTAAGTTTGACGGAAAAGAAACGATTAACGAAGGATATTGCCTGAAGTGTGCCTCCGAACTTGGCTTACCGCAGGTCAAATCCATGATGGATAGTTTGGGCATTTCCCAGTCCGACCTGGAAACCTTGGACGAACAACTGGAAAACGGTATGTTTGAAATGGGCGGCGCCGATACCATGCCTCCGTTTTTACAGAAAATGTTTGGCGGAGACGGCGGTGAATCGTCAATCGTTCCGCATGAAGAAGACGAGCCCACATCGGACGGCCTTCCCCGGGAGCGTGTCCGCGGCAAGAAAAACCGTGATAAAAAGAGAAAATATTTGGACAATTTCTGCACCAATTTGAATCAAAGGGCCTTAGACGGCAAAATGGACCGGATTATTGGCCGTGAAAAAGAAATATATCGGGTTATTCAAATCCTTTCCCGCCGGCAGAAGAATAATCCATGCTTAATTGGCGAACCTGGCGTCGGCAAGACCGCCATTGCGGAGGGGATTGCCCAAAAGATTGTCGCCGGGGATGTCCCGTTCCGTTTGCTGGATAAAGAGGTTTATCTGCTGGATATGACCGCCTTAGTCGCCGGGACCCAGTTCCGCGGGCAATTTGAAAGCCGTGTAAAGGGACTTATTGAAGAAGTAAAGGCCAAAGGCAATGTGATTTTGTTTATTGACGAGGTACATACCCTCGTCGGAACCGGCGATTCGGAAGGCTCTATGAGCGCCGCCAATATCTTGAAGCCGGCGCTTTCCCGCGGAGAGATCCAGGTGATCGGCGCGACCACCTTCAATGAGTACCGGAAAAACATCGAAAAGGATGCCGCTTTGGAACGCCGTTTCCAACCGGTAAGCGTTGATGAACCGACCATTGCGCAGACCATCGATATTCTGCGCGGCATCGCTCCTTATTATCAGGAACATCACAAGGTCTATATCCCGGATGAAATCCTGATTACCTGCGCAAATCTTTCAGAGCGGTATATTACCGACCGTTTCCTGCCGGATAAAGCCATTGACCTGCTTGACGAATCAGCTGCCTGTGCGTCTATTAAAAGCACCGTGTTGACAGAAGTCGAGAAACTAAACCGCCAGCTGAAAGACTATTTAGAGCAGGAACAGGAATTGACTTCCGCAGAGGAAATGGACTATGAAGCAATTGCAAAGGTCAAGGGCGGTATCATTACGGTTAAGGAACAGCTCAAAGAGCTGGAACCCCAGGTTAAAGACGTTCGGGTTACGATGGACGATGTTGCGCGGGTCATTGAGCTTTGGACCGGAATTCCGGCCGAAAAGGTCAGTGAGAATGTTGGCGTAAAGCTCCGCAATCTCGAAGCGGTACTCAAAGAACGTATCATCGGGCAGGATCAGGCAGTCAATGCGGTTGTCGCCGCCATCCGCCGTTCAAAGGTACGGCTGAATGCCAAAAGACGACCCGCTTCCTTTATCTTTGTCGGGCCGACCGGTGTAGGGAAGACCGAGCTTTCGAAGGTGCTGGCAGAAGGGCTGTTCGACAACAAGGTTGACCCGTTAATCCGGGTCGATATGTCCGAGTATATGGAGAAGCATACCGTATCCCGTTTAATTGGTTCTCCTCCCGGCTATGTGGGCTTCGATGAGGCGGGACAGCTGACCGAAAAGATCCGCAGGCGCCCTTATTCGGTCGTCTTATTCGACGAAATCGAAAAGGCACATCCGGATGTTATGAACATCCTGCTGCAGATTTTAGACGAAGGCCGTATTACCGATGCCCAGGGCAGGACCGTCAATTTTGAAAATACGGTTATCATCATGACCAGCAACGCGGGATCTTCCGATCGTACGGGGATTGTCGGGTTCAATAAAACTGCCGCCGAAATGTCCCGTGAAAAGGCAATGAACGCGCTTTCCCAGTTCTTACGGCCTGAATTCATGGCCCGTGTAGACGAGATCGTTGTATTCAACCCGCTGGATGAAGAAGCGCTTTGCAGAATTGCCGAGCTCATGATGAAAGAAATGATAGGACCGCTGCAGGATATGGGGATTACGTTAACCTATGACCAAGAGGCGCTGAAGCTGCTTGCGAAAAAGGGCGGCGGTAAATTTGCCGCGCGTGATTTACGCAGCACGATCCGCCGCGAGGTGGAGGATAAGATTGCCGGGCTGATCCTGTCGGATGCGCCCAGTAAGAAACAGATTTACGTTTCTGCAAAAGACGGCCAGATGATCATTACCCTTAGTTAATCGTACAGCGAATGAACGGCGGCTTTCTAAAAGCTTACCCTCATTCGCTGTTTTCATATGTAAAATATATGTGAACTTTATGAACGAAATCTAAATAAACGGACTTATGAATTGCAAAATCTGCTACAATATAAAAATACAAGCTCTTAGGAGCACGGATAAACGTTGAACCTCCCTGTTGGGCAGGAGAAAGGCAGACTATTATGCTTAGAAGCATGACCGGATACGGAAGGGGCCATGCCGTAATCGATTCGTATGATATTACGGTAGAAATCAAGTCGGTCAACCACCGATACTTTGAATTTTCCTCCCATATTCCAAAAGCGTATCTTTTTTTAGAAGAAAAGTTGAAGTCGATTGTGCAGAGCGGCTGCTCCCGCGGAAAGGTTGAAGCATCTGTTTCAATCCAGACGATCGGCGGGGGTGAAAATGAGATTATTTTCAACATCGACACCGCCAAAGGGTATTTACAGGCTTTGCGCAGCGCGGCCGGCGATCTGGATTTGATGGATGACCTGCGGCTATCGGATTTGACGCAATTTCCCGACGTTTTTACGGTCCGTAAGATCGAGGCGGACCCTGAGGTGATCTGGAGCGTTGTCAAAAATGTAGCCGAAGAGGCGGTCGCGGCATTTGTCCGGATGCGGGAAAACGAGGGCCAGAGGCTGAAGGCTGATTTAGAAAACCGGCTTCACTTGATTGCGCAGATCCTGTCCAAAATCGAAGAACGGTCCCCGAAGCTGAAGGAAGAATATTATACCCGTTTGTACCAAAAGATTTCGGAGCTTTTAGCGGATCAGAACATTGAAGAAAGCCGCCTGGTAACCGAAGCCGCAATTTTTGCGGATAAGGTTGCAATTGATGAAGAAACCGTCCGTTTGAGAAGCCATCTTCAGCAGTTTTCGGAGCTTTTGGAAAGCAGTGAGCCTATCGGACGGAAGCTGGATTTCCTGGTACAGGAATTAAACCGGGAAACGAACACCATCGGTTCTAAATGCCAGGATGTTGCAGTCGCCCGTAAGGTAGTAGACATCAAATCGGAAATCGAAAAGATTCGCGAGCAGATCCAGAATCTGGAATAAGCCGCTGAAGAAAGGGACAGATACATGAAACTGATCAATATCGGCTTTGGCAATATGGTATCCGCCGGACGGATTATTACCATTGTCAGCCCGGAATCAGCACCGATCAAGCGAATCATCCAGGACGCCCGAGATAACGGCGTGCTGATTGACGCGACATATGGACGCAGGACCCGTGCGGTTATCGTGATGGACAGCGGGCACGTTATTTTGTCCGCAATCCAGCCGGAAACCGTCGCAAACCGTTTTGTACAGAACGATGACATGGAGGATGAGGGGGAAGATGATGAGTAAAGGCATTTTATTGGTGCTGTCCGGACCGTCCGGCAGCGGCAAGGGAACGATTCTTGGGGAATACAGTAAAGACCATCCGCTGTATTATTCCATTTCCAATACGACCCGCGGTCCAAGGCCCGGCGAAATAGACGGCGTCCATTATCATTTTATTACCCGCGCGGAATTTGAGGAAAAAATTGCGGCCGGCGGTATGCTGGAATACGCACAGTACTGTGACAATTACTATGGTACCCCGCGGGATAAAGTGGAAGAGCAGACGGCCCTGGGCATGAATGTCATGCTGGATATTGAAACGCAGGGCGCCATGAACGTCAAAAAGAGCTGTCCCGAAGCCGTCCTTTGCTTCGTCGTCCCTCCGTCCCTGGAGATTCTCCGTCACCGGCTGACCAAGCGGGGAACAGAGGACGAAGAAACGGTCAACAAACGAATGGACCAGGCCCTGCGGGAGATCCGGCTGATCGACCAATACGATTATGTGGTCATCAACGATGATCTCGCGGACGCCGTTGCGGATTTTGCCGATATCGTCGCAACCGCGCAGAGCGCCGCGTCCGGTGAAAAGCTGTCGGAAGAACAGCTTGCCCACCTGAGCGAACTCAAAGAAAAATCTTCCATGCTGAAAGAGAAAGTGAAAAAGGAGTTTTTATTATGATGCACAGACCTTCTGCCCCTGAACTGTTAAAGCCCGGCCAGAGCTACTATTCTCTGGTTGTTGCCGTTGCCAAGCGCGCCCGTGAAATTTCACAGATCGCAGATGATAAACACGAGATCCTGTCGGAGAAGCCAGTCAAAATGGCTGTCGAGGATTTTTCCAAGGGCCGGTACAAGATGATTGAGAGCGCCGACATCGGCGTCATCCATGACCGGGTAATCACCTCTGCGGACGCCGCTGACCTAGACGATGCAGCCGTAGTAGAATAAGTGGACTCTGCATAAAAGGAGAGGAGAATCGCGATGCCGCTTGTTGCGCAGGTTGCTGTAGAAAAGACTGTTTTTACCTTCGATAAGCTCTTTTCCTATACAGTACCGTCCGGCATGGAGACTGCTGTCCGCCGCGGTATCCGGGTCCTGGTTCCTTTTGGCCGGGGCAACCGGCTGTCGCAGGGGATGGTATTTTCCGTTTCCCGTGAAGATGCAAAGGGCTGCAAGCAGATTATTTCCGTACTGGATGAGCAGCCCCTTTTAAACGAAGAGGGCTTTTCCATCGTCGAGTTCATGGCCGATACGACCTTTTGTACCTATTATGACGCCGTGCGCTGCCTGATCCCTTCGGGGCTTTCGGTTGTGGCCAGGGAAAGCTTTACCATCGGCAGGGACTTTAACCGGGGACTGCTGCCGAATCTGGCGCCGGACGAGCAAAATCTCCTCCGCCTAATGCTGCAATCCGACAGCCGCAGGGAAACGGATCTGCTCTTTTATGGACCCGGAAGCGCGGCACGGATCCGAACTGCTGAAAACCTGGTTCAAAAAGGCCTTTTGGACCATGAAACACTGATTACCCGCAAGGTGGGGGACAAAACGATCCGCCTTTTGCAGGTGATGCCCGGTATTGATCCGGACGGGGGAGGTGTTACCCCAAAACAGCGGGAGGTCCTCCGTGTTCTGCAGGAAATGGGGACGGCTCCCGAAAAGGAAGTCGCTTATCACGCGGGCGTTACGGACGCAGTCATCAAAAATATGGTCAAAAAAGGGATGCTGCAATATATTGAAAAAGAAGTCCTGCGCACACCGCAGCCCCATATCCCTTTAAAGCCCGAAAAGATCTTGCTTTCTGCCAAACAGCAGGAGGTTTACGAGGGCATCTCTGCCCTTTACAGGGCAGAGGAGGCCAACGCCGCACTGCTGTTCGGGGTCACGGGTTCCGGAAAAACGTCCATTTTTATCCGGCTGATTGAAGATACCCTCCGGGACAATAAACAGGTTATCCTGATGGTACCGGAAATCTCCCTGACACCGCAGATGGTAAACAAATTCTGTGGGTATTTTGGAAATTCGGTGGCCATTATCCACTCCAGCCTGTCCGTCGGGGAGCGGCTGGACGAAAATAAACGGATTCGCAGCGGGGATGCCAAAATCGTCATCGGCACCCGCAGCAGTATCTTTGCCCCCTGTCAAAACCTCGGACTGATTATCATCGACGAGGAAGGGGAACACTCTTATAAATCCGATTCTGTCCCTCGCTATCACGCCCGGGACATCGCAAAGCTGCGCTGTGTCCAGCACAAAGCGACCTTGCTGCTCGCATCCGCCACGCCCAGCGTGGAAAGCTACTATGCCGCTAAAACAGGCCGTTATCATCTGTTTACGCTGAAGGAACGGTTTGGCGCGGCGAAACTGCCGGATGTACGGCTGGTCGATATGATGCAGGAGGAACGCAACTACAACTTCTCCCCTTTCAGCGATCAGTTGGGGGAGGCCCTGCTGCAAACGTATGAGCGCGGGGAACAATCGATTATCCTTATCAACCGGCGGGGATATTCAACCTTTGCGGTTTGTCTTGACTGCGGAGAGGTTGCACGCTGCCCCAATTGCAGCGTTTCCTTGACCTATCATAAGGCAAACGGCTATCTCATGTGCCATTATTGCGGTTACGCCCGCCCGCTCGGAGATCCCTGCGGGCAATGCGGTTCCACACATATGCGCACGGTCGGGACCGGCACCCAGCGGGCTGAAGATCTGGTCGCCCAACGGATACCCTCGGCAAGGATTTTGCGCATGGATACCGATACAACCTATTCTCGATACGCTTACGAAGAAAACTTCGCGAAGTTTGAAGCCGGGGAATATGATATCATGATTGGTACCCAGATGGTAGCGAAAGGGCTGAATTTTCCAAACGTCACGCTGGTGGGCGTATTGAGTGCCGACCAATATCTCTACTCCGGCGATTTCCGCAGCGGTGAAAAGACGTTTTCCCTGATCACGCAGGTTGTCGGGCGCAGCGGCCGTTTTGAAAAACCGGGCAGCGCCTACATTCAGACAATCTCGCCGGAACATCCGGTTATTCAGGATGCGGCGAACCAAGATTATGAAGCGTTTTATGCGGATGAAATTATTATGCGCAAAACCGCTTTGCAGCCGCCGTTTTGCGATCTTGCAGTCATTGGACTGGCGGGAACGGATGAAAACAAGCTGCGGCAGGCCGCCAATAAGCTGCATGATATTCTGGCCCGTTATCTGACGGAGGCGGTCCCTCAGCTCCCCGCGGTCCTGCTGGGTGTTTCAGAAGCGGGCGTCTATCGGATAAACGGCCGCTACCGGCTGCGGATTATTATGAAATGCAAAAATAACCGGCGGTTCCGGCAGCTGCTGCGGGCTGCGATTACGGAAGCCGATCAGAACAGGTTGTTCTCCAAGGCCAGCATTTATGTGGATATGAATGGAGACATTACTTAATCTATTGTAAAGGGTGAAAAAGCACTATGGCAATTCGAAATATGGTTTTGGAAGGCGATCCGCTGCTGCGCAAAACCTCCCGGGAGGTCACGGCTTTTGATCAAAAGCTGGGGACCTTATTGGATGATATGGCGGAAACGATGGCACAGCAAAACGGAGTCGGGCTGGCTGGTGTCCAGGTCGGGATTCTGCGCCGTGTTGTGGTCATTGATATTGGCGAAGGGAGGATCGAACTGATCAACCCTACGATCCTGAAAACAGCCGGTTCTCAGATAGGCAGCGAGGGCTGTTTGTCCTTCCCCGGACAGTTTGGCATCGTCGAGCGCCCTGATTTGGTCACGGTCCGTGCCCAAGACCGGCACGGGGAATGGTTCGAAATTACGGGCACCGCGCTATTGGCCCGCGCTTTCTGCCATGAAATCGATCATTTGGACGGAATTGTATTTAAAGATCATGCTACCCGTATGCTGGAGCCCAATGAACAGCCCCCGAAAAATAAGCGGCGTGTCAAAGCCCACGTCAAGAAGTCTTCGTAAGGCAAAGGGAGGATTGCATTGAATATTGTATTTATGGGGACACCGCAGTTTGCGGTACCCTGCCTGCAAAAGCTCCTGGATGCCGGTTACCCTGTGACCGGTGTATTTACCCAGCCGGATAAACCGAAGGGAAGAGGATATAAGCTTCTGCCGCCCCCTGTCAAAGAACTGGCTATGCGGCAGGGCATCCCTGTCTTTCAGCCCAAAAGTGTCCGTACGGATGAGGCCATGGAGCGGCTGAAAAGCTGTGCACCCGATCTTATTGTCGTAGTCGCTTACGGCAAAATACTGCCCAAGGCCGTGCTGGACCTCCCGAAATACGGCTGTATCAACGTACACGCCTCCTTGCTGCCCCGCTACAGAGGTGCCGGACCGATTCAATGGGCAATCCTAAACGGGGAAACCGAAACCGGCGTCACGACAATGTATATGGCAGAGGGAATGGATACCGGGGATATGCTGGAACAGACCCGGACCCCCATCGGAGAGAATGAGACAGCGGACGAGCTTTATACCCGCTTATCGGATATCGGGGCGGAAACATTGCTGACAACGCTGAAAAAGCTGGAACAGGATTCTTTGCTGCCGGTCCCGCAGGATGACAGCCTATCCTGTAGCGCGCCGATGCTGGATAAGAGCTTTTCCCCGATTGATTTTACCAAAGATGCAAGGAGCATCCATAATCAGATTCGCGGGCTATCGTCCTGGCCCGCAGCGGTCACTACTTATAAGGGAAAACGCCTAAAGGTCTACGAAAGCAGGCTGGCGGAAGGCAGCGGGGAACCGGGCACTGTTTTGGACGCAAAAAAATTCATCGTCGCCTGCGGGAGCGGAGCCGTCCAGCTGCTGTCGGTGCAGTACGAGGGCGGGAAAAGGATGCCCGCCGATGCGTTTTTGCGGGGAAAACCGGCGGCATTGGGAGAAAAACTGGGCGGCGAATTGATATCATGATTGCATAGGAGGGGAAAAGATGCGGGAAGCAAAAGAACGGACCGGCCGCCAAGCCGCCTATGAAGGCATTTTACGGATGACCAAGAGCAAAGCCTATTCCAACCTTTTGCTGGACAATATCCTCTCCGAAGTCCCTTCCAGACAGGAACGGCAATTTGCCGCGCAGCTTTTTTACGGCGTATTGGAACGGGATATTACCTTGCGCTGGATCATTCAAAGCCTTACGGGAAAACCGGTGCACAAGCTGGACGCCGAAGTTGTTGCGGCGTTGGAACTGGCACTCTACCAGTTAAATTGGATGGACTCCATTCCGGACGCGGCGGCTGTCAACGAAAGTGTTAATCTCATCAAACATTCCAGGAAAAAAAGTGCTGCCGGATTTGTCAACGGTGTTTTACGCAGCTTTATCCGCGGTGATAAAGCAATCCCGCTGCCGGATGATCCGCTGAAGCGGGCGGAAATAGCGTACGCAATGCCGGCGTGGATTTTATCCCTGTGGCAAAGGGATTACGGCATTGAAACCGCGATCCATCTGGCCAGAGAGTGCCTGGGCAGGCCTCCGCTCCAGCTGCGGGTCAATACGATTTGCTCCGACCGGGAAACCGTCCGGCAGGAGCTGGAAGGGCTGGGCGTCCGGGCAGAAAACCACCCGCTGCTTAAAGACGCGCTGACTGTTTCCGGAACGGGAGCGGTCGGAGAACTGCCGCCCATGAAAGAAGGCCGCTGCTATGTACAGGACGCCGCTTCCCAGCTTTGTGCCCTGGCAGTTGATCCCAAACCGGGCGATACGGTTTTTGACCTATGCGCTGCGCCCGGGGGCAAGAGCTTTACAATGGCCCAGCTGATGCGGGACACTGGCAGGATTCTCGCCTTTGACCTGCATGAACACCGGACAAAACTGATCCGAGATGGGGCAGAAAGACTTCATCTTCACTCCATCCAAGCATCCGCAGCGGATGCGAGTGTATATCATCCCGAACTGGGAGCGGCAGACAGAGTGCTTTGCGACGTTCCCTGTGCGGGGCTCGGCGTTATCCGGCGCAAACCGGAGATTCGCAGAAAAACGCCGGAAGAGATTGCAGCCCTTTCGGAGATTCAGTTTCGGATCCTTAACAATGCTGCAAGCTACCTGCGTTCGGGTGGGATTTTAGTTTATTCCACCTGTTCGCTCAATAAAGACGAAAACGACAGGATTGCCGCTGCGTTTCTCGCTGCGCATCCTGATTTCATACCGGCCCCGCTGCCGGAAATATTTCGTACATTGGCAGATAGGGACGCCAATACCGTCACCTTGATGCCGCAAAACGGGAATTACGACGGATTTTATATTGCCAGATTCATGAAAAGGGCGTGAACGTGATCGATACGCGTGATATTAAGTCAATGACCATCGCGGAGCTGGAAGATTTTGTCTGTCAGCTTGGAGAGCCGAAATTTCGGGCAAAGCAGATCTTTCAATGGTTGCACCAAAAACAGGTCCTCTCTTTTGACGAAATGAAAAACCTTCCGACCAGCCTGCGGGAAAAACTGAAAGAAAGCTGCACAATCACTTCCTTTACAATTGAACGGAAACTGGTTTCTGCAATTGATGGGACGATCAAATACCTGTACCGGCTGTCCGACGGGGAATATGTCGAAAGCGTACTGATGCGGTATGAGCACGGCATCAGCGTCTGCGTTTCTACACAGGTCGGCTGCAAAATGGGATGCAGCTTCTGTGCCTCTACCAAGGCGGGATTTGTCCGCCATCTGACGGCTTCGGAGATCTTAGAGCAGGTTTATGCCCCTGCCCGGGATACCGGTGAAAAGATCGACAGCCTGGTGCTGATGGGGATTGGCGAACCGCTGGATAACTATGACAACGTGCTGCGTTTTTTAACGCTGGTCAGTGCGCCGGAAGGGCTTTGCATGAGTCACCGCCATATTTCCTTATCGACCTGCGGATTGGTGGACAGGATTTACGAGCTGGCGGATTTAAATTTACAGATCACCCTATCGGTTTCGCTGCACGCTTCCAATGACCGGGTACGGGATGAGATTATGCCCGTCAATCACCGCTATAAGATTCCGGAGCTGATGAAGGCCTGCCGGTATTATACCGATCAAACCCACCGGCGTATTTCTTACGAATATTCGCTGATCAAAGGGGTTAACGACAACGCAGCCCAGGCAAGGGAACTGGCTTCACTGCTTAGTGGGATGCTTTGCCATGTAAACCTGATCCCGGTCAACTATGTAGAAGAAGCCGGATACGAAAAGAGCGGCCGGGAGCAGATCTATGCGTTCCAAAAAGTGCTGCAAAATCACGGAATCAATGCTACGATCCGCCGCACGTTAGGTGCAGATATTAACGCAGCCTGCGGCCAGCTGCGCCGTCAGGCTGTCAAGCCCAGTTCACACCCTTAAAATCTTGAGAAAGGGGAAAGACCGATGAAAATTGCTGGAAAAACCGATATTGGCAGACTCCGGGAAACCAACCAAGACGCTTTCCGCATTGCGGTTTTATCGGACGGGATCGGTTTTGCACTCGTCTGCGACGGCATGGGCGGCGTAAAAGGCGGCGATCAGGCCAGCACGGCGGCGAAACGGATTATTACCTCCGTCATCCGTGAAAACATCAAGCCGGGTATGCTGGATGACGAGCTGCATGACCTGCTTTTACGGGCGATTTTTGAAGCAAACCAGTATATCTATGAAACGGCCCAGCAGCAGCCGCAATACGCGGGAATGGGTACAACCGCCTTGGCGGCTATTATTACCCAGGCCTGCGTATATATCGGCCACGTGGGCGATTCACGGCTGTATCAGCTGCACGGCGGGCAATTTTATCAGGTGACGCGTGACCACTCCCGTGTACAGGAAATGATTGATCTTGGAAAGATCACCCCGGAAGAAGCCCGGCTCAGGCCCGACCGCAATATTATCACGCGGGCGGTCGGAATTGCGGCAGACGTCGAGGTCGACCTGCTTGATCTGCAGTTTTCTCCGGGGGACCGGCTCTTGCTGTGTACGGATGGACTCTCTGGCCTTTGCCCGGACAGGGAGATTGGGGAGATACTAGAAACCCATCCGATCGAAGAAGTCGCTGAACAGCTTATCTCGGCTGCCAACCATAGGGGCGGCTACGATAATATTACCGTTGTTGTCATTGAGAACTGAAACAAACGGGTTTTTCCCGCGACCAAAAAGGAATGGTAGTTGCATATGGAATATATCGGAAAAACACTGGAGGGAAGATATCAGCTGAAAAAGCTGATTGGAAGCGGCGGCATGGCCAATGTGTTTGAGGCCGTCGACCTTCAGGAAGATAACCGCGTCGTCGCTGTCAAACTGCTGAAACAGGAATATCTGACCAACGAGGAATTTGTTCGCCGTTTTCGGAACGAGTCCCGCGTGATTGCGGTATTGGATCACCCCAATATTGTCAAAATATATGATGTGAACTTTACCGGGGCGGATCAGTATATCGTCATGGAATACATCGACGGTGTTACCTTAAACCAGTATATCCATCATCAAGGATATCTGCGCTGGAAAGATTCCGTTCATTTTCTCCGGCAGATTCTGCTTGCTTTACAGCACGCCCATGATCATGGGGTGATCCACAGGGATATCAAATCTCAAAATATTATGCTGCAGCGGGACGGATCAATCAAAGTCATGGATTTTGGGATTGCCCGTTTTGCCCGCGAAGATATCCGCAGCGGCCAAAATAAGGCAATCGGATCTGTTCATTATATCAGCCCGGAGCAGGCGTGCGGGGAAGAATCGGACGCGAAAAGCGACATCTATTCGCTGGGCGTACTGCTGTATGAGATGCTGACCGGCAGCGTCCCGTTTGACGGCGCAACACCGGAAGAGGTGGCCATGAAGCATATTCACGAGACTCCGACCCCTCTGCACCAGATAAACCCGGAAATCCCGATTGGCCTATGTGAAATATGCGACAAGGCGATGCAGAAAGACAAAAACTTCCGATATCGTTCTGCGAAAGAAATGCTGTCCGCTGTAGACGCGTTTAAGGCAAATCCCGCAATCCGTTTTCATTACCGCTATACCCGCGCAGTAGAACCTGCCGCTTTGGAGAGGCGCTCCCAAATCCAAAAACAACCGGTTCGCAGTTCCAACAGCGGCCAGCCGCGCGCCCGCACACAACCGATTGAACCGGAAGAGGAAGAAATCATCGTAATCAAGAAAAGCCCCAGTATCATGATTTTGATGGGAATTGCGGCCGCCTGCTGTATTACAGTCATCCTGGTTATGCTCGGTTTCTTTTATTGGGGAAGGGATGAAAAGGTCGCGGAAACGGTCATGCCCAATTTGGTGGGAATGTCGTATGATGAGGTCAAAAATACCGAAGAATATAAACAGTTTGATTTTGTAATCGAAGAACGGGCGATGACCGACCAATATGATGCCGGTGTGATCTACTATCAGAATGTTACGGCCGGTACGACCGTCAAGGTCGACCGCACGGTCCGGATCAAGATCAGCGACGGGATCAGTACACTGTATGTTCCGAATTTGATCGGGGAAAGCCTGGATGTGGCCCAGCAAACTTTATTTGAGATGGGGCTGGACTATTCGATTACGACTCAGGAAACCCCGGAAGGCCAGGACATCCCCGCAGACCAGGTCCTTTCCACTGACCCGCCCGCCAACACGCAGGTGGAAAAAAATACGGTTGTTACCCTTTATATCAGCCGCGGCAACGTCACCTCCGCCCTTAAAGTACCCAATGTCCTCGGCCGCACACAGGAAGACGCGATTGCCCGGTTGGATGCAGTCGGACTGACTGTTACGATTCAGGAGGTTGACAGCGATCAGCCTGCCGGTATTGTCGTAGATCAGAGTATTTCATCGGGAGAATTTGCACCTGAAAATGGGACGATAGAAATCTCCGTCAGCAACGGCTCCGGATATCAAAAGACCGTTCCGCTGCAAATTAGTTTCCCTCCGAACAGCAACTCGGCAGATTACACCATGGTACTGTATATGAACGGTGTGGATATTGGCAGTATGACCGTTAATCCTTCTACCAACTCCTCTTTGCTGCTCAACGTCACCGGCAAAGGCCAGCAGGAGGTTACCGTTTCTCTGGATGGCCAGCGTTATGCTTCCTATTCGGTAGATTTTGATACGGGAGAGATTTCCCTCACCAGCGACTATAACGAATCCATCGTAACCGGAGGCAGTCCCTTGGACCCGATTTCCGGCGATGACGGTCCTGATGGCCCCGGCGGCCCCAGTACGCCGATTGCACCGGGCGGCCCTGGATCGGAGAGCCCCGGAGAGAGCGCAACCAACCCCGGCCCCGGCGACAGCCCGGATGTTGATGGAGAATAAAACCAGAAGGAGACTTTTATGAGTGGGACAACACAGGGATTGATTATCAAAGCCATCAGCGGCGCATTCTATGTGCAGACAGAGGATGCTATTTTGCCCTGTAAGGCCCGCGGTATCTTTCGCAAGAGAGGGATCACGCCGCTGGCCGGTGATCATGTCCGAATCGAAGACGACAATATTGTTGAGATTTTACCCCGAAAGAACGAGTTGGTACGCCCAAAAGCCGCGAATATCGATCTCGCACTGATGACGGTTTCTACCATCCTGCCGGATCCCAATCCCTTTGTGCTGGATAAGCTGATTACGGTCTGTGAGTACAAGAAGATTGAACCGATTATTATCCTGACCAAAACAGATTTGAAAGACGACGAGGATTTTGCGGAGATTTACCGCAATGCCGGTTTTACGGTAATCGAGACAGGCGAGGGAGTGGAAAACCAGGACGAGATTTTAAACCTGATGCAAAATAAGGTGAGTATCTTTATCGGCAATACGGGTGTCGGAAAGTCTACTTTATTAAACAGACTGTTTCCTGATCTGGAACTTCGGACGGCCGCAATCAGCAATAAACTGGGCCGCGGCCGCCATACCACCCGTCAGGTTGAGCTGTATCCGCTGCCGGGAGGCGGATATGTAGCCGATTCACCCGGCTTTTCATCGGTCGAGCTCGAACAATATGAGCCGGTTCGAAAAGAAGAGCTTCAGTATTGTTTCCGTGAATTTGCGCCCTTTTTAGAGGACTGTAAATTTGTCGGCTGCTCCCATCGAAAAGAAAAGGGCTGTGCGGTGCTTGCAGCGCTCCAGGAAGGGAAAATCAGCCCCAGCCGCCATGAAAGCTATGTCGCTCTTTATGAAGAAGCCATGAAAATTCCCGACTGGCAAAGGGAGGACGGCCACAAATGAACGGACGCTGTATTATTTTTGCCGCAGGGGCAATGGAAATTACACCGCTTCTGCCCCAAACCTTTTCTCCCGATGATTATATCATTGCCGCCGATGCCGGCGTGCACAACGCCGCAGCGCTTGCTGTGACGCCGCATCTGGTTATGGGGGATATGGATTCCCTCGAAAAAAGTGAGGTTCCCGCCGGCGCCATTTTGTTCCCGGTGCGGAAAGATGACACCGATCTGATGCTGGCGGTGAAAAAGGGGATTGAGCTGGGCTGCCGGTCGTTTTTGATCTATGGCGCATTAGGCGGCAGGCTGGATCATACCTATGCCGCATTTCAGACCCTTTCCTATCTCTTGGAACACGGAGCTGCCGGCATACTGGTCGACGGGCGGCAGTGGGTCACAATGCTGCAAAACACATCGCTGGTTCTTCCGGCCGGATACCGTCATGTTTCCATTTTCTCATACACGGAGAAATGCCGGGGCATCTCCCTAAAGGGGCTGAGTTATCCGTTGGAGGACGCCGAGCCGGACCAGAATTTCCCGCTCGGGGTCAGCAACGCCGCCATCGAGGATCCGGCCATCATCAGCGTCCGGGAGGGGAAGCTACTCGTAATCCTGTCCGACCTTCTGTAAGACGAACCGAGACAACCCTTTCTGCGTACTATGAAGCAGAAAGGAGGTTTCGGTATGAGAGTAATTGTGATGAAACCGTCGAAAATGATGTCCGGACTTCTGCGGCTGTTTTTTGGAATTCATAAAGAATCACAGCAGGATACCTGATGATTGTATCCATGTTATCTGAAAGGAACGAAAACAAAAATGACAAAAATTGGCATCATTGGCGCCATGGGCAGTGAAATTGAACTGCTTCGGACCAAACTGACCGGCGATTTACATGAGACAGTGTATGCGGGCCGTACCTTTTATTCCGGTCAAATTGGCGGGACAAACGCGGTACTGGTTTGCTCTGGTATCGGCAAGGTGAATTCGGCAATTACGGCACAGCTTTTAATCGATCATTTCGGTGTCACAGCCGTAATCAATACCGGCGTGGCCGGCGGAGCTGGAAAAGCTTCCGTTCGGGACGTGGTGATCTCAAGCGAGGTCCTCTATCACGATATGGATCTGGAAATCCTTTCCCACAGCTACCCGTTCCAAAAGACCTTTACCGCTGATACGCGGCTGGTAAAATGCGCTTCTGCCGCCTGTGAGGGGAGAGTTACCGCCTACATCGGACGAATTGCAACAGGGGATCAGTTTATCTGCGAAAAGGCTGTCAAGGATGATATTGTCGCCCGGACCGACCCAATGGCTGTTGAAATGGAGGGTGGTTCCATCGCGCATACCTGCGCCAGCAACGATATCCCCTTTGTTATCATTCGCAGCATCTCGGATAACGCGGACGACGACGCGGCGATGAGCTTTGACGTATTTGAAAAAATAGCGGCCAATGACGCGGCGGAGATCGTAATTTCCATGCTGCAAAATATGTGAGTCCATATGCGCAAAAAAGCGGTTCAGCTGAAAGAATCAGCCGAACCGCTTTTGTTATACCCATCAGTCCAAACGATCTATAACGACTTTATACGGATTTTCGGAAGCGAGCTTATGCCCGGCTTTCTTGGCGTGAAGTCCGACCATAGCCGCCGATTTTGTCGGAGCCTGGATCGTTCCGGCACCCGCTACACAACCGCCGGGGCAGCCCATGCCTTCCAGCAGATAGCCGTCATATTTACCGGCCTTCGCCAAAGTCAGCATCTTCTTGCAATCCCGCAGCCCCTGGGCGGACATAATCTTGACCTCCCGCTCCGGATCAATCTGCCGGATGATATCTGCAACCGCACCGGCAACGCCATTGCTGACCGCAAATCCGCGGCCTGCCGCAGAAGCAACGCCGAGCGGATTGGAACGCAAAACCTCAGGATCAACCTCAACCTCTTCCGGATTGATGTCCTTGGCAGCAAACATCCCCATCAGTTCTTCAAAGGTCAAAACAAAGTCAACATCGGAACGAATCGTGCGTCTGCTGGCTTCCAGCTTCTTCGCGGAGCAGGGGCCGATAAAGACAACCTTTGCGTTCTTATGGATCTTTTTGATCAGGCGGGCAGTCAGAACCATCGGGGTCAGCGCCATCGAGATGTACGGGGTAAATTCAGGGAAGCACTTCTTCGCCATTACAGACCAGGCCGGGCAGCAGGAGGTCGCCATAAACGGCTGTTCCTCCGGAACTTTCTTGACAAAGTCGTGCGCTTCATCAATCGTGCACAGGTCGGCCCCAATCGCAACCTCGGTGACATCGTCAAAGCCCAGCATCTTAATCGCTGTGAGCAGCTTTTCCGGCGTAACCTTCGGGCCGAACTGTCCGACATAAGCGGGAGCAATCGCCGCAATAACCCGCTGGCCGCTGGTGATCGCGTGGATCGTCTGGAAAATCTGGCCCTTGTCCGAAATCGCGCCGAAAGGACAGCTTACGATGCACTGGCCACAGGACACGCACTTATCATAATCGATCGTTGCTCTGCCCAAAGCATCCGAGGAAATCGCGTCCATACCGCAAGCCGCCGCACAAGGACGTTCCTGCTTGATAATCGCGTTATACGAGCAAGCATCCTTACAACGCCCGCACTTGATACATTTCGATTCGTCAATAACCGATTTCCCGTGTACAATCGAAATCGCGCCCTTGGGGCAAACTGCGGTACAGGGATGGGCAAGACAGCCCTGGCACCCGTCCGTCACGTAGTAGCGCTTTTCCGGGCAGGCATTGCAGGCAAATTTGATAATATTGACCAGAGGAGGATCGTAGTATTTTTCAGCGATCGCGCTTTCTTCAATCCCTGCGGAAACAGGGGCATGGGCATCCAGCGGACGCAGTGGAAGGCCGATAGACAGCCGCAGCCGTTCTCCGACAATCGCCCTCTCCAAAAAGATCGAGTCCCGATAGGTCGCAACCTCACCGGGGACAATCTTATAGGGAAGTTCCTCGATCCTGGAGTAATCGCCGCCCTCATAGGCCAGACGGGCCACTTCGGTAAATACTTTTCTTCTGATATCCGTTACAGAGCTATATATTCCGCGCATAGACAAATCCTTTCTATCCTACAGCCATCATGCGATATGCCTGATCAGCAGATATTTTTATCGTTTAAATTATAGCATGATTGTTATCTATATGCAAGTCAAAATTATTCATATCCGGTATATAAATATCACATAATTCCCGCCTTTTTCTCTCAGCATTTTAGAAAGGGCGGCGTGTGCCGGATAAATGCGGCTGCTCTTTGGTCTGCTGGAAGAAAATCTGTTTTTGTTATGGTACAATAGATAGTTGACAGAGAAAAAAATAGAGAAACAACTTCAAA
>CAYWRQ010000006.1:0-19173 GCA_964460915.1 uncultured Oscillospiraceae bacterium
CCGAAGACACGACAGGCGCGCAGAGCGCCGTTTTGCCGCGCCCGCGTACGGCTTGCGGGCGTTTTCCTGCGGAAAATAAACGGCAAAACCTGGGTACCGTTTTCATCTTTTCGATGGAGAGGGGGACAAAAAAGTTTCGCCAGCCTTTTCAAAGGCTGACCGTAACCTCTCCCTGCGGCCGCAGCCGCCCAAAATATGGTCAGAAAAATAGCATATCATTCTATTCCTGAAAGGAAAATCACATATGGAAATACTTCTCGGTACGACCAACCCGTCCAAAGCGCAGTGGTTTGCAGAGCTGCTGTCCGGATATGACGTTCATTTTGTCACGCTGCACGACCTTGGGGTCGATAAAATCCCCGATGAGGACGGCAGGACGCCGAAAGAGAATGCGATGCGCAAGGCCGCCTGGTACGGGCGGTACTGCGATAAGGTGATTACCAACGATTCCGGACTGTATCTGCTGTCATTGCCGATGGATGACCCGCGGCAGCCGGGCCTGTTTGTCCGCAGGGCGCCGGATGGTCATGCGATGGATGATGACGAGATGATTACCCACTACTGTAAACTGATTGATTCGCTTGGCGGGGAGTGCCTGGCCAGCTATTTCAATGGATATGGTGTTTTCCGGGACGGGAGAGTTTTTGGCTATATGGATGATGAAAAAAATCAAAAGCTGTTCGCTTTCCGCTTTGTCTCGGCACCGCACCCGAACCGTCATCCCGGATGGCCGCTGGACAGCCTGTCGGTGGAGCTGCGCACCGGCCGCTATTTTTCCGAAAAAGAAGCGGGCACGTTTTATGTCGAAGATCCGGAAACCGAACGCCAAAAGCATAAGGCCAACGACCGGCTGCGGCATTTTCTGGCGGAAAGCCTGGGCCTTGTTTAAATAGGAGGAAACAGTGGAAGAAATGCCGATGAAGATTATTGCCCGCATCCATTCGGATTTCCCGACGAAGTTCGGGATCCCGCGGCAGAGCGGGATTGTGGAAAACCTGGTCTCCCGTATCGTTTTTGAGCCGGAGTACCAAAACCCGGACGCCCTGCGCGGCATTGACGGCTTCAGCCACCTCTGGCTGATCTGGCAGTTTTCCGAAGCGGTGCGGAAGAACTGGTCGCCGACGGTCCGCCCGCCTCGTTTGGGCGGCAATACCCGGATGGGGGTGTTTGCGACCCGGTCACCCTTCCGCCCGAACCCGATCGGGCTTTCGTCGGTGCGGCTGATCGGGATCGAGGATACGGAAAAAGAGGGGAAGGTGCTGCTGGTGGCGGGCGCGGACCTGATGGACGGCACGCCGATCTATGATATCAAGCCCTACCTTCCTTTTACCGACAGCCATCCGGACGCCGCCGGCGGCTTTTCGGACCCGGTGCGGGAACGGAGCCTTCAGGTGGAATATCCGGAAAATCTGCGCACGCGGCTCTCTGCGGATAAATGGGAGGCGCTGCTCGGAATCCTTGCCCATGACCCAAGGCCGTCCTACCAGCACGACCCGGAGCGGGTTTACGGTATGGCGTTTGCCGGGAGGGAGATTAAGTTCCGCGTGGACGGCGAGGTTTTGCTGCTTTTGGACATCGAGTAAAATTCGCCCGTCTGCCGGATAGGCGTATCCTTCCTTCTGCACCTGTCCCCGCACTTTATCATATACTGATTGTGGAAAAGCTGCGCAAAGGGGATGAATTGGATGAACGGATGCAGGCTAACCGCCTTTGTCACTGCCGTGGCCAACGCATTGGCTCAGGATGCGTCAACCGAGCAGGTTGAACTGATGTCGGCGATTTTTAACCAGCTGGGCGAAACGTTGGAAACAATTGCCGTGACACGGCGCACCTGTCCGTGTGAACCGGAATGTCTGAGACTGTGCGATCAATAAGCCAGAAGGCCGGATTTCTGTGTGATACGGATTTCCGGCATTTGTATGTCCGCGCGGTTTATGGATGCCTTGACATAAAATTTACAAAATGATATAATTATTTTAAATATCTTATAAAAAAAACTCAATACTGGAAGCAGTGCTTTCATTAGATAGGAAATCAAGTCAGATGATACGTTTTTACTACATAATCCTGTGCAATGTTCTTTTGGAAATCATCTTTTTAGGCGTGATGGAGTTTATGCGCCGGCGAAAAGGCCGCTTTTCGCTCGAAACCCGTTATCGGGTAGACCGGTTTATCGCCCGGTATATTATCCGGTTTGGCCGGATCCGCCTGGACATCGAAGGGACGGAAAACCTGCCGGAGAAGGACGGATACCTGCTGATCAGCAACCATCAGGGAAAACTGGACGCGCTCGCAATTATGGGCGCCCATAAAGCCCCGTGCGGCATTGTAATCGACCGGCAGACGGCACAGACCGTGCTGATCCGCCAGTTTATCGATATGACAGACGGAGTTTGCCTTGACCGCGGCGATATGCGCCAGTCCCGCAACGCAATCCGCCAGATGGCCAAGCAGGTGGAAGAAGGACAGCGGATGATTATCTTCCCGGAAGGAGGATATACGGACAACCATAACCGGGTCGGCGACTTTAAGCCGGGAGCATTTAAAGGAGCGTCTTATGCCCATGCGGCGATTGTCCCGGTGGCCCTGGTCGATAGCTGGAAGCCCTTTGGCGGGGATTTCGGGCTGAAACGGATTGTCGTCAAGGTGCGTTTTTTGGAACCGATCCGATATGAACAGTACCGTGGGATGAAAACCGCGGATTTGTCCGCCCTGGTGCGGGAACGGATTATCGCGGCGGTAGCGGCCGAGACCGGGGAAGAAGCCGATCTGCTTTTGCAGATGGATAAGATGGCGGGCTGATGGCAGGATTGGAACGGAAAAAGCAGTCCTGGATGATAAAATTCACAAATTCAGCTTTTTCGCCGCTATTTTTTATGTTATGATGATTTTGTACGGAAGAAGTGTGGACGGATGTTTGGAACCCTATTTTGATAAAGGGACTGCGTTTTTATTTTGGAAAGGAATGTTTATAGTATGGCAAAGAAGCCGCAGAACCTGCTGCTGGTGACGGAGCATTATCCCTGCTCGAATCAGGAGAGTTTTCTTGAAACAGAAATCCCCTATCTGGCCAGGTTTTTTAATGTTCATGTAATTACACGGGACACGGATCAGATGATGTCCCGTATTTTGCCACAGGGTGTAACCTTTTCCCGGCCGGTTGCCCACGGGGGAAAGCTGTGGAAATTTTGGCTGCGCGCGGGCTGCCGGATGAGCAGGGCTTATCGTTTGGAAAGGCGGCAGGCGCAGGAGGAGGGGCGCTGGAACCATCAGGCGGCTGTCCATACGCTGGACGCGTTGGTGGATAGTGAACTGATGCGGAGATATGTGCTGTCGCTGCCGCTGCTGCAGGACGACCGCCCGTTGGTGATTTATTCCGCTAATTACAATAACTATTTATACGGGCTTTGCCGGATCAAAGAAATGGGGCCGGATATTCATGTGACAGCCCGCTGCCATCGGGCGAATATGTTTGATCCCGTAACCGGGGAACGCCGGGAAACGCTGAACCAGATTACAAACGAGCGCCTGGACGCGGTTTATTTTACGTCGGAGGAACGCCGGACGACCTATGTCCATCATTTTACCGACGGGACTTCCAGCGGGAAATACCGGGTCGCGCCTCTGGGCGTTCCGGAGCCGGAGGTGCTTTTGGAGCCTCCGGAAAACGATTATCTGCTGCGGATTGTGACCTGCTCGCCGATTGAGGAGGATAAGCGCCTGCCGCTGCTGATCGAAGCGATTTCCGCCATGAAGTTCGGCTGCCTGGAATGGGTGCACATCGGCGACGGCTCCCAGCGGGAAGCGGTTTTGGAGCTGGCACGGCAGAAGCTGGAAAATAAACCGGGCATCCGCTATGAATTCCTGGGGAGCATGAACCAACAGGAACGGTATGCCTACTACGCAGAGCATCTTTTGGATGTTTTCCTGTCGGTGAGCCGTTCGGAGAGCGTCCCTTCGATGATGCTCGAGGCGATGGCCAACCATATTTTTGTCTGTGCGACCGATGTGGACGGGGTTTCCGATGTGGTCAGCAACGAGACGGGGCTTTTGATGCCCGCTGACCCGACGATTGAGCAGCTGACAGCGTTTTTGGAGATGCTGTGCAGCATGGATAAGGACAAATTCGACGCTCGCGCGCAGATGGGCTTCCAGTGCTGGCAGCAGTGGTACAACGCGGAGGTCAATTGCCTGGATTTTGCCCGGGAACTGAGCACCGTTGAGAATATCCAGCCGGATGAGGAACCGGAGCCTAAGAAGCGTTTTGTCAGCTGGAAGCCGGAGGAACAAAAGGCGGCGGAAGAAGCAGCCCAAAAGAAAGCGGCGGAGGAAAAGGCAGACAAGTCGGAGGAAAACCCCGAAGCGGAAAACGCGCCGGAAAAAGCGCAGTCTGATGAAGATACGGCCGGGAAGGAGCCTGCTGCCGGGGAACCCGCATCGGAGGAAGAATCCGCACCGCAGGACGAACCCGCAGCCCCCGCCGAAACCGGAGAGACTCCGGACGGGGAAGCGGAGCAGCCTTCCGAAGACGCGGTCGGGCAGCCGGTAGAGGAAGCAGCGGAGGAACTGCTGCAGTTGATGGAAAAATTGGATCCGTGATTTTATTTTGCGGTCAGATTTTGGGGAATTTAAACGACTTTTACAATTTTGTGATTCTCAGAAGAACAAGATTTGAAAGTTAATCTATAGTACTGTGGCAAAAAATGTGTTATACTGTACTGTAACGGCGCCATGCGCCTGCAAAGAATTGACTGAAAATTTCCTGCATATCCGGAGGATTCATCATGGTAAAATCAATTGCAAAAAAACTGCAAAGTACTTTTTTGCGCTGTTTTAAGCTGCTTTTGGTCATTACGCTTTTTCTGATTTTCTACGTTTTGTTTGCGCTCACAGAGCCGGAACTGCTGCGTGCGTCCCGTACGGCAGCCATTACGCTGATTTGTTTTCCGGTTGTCAGCGTAGCGATGCTCAAAATATACGGAGGTTTCCCGATTGGGATCAAAAAGACCAAGGAAATCGTCTATTCGGCGTCGATTGCGACTTTTCTCGCGGATGCCATTACCTACCTGCAATTGGCAATCATGCGGTTTAACTTTCCGAACCGCAGCTATCTCAAGGACTTTTTCACGCTGATCGGTATCCTGCTGTTGCAGATTATTGCGATCAACCTGTTCGGATATCTGGGAAACTACCTGTATTTTGAGGTCAACCCGCCGGCGAACTGCATTGTCATCTACGGCACGAAGGAGGGCCTGCCACAATTTATCAGTAAGATCTCCAAGTATAAAAAGCAGTATAAAATTTCCGCTTTGTATGACCTTCAGGAGGAAGACCTGAAAAGAAAGATCCGGCATAGCGACGCCATTTTCCTGTATAGTCTGGACGAAACGGATAAGGCGTGGATTCTGGAATATTGCTATAAGCACAATAAAACTACCTACCTGACGCCGGAGCTTTCGGATATCATTACCCGCCATTCCCACCATGTGATTATCGACGATGTCACGGTGCTGGAGTCCCGGATCTCCGGCCTTACATTTGAGCAGCGGGTGCTCAAGCGGGCGATGGATATTGCCATTTCCGGAATCGGGCTTTTGGTTGCCAGCCCCTTTATGCTGATAGAGGCCCTAGCGATTAAGCTGGAGGATCACGGGCCGGTTTTCTTTAAACAGCCCCGCGTCACGCAGGACGGCAAGGTCTTTGAGGTGCTTAAGTTCCGCACGATGATCGTCGACGCGGACAAGGTCACCAAACGTCTTGCCTCTCAGGATGACGACCGGATCACCAAGGTCGGCCGGTTCCTGCGGAAGACCCGTATGGACGAGCTGCCCCAGTTTATCAACATCTTGAAAGGCGATATGTCGATCGTCGGCCCCCGTCCCGAGCAGGAGGAGATTACCGAAAAGTATGTCGAGGTACTGCCGGAGTTTAAATACCGGCTGAAGGTCAAGGCCGGGCTGACCGGTCTGGCACAAATCCAGGGCAAATACAATACGACGCCGAAGGATAAGCTGATTCTCGACCTGATTTATATCGAGCAGTATTCGATTTGGGTCGACATTAAGCTGATATTGCAGACGGTGAAGGTTTTATTTAAATCGGACTCGACGGAGGGCGTAATTGGAGAGCTGCCGGAAGGGTTTGATTATCTGCTGGACGAACAGCCTTCCGCCGAACAGAACAATTGACAATAGAGCCGCTGGAATCCCGTTTCCGGCGGCTGTTTTCTTGTAAGCAATGGGGAGATAGAGATGACGCCAATCACAGATTTTTTGAAAAGCTATGCCGCGTCGGGCACATCCCGGCTGCATATGCCCGGCCACAAGGGAAAAGCGCCCGCCTGCTATCCGGGCTTTCTGCGGGAAACGGTTCCGTATGACCTGACCGAGATCAAGGGTGCGGACGAGCTGTACCAGCCGGAGGGGATCATCGCCCGGTCGGAGGAGATGACGGCCGCCCTGTATCATGCCGGTTACAGCTGCTATAGCGCGGGCGGGTCGACCTTGTCTATCCTGACGATGGTGACGGCCGCCGTCCGTCATTTTGGCCGCGAAATCATTGCGGTGCGCAATGCCCATCTTGCTTTTGTCAATGCCTGTGTCCATTGCGACGCGGAGATTCACTGGCTGGTGCCGGCTTATGACCAGAAGACCGGCCTTTGCCTTCCGGCGACAGCGGCGGAGGTCGGAGCCATGATGGATGCCCACCCTTCCTGCAGGATTGTTTACCTGACTTCGCCGGATTATTACGGCGTGATGGCCCCGGTGGGGGAGATTGCAGCTACGGTGCACCGAAAGGGCGGGATTTTGCTTTGCGACAATGCCCATGGCGCCCACCTCTGCGCCTTTCCGGGCCTTCACCCGATGGAGGCCGGGGCGGACCTCTGCTGTGACAGCCCCCATAAGACGCTGCCTGTCCTGACGGGCGGGAGCCTGCTGCATTGCAGGAGAGGGATGGAAAATGTTTTCCCAAAGACAGAGCTGAAGCATACGATGACCCTTTACGGCTCCACCAGCCCTTCCTACCTGATTATGGCGTCGCTGGAACAGGCGTCAGACTGGATGATGGGAGAGGGGAAAGCCTCTTTTGCTGCCTTACAGACTAAGATGAAGGCGTTTTCGGAGCGTCTGCGGCAAAAAGGGGTTCTTTTGCTGGATCGCGTGTCGGATTGCACCAAGCTGACGCTGGATGCCGGAAGGATGGGATATACAGCGGAGGAAGTGGCGGAGATCCTGCGGAGATACCAGGTGGAACCGGAGTTTGCCTGCGGGGGGAAGGTTGTCCTGATGGTTTCCCCGCAGACAGACGAGCAGGCCTACAGCCGGATTCTGGATTTCGCGGAGCATCTGTTCCCGCGCCCCGCGCTGCCGTATCCGCCGTTTTATCTTGCGCCGCAAAGGGCCGTGCCGCTGCGGCAGGCGGTCTTCTCCGATTCGGAGCGTGTCCCGGCCGAGGCAGCCGTCGGGAGAATCGCAGCGGAAAACCGGATTGCCTGCCCGCCCGGGATCCCGGTTGTGACGGCCGGAGAAAAAATTGGGGAAGCCGAAAAGAAATTGCTGTTAAGCAGTGGTATTTTTGCCCTGAATGTGATAAAATAAAAATTGGTATTGAGGTTTGATATTTCAGCAGGAAGCGAAATGTGCATAAGATTTTGGCTTTACGGCCATACCGGAAAGGAATGAATGGTTTATGAAACTGATTTTTGCCATCGTCAATAGCGATGATTCTGCCGCTGTTTCAGCAGCGCTCACAAAGGAAGGCTTCTTTGTCACAAAGCTGGCTTCAACGGGCGGTTTTTTAATGTCGGGCAATACGACTTTCCTGACCTGCACCGAAGAAGAAAAGGTTGAGCACGCGATCGCGGTGATCGGGGAACATTCCCGGAAACGGAAACAGATTGTTTCCTCTTCTGCAGGCTTTGGGATGAATACCTATTCTTCCATGCCGGTTGAAGTTACGGTCGGCGGCGCGACGATTATTGTCACCGACGTTGAACGGTTTGAAAAGCTGTAATGCCGGATCTGATCACAGACTTTGGCCAGTTCCTCGGCAATGCGCATCTGAAAAACGTCCTGCAGCGGGCCGGTGCGCCGGGCAGCAGGACCCTGGGCCACGCTTATCTGCTTCACGGGACGGTGGGGACCGGGAAAAAGACGCTGGCATCCGTTTTTGCCGCCGCGCTGCTGTGCCGGGGGGAGGAGCGGCCCTGCGGGGAGTGCCCTTCCTGTAAAAAGGTATTCGGACACGGGCATCCGGACTTTCTGCGGTTCCGCCGTCCGGAAGGGAAAACGCAGTTCCCGGTCGATCTGATCCGGGAAATCCGGAGACAGGCGTATATCCGCCCCAATGAATCGGATTATAAGGTGATCTTGATCGAGGATGCCGAAGAAATGAATCTGTCCGCGGCCAACGCGCTTTTGAAGGTGCTGGAAGAGCCGCCGCCTTATCTGGTTTTTATTCTGACCTGCAACAATCTCTCTGCCCTTCCGGAGACAATCCCGTCCCGCTGCATCTGCCTGGAAACGCACGAAATCCCCGAGCGCAGGGCGGAGCAGTGGCTCTTGCGGCAATACCCGGAGGAAAGCCCCGAGCGGCTGGAAAAAGCGCTTCTCTGCGGCGGAGGGAACCTCGGCTGTTGCCTAAGTTATTTAGAGGACGAAACGGCTGCGGCGGTTTTTGACAGCGCGCAGGCGCTTTGCCGGGCGCTGACCGGTGGACGGGAGTATGATCTGGTGGAACAGCTGTCCGCGTATGAAGGAAACCGCGAACGGTTTGGAAAGCTGCTGCAGATGATGGACCGGCTGATGGGAGCCGTTTCGCGGGCCGCGTTTTTACCGGGCAGCAGTCCGGAAATGCTGGCGGTTTCGGCGCGTCTTTCGCCTGACCGGGCGATCCGGATCCACGAGCTGGGCGGTGAAATGCGAAAAGGCCTGCGCGCCAATGTTTCGCTGAGCCTGCTTCTGGCGGTGTACTCCTCCGGACTGAAAGCGATTATGGAGAGCTGATGGACCGATGCATAGAAAGGAAAGTATATGACTGAAATTATTGGCGTTCGTTTTAAGAACGCCGGCAAAACCTATTATTTTTCCCCCGGAGATTTTAAACTGGCCGCCGGTCAAACGGTCGTGGTCGAGACTGCACGGGGGGTTGAATGTGGGAGCGTTGTAATTCCCAACCGTATGGTGCCGGATGAGCAGATTGTGGTCCCTTTGAAGTCGATCATCCGTCCGGCGGACGAAAAGGATATGCGGACGATTGAGGAAAACGCCGCGAAAGAGCGGGAGGCCTTCCGCACCTGTCAGGAAAAGATCAGCCGCCATCATTTGGATATGAATCTGGTGGATGTGGAATATACGTTTGACGGAAACAAAATCCTGTTTTATTTTACAGCGGACGGACGGATAGACTTCCGCGAGCTGGTCAAGGATTTGGCGGGTATTTTCCGAACCCGTATCGAGCTGCGCCAGATAGGGGTTCGGGATGAATCCAAAATGCTGGGCGGGCTGGGTATTTGCGGACGGCCGTTTTGCTGTTCGACCTTTCTCGGGGATTTCCAGCCGGTTTCGATTAAGATGGCCAAGGAGCAAAACCTTTCGCTCAACCCGACCAAGATTTCCGGCACCTGCGGACGGCTGATGTGCTGCCTGAAGTACGAGCAGGAGGCCTATGAGGACCTGCTGCGGACGACCCCGCGGGTCGGTGCGCCGGTTCAGACGCCTGACGGGATGGGGGTTGTGACCGAGGTCAGCCTGCTGACGGGGATGCTGAAGGTACAGCTGGATCAGGATGAAGAACTGGCTCCTTCGGTCTATCATAAAGAGGACGTCAAGTGGGGGAGGGAACTTTCCTCCCGCAGCCGCCGCGCCCGCGAAAATAGTGCGGAAAAAAATACCGAGTGAAAATCCCGAACTTATCGGTAAAATTTCATGAAAGGACTTGCTTTTTCCGTATAAAACTGCTACAATAAAAGCATACTACTAAGGAGGTGTATTTTACATGGCATATAAGATTTCTGATGAGTGCATCGCTTGTGGTGCTTGTGCAGCTGAATGTCCCGTAGGCGCTATTTCCGAGGGCGACGGCAAGTACGTAATCGACGCTGATACCTGCATCGAATGTGGCGCTTGCGCTGGTGTCTGTCCCGTTGGTGCTCCCAACGCCGACTAATTTCATGAAGCAAAAAAGCTCTGCTGTCCCAGGATAGCAGAGCTTTTTCTATTGAATCAGTTTATTTTCTGTTCGATGCCGTCCCGCAGCACGATAAAGGGCGTGTAGTCGGGGTTCAACACCAGGACGTCGGCCAGCTTCCCGGGCGTAATGCTGCCGACCAGATGGTCAATACCGATGGCTTTGGCGGGGTTGATGGTGGAGGCTTTGATAGCGGTGCACTCATCGACGCCGAAGGAGAGAAGCCGCCGGATTTCTTCCAGGATGTTGACAATGCTCCCGGCAATCGTTCCGTTTGGCAGGACGGCCTTCCCGCCCTTGATCACGACTTCGTCGCCGCCCAGGGTGCAGACGGTTCCTTCCGGCATCCCCGCCGCCATCAGCGAGTCGGAGATGACGATCAGCCGGTCAGGCCCCAGGAGCTTTACGGCCGTGCGGATGACAGGGGGGACGACGTGCTCCCCGTCGCAGATCAGCTCAGCATAGGCATCCGAATCAAATACCGCCCCGACTGTCCCGGGCGCGCGGTGGGAAAAGCCGGACATCGCGTTGAACAGGTGGGTCGTACTGGTTGCGCCCGCAGCGTAGCCTTCCATGGCCTGTTCATAGGTCGCGTTTGTGTGGGCGATCGATACGGTGCAGATTTCCTTTGCCTGCCGGATAAAGTCAAGGTTCCCTTCTATTTCGGGCGCCACGTCGACCAGACGGATCCGGTTGCCGCTGGCTTGATTCAGGCGGGTAAAGGTTTTAAAGTCGGCGGGAATGACATATTCCACCCGGTGGGCGCCCCTTTTGGCGACGCTGATAAACGGCCCCTCCATGTTGATGCCGATCAGCCGCGAGCCGGGATGGTCCGAGGCCATCCAATCGTTATAAGCGGTGTAGATCCTTTCCAGCTGCTCCGGCGGCAGCGTCATCGAGGTCGGGCAGACGGTCGTGATCCCGTGTCGGATATACTCCGATGCTAGGGTATCAAACGCCTCCGGCATTCCTTCGCAGAAATCCTTCATGCCGCATCCGTGGGTATGGATGTCGATCAGGCCGGGAAGAACCTTTTTTCCATGCAGGTTGAGGACGGTTTCGCCCTGCGCATCCAATTTTTCCCCTACGGCGGCAAATTTCCCGTCCCGTATCCGGATGTCTCCCGGCGCAAACACGCCGTTGTCCATAAAAATCAGGCCATTTTTCAGCAGCATCATGATCATCCCTTTCTAAAGCCTTTTTCTCATTGTAGCACGGATTTTGGTCTGTTGCAATGGTGCGGCTGCAAAAAGCTGAAAACAGTTTTCGGAAAGATCTTTTCCTTCGGCGCATTTTGTGTTACAATATAAAGGATAACTGTTCAAAGAGAGGAAGAAAATCGTTGCAGCATATTTTTCTGGATTTTGAGATGAACCCGATTCCCCGGGAAAACCGGGAAGCGCGGGCCATTGTTTTGGGGGAAATTATCCAGATCGGCGCGGTCAAGCTGAATGAGGATTACCAGCTGATCGACCGCTTTTCGTTAAATGTCCATCCGGAGTACAGCCCCATCATGCCCCATATCACCGAGCTGACCGGCATCAAGCAGTCGGATGTGGAAGACGCGCCCCTCCTGCGGGATGCGATTGACCAGTTCACTGTCTGGATCCTGAAAGGCTCTGAGGAGAGGGACGGCAAGGTGCGGATTTACGCCTGGAGCAATTCGGACTGGCGACAGTTTTCGGGCGAATGTAGGTTAAAGGATATCCCGATCCCGAAATGCTATCACCGCTGGATGGATTTCCAGCGGGTTTATACCCGGCTGATGGGGCTTTCCCGCCGGAACCCGCTCTCCCTGACCAACGCGCTCGGCGCGTCCAGCGGCAGCTTCTCCGGCAGTCAGCATTCTGCCATGGCGGATGCGGAAAACTCCGCGTCTCTTTTGACCCTGGTCAAGGACAAGGAGGCTTTCGCCGAGCGGACGCGGATTGTGCGGCAGCTGATGGGGAAAGAGGAGGAGCCGGCCGGCGCGACACTGGGGGACCTGTTTGATCTGAGCAAAATCCCCGAGCGCAAGCCCCGCGTCAAATCCGAACGCAAAAACAAGAAGAAAAAACGCTGAAAAAAACTGCCCGGTGCTCACGAAAAGGGCATCGGGCACCTTTGTGATCAATATCAGATGCTGTGGGTTTCTTTGCGCAGCCAGGCGGCTTCTTCGGCGGGGAGATAGGGAGAAATTTTCTGATAGACCTCCTCCATGTAGGCGTTATAGAGCGCCCGTTCCTTCGCGGACATTTCCTCCGGCAGGACCGCCTCCGGCTCGTAGGGGACGAAGGTCAGGTTGTCAAAGGCCATAAACTGGCCGTACTCGTTCTTGACATCCTTGCGGCAGACGATCATGTTCTCGATGCGGATGCCGTATTTCCCTTCCAGATACAGGCCGGGCTCGTTCGAGGTAATCATCCCTTCCTCCAGCACGGCATTGTGTCCGGGGACAATGCGGTAACGGAAGGAGTTCGGGCCTTCATGGACATTGAGCAGGTACCCGACGCCGTGGCCGGTGCCGTGGTTGTAGTCCAGCGCCTCGTCCCAGAGCGGCTTCCGGCAGGCATAGTCGAGCGCCGTCCCGGTGCAGCCGTATAGGAACCTTGCCGCCGCCAGCTGGAGGTGTCCCCGGAGGACCAGCGTGTAGTGATGCTTCTGCTCATAGGAGAGCGGGCCGACCGCAAAGGTGCGGGTGATGTCGGTGGTGCCTTCAAGGTACTGTCCGCCGGTATCGGCCAGCGCAAAGCCGTGGGGTTCGATCTCGATATCGCTCTCCTCCGACGGGGAATAGTGGCACATGGCCGCGTGCTCGCCATAGGATACGATCGGCGCAAAGCTCTGGCCGAGATAGTTTTTGCCCATCTGCCGGAACTCCTCCATCTTTTTCGCGGCGCTCATCTCGGTGATCTTTTCCTTACCGATGGTGTGCTTGAGCCAGTAGATAAACCGGGTGACGGCGATCCCGTCCTGGATGTGGGCGGCCTTTTCGTTGGCGACCTCGACCGGGTTCTTGATTGCCTTGGGCAGATAGGTCGGATTCTCCCTGTCCAGGATTTCGACCCCTTCCGGAACGTCCATTACCGCCTGGTAGTTTGCCGAGCCGCAGTCCAGCATCAGCCTGGTGCCGGGCTTTAGGGCGCGGATATCGGCATAGATATCATTGTACGGATAGATGTGCACACCCTCAGCGGCGAGAGCGGCGGTGACCTTTTTGTCAAAGCACTTTTCGTTTGCATACAGCCGGATCTCACCGCCCGTGAACATCAGATACGAGAGGACGACCGGGTTGTAGGCGACATCCCCGCCGCGGATATTTAAAAGCCACGCGATATCGTCCAAAGAGGTCAGCACCAGCGTATCGGCGCCGCTTTCCGCCATCTCTTTCCGCACGGCGGCGCATTTTTCCGCACGGCTCTTGCCCGTGTATTGGACATCCAGCTCATAAACCGGTTCCGCCGACAGAGCGGGCCGGTCGTCCCAGATTTCAGCGATGAGGTCCTGCTGATAGCGGACCGAAACGCCTTTTGCCGCCAGCTTTTGCTGCAATTCCCTGCCGGTGGAGGCGGGGACCGTGCGGCCGTCAAAGCCCAGCACCTGGCCCTCTTTTAGATGATCCAGCAAAAATTGTTTGACGGTCGGGACGCCTTCCTGGCCCATTTTCATTAGGGTGACAGTGGTATCCTGCAGCTGTTCGGCCGCTTGGATAAAATACCGCCCGTCGGTCCAAAGGTACGCCGCGTCCTGCGCAATCACAGCGGTGCCGGCGGAACCGGTAAAGCCGGTGATGAAGGCCCGGCATTTGAAGAAATCGCCTACATACTCGGAGCCGTGAAAGTCCGCCGATGTGACCATATACAGGTCGATTCCGGCAGTTTTCATCTTCTCCCGCAACAGGCGCAGTCTTTCAGGAATCATATCTTCAACATCCTTTCAAAGCAAAATTGGTTACCCATGTCTTATTATAACAGATTGCTCTGCGCTGTCAAGTTTTGCCATACACGAAAAATAAGCTAGCTCTGCGACTAGATATTTGCACGAATAAACAATGAAAAGAGGAAACCGGCCTATGTCACAATCAATCAGACTCATTGCCAGCGATATCGACGGAACCCTGCTCCAAAACGGTGCGACAGCCGTTTCAGACCGGCTTTTTGCCCAGATCCGCCTGCTAAAGGAGCGGGGCATCTATTTCTGTGCCGCCAGCGGACGGCAGCACGGAAGTTTAAGAAAGCTGTTTGCCCCGGTGGAAGATGAGATTTTCTTTCTCTGCGAAAACGGCGCGGTCTGCTTTGCGCCGGATGGGAGGGCTGTCAGCAAAACGCCGATGGAGCGGGAAAAAGCTTTGGCCCTCAGCCATGAAATTTTGGAGGTCCCGCATTTTGAGGTGCTGATATCCGGCGCTGAAACAAGCTACCTGATCCCCAAAAGTGCGGGTTTTGTCGATCATATCCGGTATTTTGTGGGCAATCATGTGACGGTTATCTCCTCTCCCGAAGAGATACGGGAGGATATTTTAAAGGTATCAGCCTATTGCCCGGATGGCGCGTTGCAATACCAAGAGGCCTGGCGGAAGCGCTGGCCGGATTTCCAGATCGCCCTTGGGGATGCCTACTGGCTGGACTGTATGAATTCCAGTAAACGGGAGGGGATTGCCGGGATCTGCTGGTATTTGGGGATTGATCCGTCGGAGGTCATGGCCTTTGGGGACAACTATAACGACCTGCCGATGCTTTCCTTTGTGGGGCACCCGTATATCATGGACAGCGCCCAGACCCAGCTGCGCGCGATGTTCCAAAACCGGGCGGCCTGCCCGGAGGATGTGATCGCGGCGCTTTTGGGATAATTTTGTCTTTCAGATTATAAAAACCCCTTGCTTTTTGCGGATAAAGGTATATAATGTATGTTGTTTGGGGTGTTTGTTACAAAACTGCGCCTCACGCTATCTTGAAGAAGGAAGGATGGTAATATGGCATCGAAGTCTTACGAGATGGATATGTGTTCCGGGCCGTTGCCGGGAAAGATCCTGCGGTTTGCGTTTCCGCTGATGCTTTCCAGTGTGTTGCAGCTCTTGTTCAATGCTGCGGATGTCATTGTTGTCGGACGGTTTGCCGGCAGTACTTCTTTGGCGGCGGTTGGCTCTACCGGTGCGGTAATCAACCTGCTGACCAACGTTTTCCTGGGCCTGTCAATCGGCACGAACGTGCTGGTCGCCCGGTATTATGGGGCGCATCAGGAAAAGAATATCCATGAAACGGTACATACCTCGATGATGATTTCCTTGATCGGCGGCGCGCTGCTGGTTTTGATCGGCTGTTCACTGACCCGGCCGCTTTTGACGCTGATGGGGACTCCGGCGGATGTATTGGATAAGGCCGTCATCTATATGCGGATCCTGTTTATCGGATGCCCGATTATGATGCTGTATAACTTTGGCTCGGCGATCCTTCGGGCAGTCGGCGACACCAAACGGCCGCTTTATTATCTGTCGCTGGCGGGCGTTTTGAATGTGATCATGAACCTTTTTTTCGTCATCGTGTGTAAGCTGGATGTGGCGGGTGTTGCACTGGCGACGGTCATTTCCCAGTGCGTTTCCATGGGGCTGATTATCCGCTGCCTGGTTAAAGAGGAAGGGGCCTTAAAATTCGAGTTCCGCAAGATGCGCATTTACAAGGATAAGCTGCTTGCGATTTTGCAGATCGGCCTTCCCGCAGGGCTTCAGGGCGCAATCTTCTCGATTTCCAACGTCCTGATCCAGTCGACCGTCAATTCCTTCGGATCGACCGTCATGGCGGGGAATACGGCTGCGGCCAATATCGAGGGCTTTGTGTACGTTTCGATGAACGCGATGTATCAGGCTTCGATTTCCTTTACCGGCCAGAATATGGGCGCCCAGAAATATGGCCGTGTAAACCGGATCCTCATGACCTGCCAAGGGTACGTTTTCCTGTTCGGCTTTGTGCTGGGGATGGCGGCCTATCTGGGCGGCACCGTGCTGCTGGGCTTTTATACTAGCGACCCGGAGGTTATTAAGTACGGCCTGGTACGGATGTCGATGATCTGCCCGACCTACTTTATATGCGGGATGATGGATACGATGGTCGGCAGCCTGCGCGGGATGGGGTATTCGATCATGCCGATGATTGTGTCCCTGACCGGCGCGTGCGGCCTGCGGATTGTATGGATTTTCACCATCTTCAAATTCATCTCGCCGACCCTTACGACCCTTTATCTGTCCTATCCGGTCAGCTGGGCCGTGACCGCCTTGGCGCACCTGGCCGTATTTTTGGTTGTACGGCGCAGATATCCGAAAAAGGATGTGGAGACGGCGGCCGCCTCGGCCTGATCAACCGCAAAAACAGTCCCGGCCTTTCGCAGTGCCGGTCAACGTTTTTGAACGAGAAAAGTATCTGCCGGAACATTGATATGCTCCCCATAGGGTAGACGCTCGAAATAACAAGAATTTCGAGACTATGCTGTGGGGAGTGTTTTTATGCCAAAAAAAGGCCGCCCCGCCGGAATTTGTTTCGTCGGCTTTTCTTCGTGCATGATTTTACCACTATAGAAAAACGCCCGCTGTTTTTCAGCGGGCGTTTCGTTTCCAATTAGTCGTTGACAAAGGGGAGCAGCGCAATGATACGGGCGCGCTTTACAGCAACGGTCAGCTGACGCTGATGTCTTGCGCAGGTACCGGTCACACGTCTGGGGATGATTTTCGCTCTCTCAGACAGGACTTTGCGGCTGTACTTGCCGATGGTCTTGTAATCGATGTTCTCGACTTTATCAACACAGAAAGCGCAGACTTTTCTGCGGGGCTTTCTGCCACGGTTATTTCTTTCCATGAGTCTAGGCTCCTTTCAGCAAAATTTACGAAATCCGATTAAAACGGGAGGTCACCGTCATCCGTGTCCAGTTCTTCAAAACCGCCGAAGCTGCCGACCGACAGGCTCTGTCCGCGCTGAGGTTCCTCAAAGCGAGGAGCGGACTGCTGGGGAGCGGGGCTGTAACCGCCATACGAATTTCCCTCTGCCTGGTAATTCCCACCCTGAGCACCGCTCGGACGGGAGTCGGCAAAGTAAGCCTGATCAACAACGACTTCATAAGCAGTACGCTTCGCACCGGTCTTATCCTCGAAACGTCTGGTCTGCAGGCTGCCCTCGATGGCAATCATCCGGCCTTTTGCAAAGTAACGGGAGATAAATTCGCCGGTCTGCCGCCAAGCGACACAGTTGATAAAATCGGTCTGCTTTTCGGCTGCATTTTTGCTCTGGTAAGTGCGGTCGACTGCAATCGCAAAGGTCGCCACAGAAATGCCGCTCGTCGTCTGTTTCAGTTCCGGGTCGGCTACCAGTCTGCCCATCAAAATGATGCGGTTTAACATCTGGATCCCTCCAAATTATACTCTGGTGACAACCAGAGAGCGCAGAACGCCGTCAGCAATTCTCAGTCTTCTTTCCAGTTCGTAGGGGAAGGAAGGAACGCTGTTGAAAGTATAGAGGACGTAATAGCCCTCGGCCTCATCGTTGATTTCGTAAGCGAGGGTTCTCTTGCCCCATTCGTCAACGGACTCCAATTCGCCGTTGGCACGGATCAGCTCTGCGAATTTCTCCGCAGACTCCTTGATGGACTCTTCACCCTGCTTCATGCTGAAGATTACGACTGCCTCGTATTTTTCGTTCAGTTTTGCCATGATATGAGCACCTCCTTTTGGTCTTTACGGCCCCGGTTCCTGACCGGAGCAAGGAATGTCGGGCATCATCTTGCCGCAACATATATTATTATATCAGACCTGGAACAGCTTGTCAACATTTTTTTGCCGGTCATTTTGTCAAAACCTGCGCCGGTCCGGGTCACATCTTCTGGTTATAATATCCTTGACGGTAGCGGGCAGGGGAGGTGCCCTTGTGATAGGTGAAATACTTGATAAACTTGTTGGCGCTGTCAAAGCCCAGTATGGCGGCGATCTCCTTGACCGGGCAGTCGGTTGCTTTTAAATATTCTTCGGCCTTTTTCAGCTTTTGGGTATTGATATATTCCTTCAGGCCGATGCCGAAATATTCTTTAAAGAGCGCGGTCAGATAGTCCGGATTATAGCTGAAGCGGGAGCCGACCTCGGTTGCCGTAATCGGCGAGCAGATGTTTGCGCGGATCCATTCGGTGATATCCCGCAAAACCTTTGGGCAGCGAACCGCCGCGTTTTTTTGCACCATTGCGGTTTCGCTGAGCAGCAGCATAGCCGCGTAGTCAGCCGCTTCTTCCGGGTAATCGTCCCGTCCCTTGAACATCAAAAGCTGTTTAAAAAGCGTTTCCAGAAGGCCGTTTTCCGTTTTCACCTTGCAGGATACCTGCAGCCCAAGGACATCCGGGTCGTCAATTTCAATGTCCGCCCAATAAAAGGAAAGCTTTTTATTGCTGGGAGTCATGCCAAACCGCGGCAAGTCTGCGGAAAGGGTCAGTACCTCCCCGGGCATCGCAATATAAGGTGCCAGCCCTTCCTGCATCGAAAGCTGTCCCTGCAGCATATAGATGATCTCGTAGGTTCCGGGGCCGCCGTGGGGATGGATCCAGCCTTCTTTGCCGACGAATTGTCCGGCTGCAAGGCAATGGAAGGAAAAGTTTCCATGCTGCGTTTCGATCTTCATATTTACACCGGCTTTCCTATTTTGCGCAAATACATACTACAATTATATCAAAATAGGAAAGAAAAAACAACCCAGCTTTTCGAAAAAAGCTGGGCACTTTTTGTTTCGCGCTGTTCCTCCGGGCTACGCCACTCCGTCGGTCGCTTATTTTTAGTAGCGGCGGAGCGCGCCGGGTACATACGGCGGTTCAGAGCGTTTCATCATACCGTTCGACGACACATCCATCTGCCCGAACGTTTAACCGGAGCGCAGAGCGACGGGGTTTTGTTTTTCGCGAATGAACGGAAAGAGTGACAAAAGTTTAGGATCCAGCCCTTTTTAAAGGGCTGGGCTAGCCCATTCAATCATCCATCTGCCCGAA
>CAYWRQ010000006.1:19273-29993 GCA_964460915.1 uncultured Oscillospiraceae bacterium
CATTCAATCATCCATCTGCCCGAACGTTTAGCCGGAGCGTAGAGCGACGGGGTTTTGTTTTTCGCGAATGAACGGAAAGAATGACAAAAGTTTAGGATCCAGCCCTTTTCAAAGGGCTGGTTAGGTCGACGATCCGGGAATACTGGATCCAGACGGTCCAGTCGTCGTAAATATCGACTTCCTGATAGCCGATCAGCCGTTTCCCGTACAGATCATAGGCTTCATAGACCGCGAGCGGCAGGCTCGGCAACTGTTCCATATACGCCTGCTCAAAAGCCATCAGCTTGTCCCCAAAGCGTTCGGTATACGGATAGTAAGCTGTATTTTGCAGATCAAGGGCCGTTTCCTCCATGGACGTCCCGTCCAGCCCGTCCCAGGCTCCCCAGTCCTTTCCGAACTGTTCCTTTTCGTAGTAAAGGTCGGCCAGGGCAATCGTATCCGGGTCGGTTGTCTTCTGCGGGACGATTGTCAGCAGGGACTGCTGTTCATCCGCCTGGGCCAGGATCTCCAGCATCGCGGCGGCTTCGGCATCCTCCGGGTCATAGGCATAGGTCAGGACAATCGGTTCTCCGCCGCCCGCCGTTTTGAGGAGCTGTTCCGCGCCGATGGGGTCGGGGTCGCCACGGAGAAGGGAAAGGGAGCCGTAGGTTGACGAGTACAGGGACGAGGCCAGCGGGATATTTCCGGGCGCTTCCTGGCCCCAATGTCCGGCCAGTTCTTCTGCCGCCTGCTGTACATCGATCATCTTCCCGATCGCCTGGCGGATTTCCGCCGGGATATCGTCGTGAAACCGCAGGCTGCTGACAACCATGCTGTCATAGCTGAGACTGCCGGTCATCACATCGGTGGCGAGCAGCTGCATAGCCTTTTCCAGGTCGCTTTTTCCGGTTATCCCGACGATCAGGTCATATTCTTCCTTTCCGGAAAGGTCGGCGTGTTCAACGGTCATATCCTTGACCGAGGGCTGACGCTTGTAGTAACCGCCGGCATAATTGGGGTTTGCCGCAAGGGTATAAACGCCGTTTTGGACATCGGTCAGCATATAAGGCCCGGCGGTAACGGCCGGGAAATACCGGTACCCGTCCTCACCCTCCAGGGTTTCCTGCAAAACCTCTGCGGTCAGCCCGGTGATCGATGCACCGCTGCCGTCGTCGGAAAGGACGGCCTCCGGGGCGATCACCGCCATCGGGAGGGGGTAAACCTGTGTCAGCAGCATTTCCTGATAACTGGGCAAGGCTCCGGCGTCAATGGTCAAAGAAAACTTGCTGTCGGAAAGCAGCCGCACGCCGGAAAAGGCCGCGCTTTCCCCGTTCCGATAGGCCTCATAGCCCGCGAGCGTCCGGTAGGCAGTATCGCCGCCGCCCAGCTCCGCCACGGCAGCGCTGCTTTGCAGCAGGACGGAGAATACATAATCCCTCGCGGTCAACGGGCTGCCGTCGCTGAAGGTAAGTCCGTCCATCAGGGTATAGGTATATGTCCGGGAGCCGTCGGCGCCGTCGGTAATCGAATTTGATTCAATAACAGACGCGTTGATGGCGTAGGTATTTTCCTTTACAATCGAGACATTCTCGGCCCCGTGGATCAGCGAACGCAGGTCGCGGTCGGCCCCGGTGCCGCCGAAGCCGGGGATCAGTTCGCCGGTAAGCTGCTGCGCCAGTCCGACACGGCAGACAACGCCCGGGGCGGTCTGGTCATCCTCGCCGGTTTCAATTTCGATCCCAAAGCAGCCGCTGAGTGTAAACATCGATATCATGCCTGCCGCCAGCAGAGCAGTCAGTCGTTTTCGTTTCATATTGGTAACCATTCCTTTTTATCGGATTTCAGACATATATCATCAGTATAACATGACGGGCGAAGAAAGTAAAGTAGAAGGAAATCGTTTTATGAAAAAACATTCGCCATGAGTGTTTTCCGGAAGGATGGGCAAATTCTTTAGGGTCAACGGCGGGCCGGCCGGGCATAAACTGTAGGGTGGGGCCGTTGAAGCGTGTTCCGGTTCAGGAAATAGATGCTGCTAAAAAAAATATCATTTAACAGTGACAATTTTAGAGATAGAAACTAATTAAAAATAAGTGGTATTTCTAAAGAAAAATGCTTAACTTTTAATCAGAGGGATGGTATGATATACATAGACTAAATACTACTAAAAAGCATGGTATTTAGCAGTGATTGGCAAGGGAAAGGGAGAATAAGGCGTGAGCCCAGATCCCGTTCCACACAAACCAAACAAGATAGCAGACTGACCGAAAGGCCACGGTATAATGCTAAGGGGACTAAGGTAAAAGCCATGTCAGTTCAGCCGCTGTTTTTCCACCCATTCGAGTACAAGGAGGATAACAAAATGGCAAAATCTATGAACAAAATGAAAAGCTGGTACAAGGGTCTGACCGCGACCGCGATTATGCTTGCAATGGCTGGTACCGCGTCCCTTCTCCCCGCATTCGCGGAGGACGATCAGCTTGCTATAGCAGATGGAACCACCGAAGAACAGAAAACTGAGGAACAGAAGACCGAGGATCAGAACATCGAGATTATCCCGGAGACTTCTGCCGAAGAAGCCGGCAGCACCGAAAGCGGGACCGTTCTGCCTGCCGGGGAGACTGTTTCCGATGGGACCGATGATATCAGCGCACAGGCCGATACAAAACCGGTGATCGATTCCGAGGATAAACTGAATGTAACGGAAGGCTCGGAAACGACGTTTGTAGACGCAGAAGGCAATACGGTTGTAGAGGGAAGTGTCGAGGGCAACTCGTCGGAAACGAAAACCAACCCCGTTGATGAGGAAACAGGCGAACCTACAACGGGCACTCTGGCGAAAACGACGAGAAGCCTTGGGCGGAAAATAACAAGCAAGAGATCAACTGGGCAGAACTTAACAAAGAGCTTAGCGGCGAAACTACTACGGTTACCAAAGAGAACGGCTATACCTATACCCGGGGAGACAATGAAAATACGATTGTCATTACGTCTGAGTCTACCGAAGTTGCGGACGTAACCGATGAAGCTGTTTTGAAGTTGCTGGGCAAAGGATTCTCTAAGAATGATGACGGAGAATTTATCTACACGGATGAAAACGGCACAGAATCTGTCGTTGATGTTACTGCTAACGCTTTTGAAAAAACCTCTATTAAGGTTACGGTTATTCAGGTGATAAATTTACCGTCACCAATGTTGTGAATGACAAATCCGCCTCCCACGTCACCGGCAGCTACACCTACACTACCTCTACCACCACAACCGGCACCTACACCGACTATTCGGGTACAATCGTAGGTGTAAATCCGAGTGTACCGACAGAGGAAAAATACCAGGCCGACGGCTACCAAATGAACGGAACCCTCACTTGGAACTGGTTGGATTATGCACATCCCACCGTTTCCTATACCGAACAATCGACAGTTGAAAAGGCCGTAGAGCTCGCGTACAGCTACGTGATGCCCGCCGCAACCGTTGAGGAGGAGCCGGTTATTCCGCCGGTCGTAATCGAGGAAGAACCTTCGGTCGAGATCGAGGACGAGGTAACGCCCTTGACCCCCGCGCCCGAGGAAATCGAGGACGAAGTAACGCCTTTGACGTCCGCGCCTGAGGAAGAAATCCCGGACGATCCTACTCCGCTGGCGACCCTTGATGAGGTTGTGGAAATTGATGGCGAAGCGGTTCCTCTGGCCGCAGTCCCGCAGACCGGTGTTCGGACAGGAGGTTCCGCATCACTGCTGGGCGTTCTTGCCGCCGCAGCCGCCGTCCTGTTGAGACGGAAACACCGTGCCGAATAAAACTGAACAACGCGGATGAATCTCCGCACGAAAAAAGCTGTGTTTCGATTTCGGGACACAGCTTTTTGCTTTGTTCATTTAAACTGCTAAAAGACATTCGTTGACAGTTCATCCAGACTTGTACAAAAAACTGCATAGAAATAGGCTTAAGGTCAGTATTTTTTTGTGCGGTTATTTCTTGTAAAAAGTGGAAAAAGTTGTAAATATTGGATAATCGGCCCAAAAGCCAAAATTTACTCTTGATTTTTTGCGAACTTGTTGGTATCATTCTACTGTTAAAATAAAGGCAAATAGACAGAATATGGTACTTTATTGGAAAACGACTTGAATGAGTAAAGTTCAAACTGCACCAGTCTGGCTGCAATTTGAACATAAACGAAAATGTCCGCCGCTTTGGCAGCGGATAGGAGAGGAGGCCGTCAGGGATGAAATGAAATGAAGGAAGCCCGCCTGCAGGCCACCGATGGCGGCGGGCTGGAAGGAACCGGTGGCAGGCCACGGGAAAACCGTGGCGCACGGAGCGAAGATTCGGAGGGGAGACAGCGGGATCCTGTGCCATGCCTGCCCGGCTGCCGGATACTTTGCATCCAAAAAAATTGTGAGGAGAGGTAATGACCATGAAAAAAAATGCCGAAAACATGAAGCGGCTTAGTGCACTGCTTGTGTCGATGGTTACCTGCCTGAGCATGGCGTCGCCTGCGATGGCTGCGGATTTCGATGATCTCCAGGACGCGATTGACGGAGTAGGGGTTAACACCGAATCTCCAGATCCTGCAGAACCTACGGAGCCTACAGAACCTACAGAACCTGACTCGCACGCCAACGGCACCAAGATTTCTGACGAAAACGGCGGTACTTACGGCTACGGCTGGAACGAAGAAAAAGAAGGAACCGAGAGCAAAGGCTGGGATATCTGGGCCTGGATGGAAGAAGGTGTTGAGGGTATTCGCAACCTTAAGCTTTTCGGAGACGTGACTCAGAATGAAGATAAGGACAGCAGCGACGCCAGCACGGTTTCGATTGGCAGTGAAGACGGACAGATCAACCTTGACCTGAACGGAAACGACATTAAAGGAACAAGCAGCGTGGCCGTCATTAAAGTAGAAAACGGCGGAAACCTGACCCTCGACGACAACAGCGTTGTCAGTGATGTTACAGAGGACACGGACACCAATACCGACGAAACGGCTAACGCTAATGAGAGCGAAAACACCGGCGATCAGACCGGTTCTATTACGGGCGGCCAGACCGGCGTTGTCGTTGAAAACGGCGGTACGTTCACGATGGACGGCGGCAATATTACCGGGAACACGAATAAAATTGAAACTGGCGGCGATGGTAAAGGAGGCGGCGTAGTCGTTAATGAAGGCGGCACGTTCACTATGAACGACGGTACCATCTCCGGTAATACTGTAGTTGGCGATGATACAAACAATTCTCTAGGCGGTGGTGTTTACAATAAAGGTACATTCACTATGAACGACGGAACGATCTCTGGCAATCGTGCCCCGAGTGGCTATGGTCAGGGCGGCGGCGTTTATAATGATGGCACCTTCACTATGAATGATGGCGTCATTTCCCAAAATATGTCTGATTACAAAGGTGGCGGTGTTTATAGCGCTGATGCCTTTATTATGAATGGCGGCACCGTTTCCGGCAACAACTCGGGAGCAGGCGGTGGTATCTACACAGAGGGTAGATTTAACGGAAAAGTGGATGACAATGGGAACAAAGAAGGCGGCTTCGTCATGAACAACGGCGTTGTCTCCGGAAACACTGCGAATGCTTACGAGGGCGGCGGTATTTATATTGCTGGCGATGCTGAGATCAACCGTGGTATCATCGTTAATAACACCACTGAGACTACGATTAATCTAGGCGGCGGCGGTATCTATATCAACGGTACTAGCATCAACGGTACTAGCGAACGCGGCGGTAAACTGACGATGCGCAACACGATCATTACTCAGAATAAAGCCGAAATCATGGGGGGCGGTATTGCAGCCTGCCAACTCGGTAAAAGCTATATCTACGCTACTGATGGCGCAGCCATTTTTGACAACATGAATCTGACCGGTTTAAAATATCAAAATATAGATGATCTGGTGGACAGGTTTAATGGAGTTAATGGTGATAGCTATTCGACGTGGGAAAAATTAAGCACAGAACAGAAAAAAGAGTTCATTGAAGCAGCAGTGGATGTCTTTATCGCTGGTATGAGCAGTGAAAAAATTAATATTGGTATGCTGATGCTGGGGAGTTCCTTAGAAAAACCTGAAAATCTCACTGATGATGATAAAGCGTTGATCAGCGAATACCTGAACAACTGGTCGGGTAAAGGCTTACAGGTAAACGGTAATACTGCTAGTCTGGTTGACATTACTAAGACGGACGGCATCATCAGTTCTGCGTGTCTTGCGGTTCTGGAAAACAATCCGGGTGAAGAAGGCATAAAAGCTGCTTTGAAGGTCCTGTGCACGGAGTATACTGGCGAGTGCAATGAAGAGTTGCTCGTTAGTCTCAAGGCTTTCCTTGAGGATCTCACAAATCAAACAGCCCTTCAAGCCATTTCCGGGAACATCACCGGCGTATTGATCGCAGGCAACAAGTCTACCAATACCTACGGCGGCGGTATCGCGAATAACGGTACCCTCATTATTGGCAAAAACGTGTTCCAGTCCGGCGAAGCTCCCAAGGTTGAAGCCGAGAAGAACCTGATGTACAACGACGGGAAAACGGATGCGCCTTTGACAGAAGGTCAGTTCCAATTTGAACTGCGGGATGAAAACGGAAAACCCATTCGGGATAAAGGCAAACCGATTATCGTCACGAATGACGCGGATGGCAATATTAAGTTCCCGATTCCCTTCGATGTCCTTGCAAACGCGAAGTTCGAGAATAATGTGGCAACGGTTTCCTTCCTCCTGAGCGAAGTGAACGATAATCAGGATGGCATCACCTATGATAAGACCCAGTATAAGGTCACTGTCAAGCTTATTCGGGGATATACCACGCAGACGATCGGCGAAAGCGAAACCAACGTCAAGATCAACTACATCAAAGTTGACGGGGACGTTAAGTACGAAAAGCTTGTAAAGGATGATGAGGGAAACCCTGTGTGGGAAGCAGTAGAAGGCGAAGTTGCGTTTAATAACACCACCAACACCACTCTTCCCGAGGAACCCACCACTCCCGAAGAACCCGACGAACCCACTCCTCCCGAAGAACCCACCGAGCCGGAAGAACCCACCGAGCCGGAAGAACCCTATACTCCTCCGTACAATCCTCCGGAAGAAGTCCCGGAAAACCCGACTCCTTTGACGCCCACGCCTGAGGAAGTCGTTCCGGAAACGCCTGCGGAAGAAATTGCGGACGAACAGACGCCTTGGGCGCCCGCAATCTCGGAAGAAGAAATCGTCGAAATTCCGGAAGAAGTCACACCGCTGGCTTCTGTCCCAAAGACCGGCGCTGTGGAAGGAATTGCTGCGATTCCGGCGGCAATTGCGGCTGCGGTTGCGATGCTTCTGAAGCGGAAGCGCCGCGAGGAATAATACCTGAACATTGCGGATAAACCTCCGCACGAAAAAAGCTGTGTCTCGACTTCGGGGCACAGCTTTTTTACGGTAACCTGTATGCATGACAGGCCTGTGGGAATAAAAAAAGGTTCCCATGGCCTTTTTTTTGTGGTATACTATGGGTATCGTATGTGTGATTTTACTGCAAAGGGATGGACCAACCAATGAGAATGAGAAAGAAACACCGGATTTCGGTTATTTTTGTGCTGATATTTTTGTACATCTTCTGTTTTGCCGCGGGCAAGACGATTTCAACCCTGATCGGCCAGCATAAGTCCAAGCAGGCTTTTGCGGAACTCAATTCCGTTGTCAGCGCCGCCCGCCTGGAAATCTCTCCGCAGCCGGTGTCCTCCGAGCCGGAAAAGACCGGGGAGAGCAGCGAGGAAAACCGCATCGTTGTTCCGGACGAGCCGTCGGCGCCCGCCGTCAACGAGGATGGGATCCTGCTCCAATACGCCGGGATCTACGAGCAGAACCCGGATACGGCGGGCTGGCTGTATATTGACGGCACCAGCATCAGCTACCCGGTTATGTACACGCCCTATAATGTCGAGTATTATCTTCGCCGCGGCTTTGATGAAAAGCGCTCTGAAAACGGCGTGCCCTTTATCGGCGAGGGCTATTCCGAAAACGGCCGTCACACGATCATATATGGCCACAACATGAAGGACGGTTCGATGTTTGCGCCGCTTCTTTCTTATGCGGATGCGGAGTTTTGGCTTGACCATGCCTATATTGGGTATGACACCCTCTATGAACAGGGAGAGTACGAGGTGCTGGGGGCCTTTTATTCCAAGGCATATTATCAGACCGACACCAATGTTTTCCGCTATTATCAGTACACCGATCTTTCGGATGAAGCGACGTTTTATGAGTATTTGAATAACGTTTACGCTGCGTCGCTCTATGATACCGGTGTCACGGCGACCTATGGGGACACGATTTTGACCCTTTCGACCTGCAGCTATCATGATAAAAACGGCCGGTTTGTCGTTGTGGCAAAGAGGATTTCCTAAATTGAGAGACGGGGACGTGTCCCTTTTTCTCAGCATATCAAAAGCCCAGTTTTTGCTGGCTTTTGATATATATGTAGCAGTGAAAACGATGCTGGAAAGGGCAGGCCCGTGCGTCTTATTTTCCGCCGTCAGCGACCGGGAGGATAACTGCGGACGGATATTCCGCGCCGGTGTAGACCGTCTGGTTTGCAATGACCGTCTCTTTGTGGAGCGACCAGGGGCCGGTTTTGTTGGGATGGATCGAATACTGGGGGAAGTCGGAGGAGCTGATGTCAATGCGGAGCCGCGAACCGGCTTTCAGCAGCCAGGCGATCTCCCACATCTGAATCTCGATTTCGACAACCTCGCCGGGGGTGTAGGAAATTCGATGCGGGGAACCGTTCCGGTAAGCGAGGGTGGTGATTGAGCCGCGGATATTGTAAGCGGCCCCATCGGGGAACACCTCCATGACCTTCGCGGAGAAGGCCGTGTCCGGCGCATCCGAGGAGACGTAGAGTCGAACCTTGATGCTGCCGTTGATCTCGGTATCCTCGGTCAGGACGGGCGAGAGGAAGGACAGAATATCATTCCGATAGCTGCAGGGCGGCTGGCGGAGGGAGCCGACATTTTCCCTGCTGGTGAACAGCGACTCCGCGCCGTAGGAAATGACCGGATTTTCCGGAGTCGAGGTACCAGGTTTTTTCTCCCTGAACTGGCACCGGGAACCGATCCCAGCTTTCCCACTGATCCTTCCCGCATACGTAGGTCAGAACCTGCGGGGCGGGCATTTCTTTTTTCAGCAGAATTGTCTCAAACCATTTCATCGGAGATTCAACCGAGTCATCCTTGAGGTTGTCATAGGGCTGGCCGGTCAAGGCGCAGCCATAGCCGTGGTTCCAGGGGCCGAGCTGAAGGGTTGTATGGGCGCGGGATTCCTCCGAAAGGTAGCCGTAGGTCGCGATCGCGCTGCCCAGGTGATGGTCATACCAGCCGTCGCGGATGAATACCGGGATGCGCATCTAGCCGGGAGTTTCCTGGAGCTTCTGCCAAAGGCCCTGCGACCAGTATTCGCAGTCGCGGTCGGTGTTGGTGATCCAGTCGCGGTACCAGTCCAGCTTCACGCCCCACAAGGCTTCGTCGACTTCCACCTGCGGGCGGTAGCGGCAGGACTCTACATAATCCGCGTCCACCGGCACACCGGCGTTGCCCATCGCCCAGCCGGTCAAAATATCCTGCCGGAACAGGCCGTCCTTATAAGCGGAAACGTGCCGGTCACAGCCGTAAACGCCGAGGTACATCGTCTTGCATTTTTCCGGGACAGCGTCTGCCATGCACCAGCCGGTGTAGGCAAGGTAGGAGTCGCCCCAATAGCCGATGCTTTCAACGCAGCTTTCGTTTTGCAGCCAGTTCATCGTCGACAGGCCGTCTCCGCGTTCGTATTCGTTGGGAACCCACTTGCCCTCGGAGCCGCCGGTGCCGCGGCACCACTGGAGATAAACCCCGAAGCCTCGTTTACACATTTCCTCTGCCTTGATACAGAGCATTGGTTCCATCATCGGATAGCAGCTGCGCAGCATGATGACCGGGAAAACCGCCTTGCTTTTCGGTTTTCAGAACAGGGTGCGGAGCTTGACCCCGTCTTCCATGGGCATCATAAACTCGCCTGTTTCGCCGACCTCGTCAATGACCGGCACGGAGCAGACGGCATACAGGCCGCGTATATGTTGGGACATGATTTTCAGCATTTCTTCTTGACTGGGCATATTATTTCACCGTCCACAAAAATGTATTGAGGTTGATAGGAAAGGTATTATAAAACATAGGATTTGATTGTTGTATTTTTTTCTGTATCTGCATATACGGAACTGGGTGCTGATCGGGAGGTTTCTGAGGGGGCGGCCTCACTTGCAGGCCGCCCCCTCTTGAGCAGACAGTCCACCGGACTGTCCGCTCAATTCACCCCCTGCCGAGCGCGCTGCGCATAAGAGATTTCGTCCATTGCGATGGACGACCAAAGGCTTCGCCTCTGGACTCCACCACCCTTTTGGAAAAGGGCGGCCGGAAAACTTTTGTCTCCCTCTCCGCCAGCGCGGGGAGAAAATTGGCCGGTCGCTCTGCGCGACCGTTGACTCTTCGGATTGGTGTCTGCGTGGATTTCACAAAATTTCAGGCCAAGTCGTCCGGCCTGAAAAGCAAAATCTCGATCAGGCAAAGGCCGTGGAGTGATTACACTTCAACGATTGCCGAAACGCCCATACCGCCGCCAACACAAAGGGTAGCGAGGCCGCGCGAGTTTTGCGGTTTTGTGAAATCAACAGAGTGGATTTCACAAAATTTCAGGCCAAGTCGTCCGGCCTGAAAAGCAAAATCTCGA
>CAYWRQ010000006.1:30093-38149 GCA_964460915.1 uncultured Oscillospiraceae bacterium
CAAAGGCCGTGGAGTGATTACACTTCAACGATTGCCGAAACGCCCATACCGCCGCCTACACAAAGAGTAGCAAGGCCTTTGCCGCCGCCCCGTTTTTGCAGCTCATACAGCAGTGTAACCAAAATCCGGCAGCCGGCTGCGCCGACCGGGTGGCCGATTGCGATAGCGCCGCCGTTGACGTTGACTTTTTCCATACAGGTATCCTACCCGGCGATCTTCGCGCTGGTAATCGACTGAGACGCAAACGCTTCGTTGGCTTCAATCAGCGTCAGCTCATCGACACTGATCCCGGTTTTTTCCATCACCTTTTTCGCCGCAACGCCTGCGCCAAGGCCCATTGTGGCGGGTTCAACCCCAGCAGACGCACCGGCGACCCATTTCGCCATCGGTTTTAGTCCCAGTTCCTTTGCCTTTTCTGCCGACATCATGACTACCGCCGCTGCGCCGTCGTTGATACCGGAAGCGTTGGCAGCCGTAACGGTGCCGTCCGGGATAAAGGCCGGACGAAGCTTGGCGATCGACTCGATCGTTACGCCGTCGCGGGGAAGTTCGTCCTCGGAAAAGAGAATTTCGCTCTTTTTCAGCTTGACCGGAACCGGGACGATTTCGTCCTTGAAACGGCCTTCCTTTCGGGCGGCCTCGCATTTCTGCTGGCTGGCAGCGGCAAAGGCGTCCTGCTCCTGACGGGTAATGCCGTATTCTTTAGCGATATTTTCGGCGGGCACGCCCATATGGACATCATAAAACGCGTCCCAGAGGGCATCGTGCATCATTGTGTCGACCATCTTCCCGTCGTTCATCCGGTAGCCGAACCGCGCGCCCGGCAGGACATACGGCGCGGCGGACATATTCTCCATCCCGCCTGCTACGACGATCTCCGCTTCACCCGACTGGATCAGGCTGGCAACGCGGTTGACGTTGCAGTCAAAGCGGGGATCGTCCACCAGCTCGGGCATATGAAGGATATTGTCGCAGAACTGTTTGTACAGCTTATCGTTGCCGCAACCGATCACCAGCCATCCGTCGGTCGTAGGGCGCGATGGAGGCGTAAGCGTTGCCTATCCGAACCGGGTTTTGCCCGCTGACCTCATACCGCTGGTAGGCGTTTTCCAGAGACGCGACAACCGAGTCGATCAGCGCCACATCGACCCGCTGGCCGACGCCGGTGTTATGGCGGGCCTGCAGCGCCGCCAGGATCCCGATGGTCAAATTCATGCCGCCCAGGACGTCACTGATGGCCGAGCCGACCCGGGTCGGGCCGTTGCCGGGATGGCCGGTAACCGACATCAGGCCGCCCATTGCCTGGGAAATGATGTCGTAGCCGGGGCGCTTGGAGTAGCGGCCGTAGCTGCCGAAGCCGGAGACTGCCGCATAGATCAGGCGGGGGTTTATTTTTTTCAGCTCGTCATATCCCAGCCCTAGCTTATCCATAACGCCGGGACGGTAGTTTTCGATGACGACGTCGGCTTCACGGGCAAGCTTGCGGAAGATTTCTTTTCCTTCCGCACTCTTGAGGTTGAGGGTAATGCCGCGCTTGTTGCGGTTGAGGTTGCCGTAGTAAAGGCTTTCGCCGTTGATGTAGGGGCCGTAGGCGCGGGCGTCGTCGCCGCGGCCGGGAAGCTCGATTTTAATGACGTCCGCGCCCAAATCCGCCAGCATAGCGCCGCAGTAGGGGCCTGCGATTACGCGGGTTAAATCGAGGATTTTGATATTTTCGAGAGCAAGATGCTGAGACATGAATGATTCCTCCATTTAAAAAGAAAACTCCCTGCTTATTAAACAGGGAGTTTGGTTAACGCAATTCTTCAAAGAAGTAGTAACGCTGAGTTCTTTGATCAAAAATGCAAATAAACTGATCACGTTCATTATCTTTTTTTAGAACTTGCCAAAGATATGGATGAGAAAAATCAGGCAACTGTTCTTTAGGAACAGAAAGCTCCGATAGATATTTCCATACCTGTGCTTCTACTTCTTTATTTGGGCCTTCCTGAAATTTGAAATAAAAGTCTGATCGCAAATCATCGGCAAATACGTAATATCGAATTCCTTCGCCAAAAAGAGATAAATCAGTAGTTGTACCGAATACTTTTTGCAAACCATCTGAAACATTGATATTCCAAATTCGACTAATGTTATTGAGCGTAGAATATGTATGAGCGTAAGAAACCATCGCTGAAACAACCCAATAAAAAAACATAATAAACGCTAAAAACAGAATTACATTTTTTTGACGTTTATTTTTTTCGGCTCTGTTGGCAATTTTAGAAAAAGCTGCTCTTACTACTTTCTCTTGCTCTTCATCTGGTATATGTTCATGTGCCAAAAGAAAGGTAAGAGGAATATTTAATGCTTCAGCGATGGGAGAAAGAAATTTATCTGTCGGATAAGAATTTCCATTTTCCCATCTTTCAACTAACCTTTTTGAAACATTAATTTTATCAGCTAATTCTTGCTGAGTAAGACCTTGTTGTTCTCGTATCTCTGCAAGGTATAATCCGAATTGCTTATTTGTATGTTTCATTAGTATGTTTCTTGCATATATGCAAGAATCGAATATGGATTCATAGCTCCTTGAGCCATAGCCGCAGCTGCAAAATTATTGGCCAATTCAACTAGCGGGGCGAGACCGGAATTGCCATAATCTGCTGGTTCATAATCGTATGTATCAGAAAAGCCAATATAGATTTTCCAAGTGTTCCCATCTTTTTTTGCAGACACTGCATAGTCTACATTATGAATAGAAAGGTAAACATCTTTGGGAGAATTTAAGGACCAATGACCAGTTTCATACCAGCTACTGCCATTCACATCATCAAGTTGTCCTTTTACATAGTTTACAAAACTCTGGTAATCAGGAGAAGTCTTGATCTTTGCAGAAAATCGATGCTGAGCATTCCACGTTAAGGCAGGTGGATTATCTTGTAATGAATGGGAGAGAGTTTCCTCAATCATCGGGTAGCCAAGCAAACCACAAGCAGCAGCAATCGCCGAAATTTCAGTACGCAAGACGCTAATACTACTTGTTGTATTTTGGGTGGTATATTCAGTCAATAATGTCTGATTTTTATATTCTTCCAAAGAGTTAAGGTTTTTGTCATAACCATTAATTGAACAAAAATATTCATAATCCTGAATAAATTCTTCATAGAATGGATTTTCTTCATTTTCTGTGGTATACATTCCTGACATGGCAGCTGTATAACCGCTCATATCCTCGATCGCTTTGATCTCTGCGCTGCTGTATATTTCACAGTGGTCAAAGGTTTCAAAACGATCGTAGGCGGCGGCAGAGACACTGAACAGAGAGGAAGTAACCATTGCAGCAATCAGAGTAGAAATGATGATTTTCTTCATAAGAACACCTCGTTTAATTATTTTTGAGTAAATTATTACTCTGCATATATTATAAGGCGTTTCTTTTGATAAATCAATATTCAAATTACACGATGTTATGGATGGTATATATATAAACACGTCATATAACAGTGAATGATTATCTCTCTTTTTATTAATTGATAAAAAGTTTATTTTTCGTCCGGGTAGTCGATCTTCATGCGCATAAACGCGCTGCCCATCGATTTGCCCAGCGAATCCAGGCGAAGCGAATGGGTTGCGCCGCCGCCGAGGGCGTGTTTCATGACGAAGTTGAAGCCGTTTAAGGACGGGACCTCATAACGGGTAACCTCGCCCTTGACCATGTCGCCGAAATATTCCTTGACCTTTTCGACCGTGACCTGCTGCTTGATCAGCTCGTAGTCCTTCGGGTCCTTGGCGAAGACGCAGACGTTGCTGGTGTCGCCCTTATCGCCGGAACGGCCGTGGGCGATCTGATTCAGATAAATTTTAGCCATCGTAAACCCTCCGTCCTTACTTGATTTCCAGAATGTTCGATTTGAGGTGGAGCGCATCCCGCGGGATCAGGGTCGGCCACAGGCCGATAACCTCCTGGATCCTGGCTCTGCCGCCGAAGAAGGAGGCGCCGGGAGGGCCGTTGAGCTGGAGGGGCGCAAATTCGGGAACGATCTTTGCACATTCTTCCTTGGTCTTGGTGCGGATGGCGATCCGCAGGACAACCTCGTTGAGGTCCTTGACTTCCTTCGGGTCGATTTCCGCCACATCGAGGTGCAGTGCGTTCAGGCCGATATAATCGATCCGGATATCCTCGTACTGGAGACCCTTTCTCTTCATCTTTTTCATGATGATTTCCGCCGCGTAGTGCGCCTTTTCGTAGGCGTCCGGCCATGCGAAGGAGAGCATACCGGCAACCTTATAGCCCGCGTGGTAGCCGATTGAAAGCTTGAGGGTATCGGGTCTTGCCTTGCCCTTTACGTTGCCGACGCGGACGCGGTTTTCGCCGTTCTGGGTCAGGGTCGCATTACTGATATCGACGACGACGTCGAGGGTGATGTAGTTTGCGGGGTCGTGAACCTCGTAGAGGAACTGTTCCTTACAGGACTGCTCGCAGATGATGCCGCCGCAGTCGGGCGCCTTGGTGATCTCGAAGGTGTCCGGGGTAATCTCAGCGATCGGGAATCCCAGCTCATCCATCCGGGGCACGTCTCTCCAGCCGTAGTCGTAGTTGCCGCCTGCGCCCTGGCCGCCGCATTCCAGCAGGTGGCCCGCCATGATGCCGCGGGCAAGGTTGTTCCAGTCGTCCGGCGCCCAGCCCATCTTGTGCATACAGGGAGTGAGGAAGAGGGCGGAGTCGGTGCTCCGGCCGGTGATAATGACGTTCGCGCCCTGTTCCAGGCAGGCAAGCGTCGGCTCGTGCCCGAAATAGACGTTGGCGTTAAAGATTTTGTCCTTGATCTCGTTAAAATCGCCGACATCATCGATGTTTTTGAAGTCAACGCCCTCTGCCAGCAGCTTCGGGATATCCGCCGTCAGGTCGTCGCCGGTTACATAGCCGATTTTCAGGCCATGCAGCCCCTTCTCCTCTGCAATCTGCCGGATACCGTCTACGCAGCCTTCAATGTTCATGCCGCCTGCATTGGTCAGGATCCCAATGTGTTTCCGGAACGCCTCTTCGCCGCACTCCTTGTACAGGCCGAGAAAGTCCCTTGCAAAGCCGGCCGCAGGGTTTTTGATCTTCTGCCGCGCCATGATCGAGAGGGTCAGCTCCGCCAGATAGTCGCAGGCCATGTAGTCCAGCGGCGCGGTATTGACCATGTGGATGGTCGCGTCATTGCTGTCGCCCCAGAAGCCCTGGCCGCCGCCAATGATTACTTTGTCCATAATCTGCCTCCTAGTATGTTCCTTTTCGTTGTCAATTGCCATATTCGTTCAGTAGAACGCTGTACCTATGGTATAACGTTGTAATTCACGTCTGTCAAGGGCTTTTTGCAATTTTCTTGACATTATTTTCCGGTTTTAGTAAAATAAAAGCATGGCGGCCGGATAAGAAAAGTTAGGATAGGCCAGATACTACAGGCCTTCCCGCACACCAGACCGCCGACTGAGAAGGAAAAGAGTGAAAGAAATGGCGACAATCCGGGAAGTTGCGGCGCGGGCGGGCGTTTCGCTCAGCACCGTTTCGATTATCATCAACGGCCAAGAACAGGAGCGCAAGATCTCGCCTGCGACCTGCAAAAGGGTTTGGGAGGCGGTTCGGGAACTGGGGTACCAGCCCAATATCGCGGCCCGCAAGCTCCGCCAGTCGGACGGCGGCAATACGGTCACGATCGCCCTGTACTGGGCAAACGACTTCCGTACGACGATGCTGAGCCGGTTTTTACAGGGCCTGCAGCGGCAGATCGTTTCCCGGCCGGACGTCGAGGTGATCATAATGACCTACCTCTCCGGCCAGCTTTCCAAGCAGCGCTCCCTTTTAGAGGGAAGGCGGTTCCACGCGGCGATCATCGGCGGCGTTTCGGAGGCGGATATGGCTTTTTTGGAGCAGGAACAGCTCAGCGTCCCGCTGGTGATCTACAACCGTGAAAGCGCCTATTACCCCTGCGTGACGGTGGACGAGCGGAAGATGGGTCGTCAGGCGGCCGAAAAGCTATTGTCCCTCGGCCACAAAAACATCTGTATGCTTTCGACCCCGCACAACTCCCCCTATATGCGGGAGCGGGACGAAGGGGTGCAGGCCGCCTTTGCCGAAGCGGGCTACCCGATATACGCCGACCGGGTGCTGGAGACGGATTCCTCCCCGGCGGGCGGGGCGGCGTCGGCGCGGAAGGCGCTGGACGGGATGATCCCTTGTACGGCGTTTTACTGTTCCTCCGACGCAATTGCCCTGGGCGCCCTGCGGACGCTCTATGACCGGGGAATTAAGGTTCCGGAGCAGATGTCGGTGATCAGCATCGGCAACGGTGAGCCGTCCTTTGCGTCCTATGCGGTGCCGGCCCTGACCAACGTCTACCTGCCGATGGAATCGATGGCGGAGCGGTGTATGGAGATTGCGCTGCGGCTGGTGGGCAGCCATGAGGAGAGCCGGGAGCAGATTTTTTTGGACACGCCGCTGATTACACGGGAAAGCACAGGCCCCGCACCCAAACGCGAATAGCGTCCGGGCACGGGGCCGGATGGAAGGTAAATTTTTTTACGGATCGGCAAACTCCTCCAGATAAATCAGGATTGGCAGCAGGTTCAGCCTTTCGTAGGAGCCGGAAAAGGCGCTTGCGTGAACATAGTCCGACGGGGAAGCGACAGCAAACATAACGGCGTGGGAATCGGGCAGCAGGGGCAGAGTCAGTTCAATGGCATTGTCCCCGAAGTCGGTTTCGGTAACGGCGGCGTCCCCGCCGAAATAGGCCATCACCCGCCGGATATACCGGTAGATTTGCTTGGGATAATCGACCTGCCCGGTGCGGTCGTCCGGTGTGGAGATTCCGGAGTAGTTGTCACTGAGCCGGATGATACATTGGGTCGAGGTTTCCCGCAGATCAATGCCGAGGACGGTGCTGCCGGGGCGTCCCTGGGCGGCGAAGGCGGAATGACGGATGATTTCCAGGATGACCCGCTGCAGCAGTTCCCAGTTGACCTGGACGGTGATCGGATAAGGGGGGAGCGCCTCCCGCACCTGGATATGCAGCCCGGGCAGGGAGATCCGGATATCGTGCACCAGGTCCATTAGGGCGTCCGTCAGGGGAACCCGCTGGGGGGGAAAACGGTCGGCGGAGAATTCGCTCTCCATTTCAATCCGGTTGCAGGCAAGGCAGATCTTGCGGCAGTTGACGTTGCTCACGTACAGGGCGTCGGTGACATTCCGGTAGAGATTTTTATCGAACAGATCGAGGTCGCTGAAGACGTCCTCAATCGACGAATTGCCGCCGAGGGTCTTTTTGACCGACGTGCGGATCCGGTTCAGGCTTTCCTCCCGGACGGTTCCGGGTAATTCAAGGTTTTCCCACAGGCCGGCGGATTTCGGCAGCAGCCGACAGTACAGGATGTCGTCAAAGCGGGAAATATCCAGCCGCCTGCCGTCTCTTGCCCACAGGGTATGATGGTAGTCATAGGCGGTGAAGTCCGGCGGGTATTTCTCTGGGAAAAATTCCGGCAGCAGAGCGCTGAGGGACTGGCCGATGCAGTCCGGGAACATTTCCAGGGCCGTTTTGCTGGCCGCCAGAATGGTACCGGATACATCAATACAGAAAGACGGAGTTCCGTCTATTTCAGATAATATTTGAACAAGTTTATTCATAATGACCTCCGTGTTGGCCGTTCGTCACATTCATTTAGAATTATTATAACCAAATTCGGCAGTATTGTAAAGGAAAAATTGCAAATGAGAACCAAAAATAATTGGAACCGGGGAGGAAGGGTAAAATGTTGATTGGAAATGATTGGGATCAGGTGCTACGAGAAGAGATTGACAGCGAGCATTTTAAAACGCTGCAAAAATTTCTGGCGCAGGAATACGCGGCCTATACGGTATACCCGTCGATGGTCAATATCTATACGGCTCTGCGGCTGACCCCGTACCGGGATGTCAAGGCCGTTATCCTGGGGCAGGACCCGTACCACGGCCCCGGGCAGGCCCATGGCCTCGCGTTTTCGGTGCAAAAGGGCGTGCCGGTCCCGCCGTCCCTGCAGAATATCTATAAGGAGTTGG
>CAYWRQ010000007.1:0-36604 GCA_964460915.1 uncultured Oscillospiraceae bacterium
CCGGAAAGCCTGTAAATACGGGCTATACCGGCATATAAGAACTTATAAAGAGATAAGCAAAAATTATATTTTGATTTATATCAAATAAGTGAAAAAGCTCCGGTTTTATGTCTAAAAACGCACATAACCGGAGCCCTTTTTGCCAAGGCAATCAATACGATCAATTAGAAGAAATAGAAAATGAAACTTGCAGAGGGGGTATCCGCAATGAAGTATATGTCTTTCAATTCATCTTGTTCATATGCCGGGCTTGCAAACCTGCTCTCGTTCTATGGGGTAGATACGGAGGACAGAAAAATAGCCGTTGAGATGGGGCTTCCCTATTTCTTCGACTTTGAGAATGGAATCTTTTCAGCCGGATCGATGCTGCAAGGCGAAAAGTGGTTCAACATCTATCTGAATCCGCTCGGCTTTGCATGGAAAGAACAGGAGACTAAAAAAGCGGAACTCTGCCCGATGCTTCGCAAGGTAGGATACGCGATGCTGGGCGTTTACGTAAACGATAGAAACAAGCACGCCGTTATAAAAATACCGGAGACATAAACAACGAATTATTAATGGTGCAGAAGAATTGACAAAATGCTGAAAAGGTTCCTGTTTAAAATTGCAAAAAAGCCCTTTATGGGGAAAATGGTAGGCAATGCATTTCAGTATTGCAGTCGGGTTCTACCAGTGCAGAAAGTATATAACGGCAGAGAAATCATTGCGTTTTACCATCCTCAGCCCTCCTACGATCATCATATCATTCTTTCGCCGAAAAAGGCCCATTCGGAATTTACAGCAGATGGCGTCCGAGGGCCTTAACCGGTACTTTGTGAAGATATGGGAAGCGGCCATGGACATCTGTGCGGCGTATCCCGCTTATCATAATGCATTTGTGATCATTGCCAATGGAGGAAAAAGGCAGGAGGTCCAGCAGGTACATTTTCATCTGTTTGCCAATCATGAACTTGTGCATCCATACGCTGCGCAGGAGCAGGCTGAAAACCTCTTTTATCGTGATCAGGATATCTGTATTCTGCAGCATCCTGACCCTAACTGGGAAACCCATTTTGTGATCATGCCCGCACTATTCCAAATGGCGGCGGACAAAGGAAATCCATCTTCCTATCTCAGCGGCATCCTGCACAGCATAGATATACTGGACGCTTCGTTCCATATTGTCCAGAGAGGCTATTCCCTTGTATACCAGTACACGAAACAGGAAACAGAAACCGGCTTTCCCATTTTTCATATTGTATCGGGGGAAAAACGGAAGTGAGGAGCACAGGTTATATCAAAACAGCAAAATATATTTATAAACAGGCAGATAACTCTCCCGGCAATTTTCAATTTCGGATTGAGAAAAATTATTGACTTTTACGGCAAAATCGCTTATCATTGTTCCAGCGGTTTTTTCTATCTACACCAAGGAGGAGCAGCAGATGCATCCAAACGAAGTTACAGAGCTGATGAATATCTGTATGATTTACGATGATCATGGAAATGTGCTCATGCAGAACAGGAGAAAGAAGATTTGGCCGGGGGTCACCTTCCCCGGCGGGCACGTGGAGCCGGGGGAGTCCCTTGTCGTGTCCGTGATCCGGGAAATCAAGGAGGAAACCGGACTGGATATCCGGGACGTGCGGCTATGCGGGGTCAAAGAAAGGTTCCACGACCAAGTGCGCTCCATCGTGTTTTTCTACAAGACCAACCGTTTCTCCGGGCAGCTGCGTTCCTCCGAGGAAGGAGAGGTTTTCTGGGCGCCGTTGGATCACCTGTCCCGCTATCCTCTGGCCAGCGACTTTGACAAAAATCTGGAGCTGTTTCTTTCTGACGAGATCAGCGAGCTGTTTTATCAGCCGGGGGCCGAGAGCCGGCTGAACCAATACTGATACATGGCAAAATATAAGCGGTATCGGAAGGCTTTCTTTGAAAAGCCCCTCCGGTACCGCTTTTTATTTCCGAACCGATCCCTCTGCGGGCTATCCGGGCAGATGAGCCAGAAACCAAGTCACGGCCAGCAGGTCTGCGCACCCGCCGGGACTGATATTCTCTTCGATAAAGATCTGATCCAACGCTTCTGCAAAAGCTAAGATCTGCTTTGCCGAAGAGAGGTTTTCGCATTTTTCCGCAACCTGCATACGAATTTCCGCTGCCCTTGTAAAGCCGGACCTGCGTATCAAATTCGTATCCTCGACCGCCCCAATCAACCGCAAAAGGACCCATACGCCCGCATCGTTTTCCGATATTCCCTGATCCAGAGCCTCCCGAAATGCGGGCAGCCCCACATCCGTCACGTGGGGGTACCCTAACGCCGCTTCTCTGCGGATACCGCCGCAGCTGCCCTCCCGGTATAGGACGCTCCCAAACCCTCCGGACGCAACCTGATCATCCTGTAAAAAAGCGGGAGACATCTCTTTAACGGCCGCGACCGGTTCCTTGCCGTATACCAAACCCTGTCCGACAGCCCCGCAAAGCAGTCCCAGCGAAAAGACGGCTCCCTTATGAGTATTGATGCCCCTTGTCGCGCGCAGCATTTCCGCCTCGCCGCAGATGCCCAGCTGGCGCAGCCGCCTGAACAGCAAAAGAGGATCCTTTTCCTCCATCCCCGCCTGCGCACAGAGGATAAACGTTTCCCGCAAAGCACAGGCGCCTTGTAAAAAGGTCCAAAGCTCCATATCCCGATGGGAGCCGTTGTTCCAGCGGTCAACCAGGCCCGGCTTTGGCGTCACCGACACCTCATATAAAAGCGCCTGCTCCGCTAAAGCGCCGATCCGCCGCGCATCCTCCATCCGGAAATACTCTGCGGCAAGCTTTTCGGCGGCAGCCACCAGATCCTCCAGCGGATGCGCGCGGGAACGAGCACAAACCTGCGCCTGCCTGCCGCACAGAAAACATCTGCGATATCGCGGGCGGGACAGCTTACTTCCATCACAAGAAAATACATCCAGATCAAACAGCCTTCCCAACGGATGGCTTTCTTCCAAAAGCACAGTCTCCTCTTTGACCCGCTCCGCCGGGGCCGCACACAGATACAGCCCTTCCCAGCCGGTAAACGCCTCATACCTTTCCGCCTTTTCCGGCTGTAAAATTTCCTTCAGCAGCCGCTCCCCTTCCAGAAAAACCCGCCGCAATACCGGCGCATCCTTCACTTCCCCCGGAATATTCAGCGAAAAACTCACAACTGTTTTATCTTTTTGCAGCAATTCTTCCCTTCGCCGTACCCGCCTTTCACGGGCAAGCGCCATATCCTTCACAGTAACCGGTTTTCCAACCAGCATAGATGACCATGCTCCTCCATAAACAATCATTTTCACCGGTTTTCCGGGCAATGACGCCGCAAAACCGAATGGCAGGCTGCCGGGGTCAATGCCGCGGCCGTTTCCCAGTCCCCCTCCGACAGCGCTTTCCGCACGCGGCTTGCGCTAATACGGGTTCCGTCCTTTTCGAAGCGTGGAAGGATTTGCACCGCAATCCCTTCGCCCGGGAGAATTTCCGTCATCGCACGGTTGTAATCGGCCGTCACGGCGGAATCCGGCTCTTCGCCGGCAAACCGGGTGCCGATTCCGAGGGCCGGCGCAATTTTCCGGGCAAACAGCATCAAATCCAGACGGCAATTGGCCGCGCGTCCTACGGCCCGATCCGGATAAAAATAATCCGGGAAGGTCGTATGGGAAATCAGGTAGTCGCCGCTGGGCAGTACCGAAACATTGGGAAGATGGGCGGCCGCCAGTTTTGCCATTTCCAGCCGCTCCTCCGGCGCAAAAGGGGCTGTCCTTTCCGACAGGACAAAAAGATACACCCGCTCACAACGGCACGCCGCATATTCCAGCAGAGCCAGATGACCCCATGTAAAGGGGTTGGCGTGCGCGACAATGCAGCCCGCCTTTCTGGAAGACACCGGTATTCCCCGCAAAAAGCGCGCAAGCCCATCCCGGCGGTTTTCCAGCATCACGGCTTCATCCGTCTCCACGACCGGGAAGAAGCCGAGCGAGCAAAAGCAATCCTGGTGCCCCGGGCGGGTAAAGAGGAACAGGTGCACAACGCCCCGCTCCGCCGCCTCCTTGACCAGCTCGGACACAACCGCTGCCGCGAGGCCTTCCCCCCGCTGATCCGGCGCCGCTGCAATTCCTTTTAAAACTTGATCCTCCCGAAATCCGGCCGCGAGGATCCGCTCCTGTTCCCGGATCAGCACCAGGCAGTCCCAATTCATCTCCGGCCGCAAACCCGCTTTTTGATAAAAAGCCGCCAGCTTTTCCTTTAAGGAGGGACAAATGCGATACATTCTCTCAGGAACAGGCACGGAAAACACCTCTTTTATTCTTCCACTGCGCGGATCACATCAATCACCGTATTATCCCGATAGGCTACAATCCCGACAATCTTCTCCCGGTAACGGATCGGGTCGGGCGTACCGACGATCTTTTCCGCCTTTTGCTGCAGCTGCTCAATTGTACACAGCGGCAGCCCTGCTTTCGACAGCCGTTCCAGCAAGTCCTTCCGGACAGGGTTGACCGCAACCCCCTGGTCGGTCACGACTACATCCACCGTACAGCCGGGCGTTACCACCGTATTGACCTTTTTGACAACGGTCGGGATCCTTCCGCGGATCAGCGGAGCCACCACAATTGCGACATCCGCCCCGTCAGCCGTATCCGGATGCCCGCCGATTGCGCCGCGAATTACGCCATCGGAGCCGGTCAGGACATTCACATCGAAGTTTGTATCGATTTCCAGCGCCGAAAGGACGACAACGTCCAGCTGATTGACCGCTGTACCGGGGTTTCCGGGACTGGCATAATAGGAGGCCGAGATCTGCTGATGGAAGAGATTATTCTTGAGGGATTCCGCCGCCCGCAGGTCAAAGGACTGGACATCCAGCAGCTTTTTGATCAGCCCTTCCTCATGCATATCGACCATCGAACCGGTGATGCCGCCCAGCGCAAAGCTGGCCTTAATCCCCCCTGCAATCATTTTCTCCCGCAGGAAACGGGTAACTGCCAGGCTGGCGCCGCCGCTGCCGGTCTGCATCGAAAAGCCGTCCTTAAACTTCCCGCTGGCCTCAATGACATTTGCCGCCGTGCGGGCGATCAGCAATTCCTTGGGATTCTTCGTAAAACGGGTGGCCCCGCTCATAATCCCGGCCGGATCCCCGATCTCCTCTACCTGTACAATATAATCCACATCATTTTCCGCAATGGCGAACGGAGCGTTGGGATACGGGACGATATGATTGGTCAGGATCACGACCTTATCCGCAAAAATCGAATCCGTCCGAGCGTAGCCGAGGGAGCCGCAGGATATGCTGTCCCCGCCGTCCCGGGAATACCCGTTGGCATTCCCCGCCGGGTCGCAGCTGGGCGCACCCAAAAAGGCCACGTCAATTTTCAGTTCCCCGGTTTCAATGGCATAGGCCCGCCCGCCGTGGGAACGGAAGACGACCGGCGTGTCCATCAGGCCGTGGGAAACGGCCTCCGCCAGCTCACCACGCAGGCCGCTGGTTTCAATACGGGTAATAACGCCGTTTTGAATGTGCCGGATCAGCGGCGCGTGGACACTGCTGAGAGAACTGGCCGCCAGGGTCAGGTTGTGAAATCCCATCTCCGCCAATTTGTCAACGACCATATTGACGATATAATCGCCGTTGCGGAAATGATGATGGAAGGAGATCGTCATCCCGTCCTTTAATCCGGTCAGGCGGATCGCTTCTTCCAGGGAAGGAACAATTTTATTCAGCTTTTGCTCCCGCGCCAACAGGTTCTCCGGGCTTTTGATATCCGGGTTGGATACGTACGGCCCATGCAGGGCGGGCAGCTGAGGGAAAAGGCTCCGAATGTCTTCCATATTGATGTCCATCCTTTCTTACGCTTACAGCTCCGGGTCCGACCAGACGCCGGCGGCCTTTGCCAGTTCCAGCTGATAGACAGCCCGCAAAACGATCGGCCGGTCTATCATCTTCCCGTTCAGGGAGATGACACCGGAGCCTTTGGCACGGGCCTCCTCCAAAGCATAAATAATCGAAACAGCCTTTTCGATATCCTTTTCTGTCGGCGTAAAAACGCGATGGATCGGATCAATCTGGCGGGGGTTGATGACGCTCTTGCCGTCAAAGCCCATCGTATGGATCAGCTTTGCCTGCTCGATCAGCCCTTCCTCGTCGTTTACGTTGCTGTATACGCAGTCGATTGCGGCAATCCCGGCCGCCCGGGCCGCATGGAGGATCATGCTGCGGCCGAAGAAGAGCTCTGTCCCTTCAGCGGAACGGGTTGTTTTCAGGTCGGTCACATAGTCCTCCGCCCCCAGGGCAATCCCGATCAGCCGGGGGCTGGAACGGGCGATTGCCAGGGCGTTTAAAACCCCTTCCGCCGACTCAATCGCCGCCATCATGCTGGTACTGCCGACTTCCAGCCCATGCTCCCTTTCAATCCGTTCAATTTCCCGCTCACAGGCCCGCACATCCTCCGGCGTCTCCGTTTTCGGAAGGCGGATCCCCGCTTTCCCCAACGGGACAATCGCCTCCAGATCCGCAAGGCCGCCGTCCTGCAGGCTGTTGATCCGGACCAGCACCTCCACATCGCCGTAATCCAGGCTTTTGAGCGCATTGTACACCAGGAAACGGGCGGTATCCTTTTCATAGATGGATACGCTGTCCTCCAGATCCAGCATGATGCAGTCCGCGCCGTAAATATAGCAGTCCCGCAGCATACCGGGGTTATTCCCGGGGATAAACAGCATCGTCCGTCTCAGGCGGTTTTTCACCGTTTTCATGCCAACGCCTCCCAATCTATCCGGGTCTTTTCCGCGTCATCCGCCGCCCGGTAAACAGCCGCTTCTACCCGCGCGCGGATTGTGCAGTCGAGTGCACCTTTATCAACGGCTGATACCGCGGCGTCCTCAACCTTCAGCTGTTCCAGCACCTGCCGTATCACCGCACGGATCTGCCGGCCGAACTGTTCCTCAACCGAACTAGTCAGATCAATGGAAATTTCCTCTTCAGACGGCTCTACCGTCACGAGAATATCGCTGGATTCCATCGTCCCAGCGACAGCGCTTTTCACAATTCTCATACAACGTCTTCCTCTTGTTTCCAGATATTTCCGTTCCCGCAGCGTTACAGCTGCGGATAGATCCAGTCGAATACCGCCTGCAGCAGCTGATGCTGGGGACGACATTCGGCCACGATCGTCACGACCGCGTTTTTATCCCGCAGCAAAATCGTAAACTGGCCGTACTTGCCGTCGGCCCGGAAGGAGCCCTTGTCCCCGCCCCAGAACAGGTACCCATACCCGTAACCATCCCGGTCGTTTTCAGCCTGCTTGGCGGTAGATTCCGCTACCCAGCGGGCAGGGACCAGCTGCTTCCCGTTCCAGTTCCCCTCCTGCAGATACAAAAGCCCGAATTTATGCAGCTCATCCAGCGTCAGGAACAAACCGCCCGCGCCAAAGGTATTGCCCAGCGGGTCGTTCTCCCAGGTCGGCAGAGAAATACCCATAGGCTCAAACAATCTGGGCATCAGATAGTGCACCAGGTCGCACCCCGCCCGGCGCTGGACCAATAGCCCTGCCAGGTAAGGGCCTGCATTGTTGTATACAAAATGGGTGCCCGGCTCGTAGGGGAACGGCTGGGCCAGCGTAAGCCTTGCCCAATCCGGATCCTGATAATAAGGACGGTCCGCCCCCATCAAAAAGCCCTTTTCCTGCCCCAAGCACATCGTCAGCAGATCTCTGACCGTACCCTTCTGCAGATTTTCCGATACAGTCCCCGGAAGGTTCTGCGCAAAAGCATCAATCAGCTTTTCATCTAATGACAGCAGCCCTTCCCGCGCGGCGATCCCGACGGCAGAAGAGGTAAAGCTTTTGCTGGCAGAGTAAATATTGCGCCGGCAGGCGCCTTCCCAGGTGTGGCGGGCGATCTCCATTCCATCCTGTGAAACGATTACACCCAGAGCACGCAGCGGACCGGCAGCTTCAATAAAATATGATAAATCCATCTACCTATCTCTCCTTATCACCAAATATTGACATAAAATGGTCACCTATAGTATACCACTCTGTCATAAATTGGGCAACGAGAATATCTCTATCGCAAGGTATTAAAAACAAGCCCTGCGATCAAGACTTAGCCTTTAACCGAGCCGATCATAACGCCCTGGACAAAATACTTCTGTACAAACGGATAGATACAAAGGATCGGCAAGGTGGAGACAATAATGGTGGCATACTTTTGCAGCGTCTCATACAAAACGACTTCGCTGTCCGCACTGGAGGCCGCCTTCGCCTGTACGAGTATCTCGCGGAGGAACAGCTGCAGCGGATACAGGTCCCTTCTCTGGGTCAGGTAAATCATCGCGTCAAACCATGCGTTCCATTTGGAAACCGCATAAAACAGCACAATGACCGCAAAGGTGGACTTGACCAGCGGGAAGATAATCTTAAAGAGGATAACCCAATCCCCTGCTCCGTCGATATGGGCGGATTCCTCCAGTGAATTGGGGACGGCCGCAATCGAGGTACGCATGATGATCGTGTTATAGACCGACACAGCTGTGGGGAGGATAACTGCCCAGCGGGTATTGACCAGGCCATAGTTTTTCACCATGATAAAGGTCGGGATCATGCCGGCGTGGAACATCATCGTAAAGGTAATAAAGAAGGCAAACCCGTTGCGCCAGCGGCAGCGTTTCCGGGACATGACATAGCCCGCCAGCAGGGAAAGGAACGAGCTGAGCAGCGTGCCGACAATAACATAAAACAAGGTGTTGCGGTACCCAATGTAGATGTTGTCGTTGCTGAAAACAAGCTGATAGGCTTTCAGGGATACTTTCCCGAGCGGCCACAGGATAATGCTGTGATTGGCTTCTACCAACGCCGGGTCTGAAATAGACGCCATAAAAACGTGCAGAAGCGGGGCTAGACATACAAAAGCAATCAAAATCATAACCAGCGTGTTCACAACCAGGAAAACCTTCCGGCTGATTGTTTTTCTTTCGACCATTGCCATAAACAAGACTCTCCTTTCTTTAGAACAGGCTGATTTCACCGGCCTTGCGGCTGATATAGTTGGTCAGGGTCAGCAGGACAAGGTTGATAACCGAATTAAACAGGCCAACTGCCGTAGAATAGCTGTAATCGTAGTCGACAAAGCCCTTGCGGTAGACAAAGGTCGAGATGACGTCGGCCGTCTCATAGGTAGCCGGGTTATACAGCAGCATAACCTTTTCGTATCCGACGTCCAAAATCGAACCCATGCGCAGAATCAGCAGGATGATGATTGTCGGCATAATGCTGGGGATGGTGATATGGATGGTCTGTTTCCAGCGCCCCGCGCCGTCGATAACGGCCGCTTCGTAAAGCTCCTGGTCGACGCTGGTCAGCGCTGCGATATAGACGATGGAGCCGTAGCCCAGACCCTGCCAGATATTAGACCCGACAAAGATCGCGCGGAAGTATTCCGGCTTGCCCAAAAGGTTGATCGATTCGCCCAGCAGGATCGCCGCGATATTGCTGATAACGCCTCCAGCCTTGCAAAAGTCGATCACCAGGCCGCAGAGGACAACAACCGAAACAAAGTAGGGCATATAGCTGATGGTCTGCACGGTTTTCTTAAACCATTTTGTCGATACTTCATTCAGCAGCAGCGCAAAGATAATCGGAGCCGGGAAATTGAAAACCAGGTCGGTAATGCTGATCAAAAAGGTATTCCGCAGCAGACGGACAAAGTAATAGCTGTTGAAAAAGGTAACAAAATTATCTAAGCCGACCCACGGGCTTCCGAAGATCCCTTTGGCAATATTAAACTTCTGGAAAGCCATTACCACGCCAAACATCGGGATATATCGGAAAAGGATGTAATATAGCGCAACCGGTAATGCCATGATATACAGGGCGCCACAGTTTTTGATCTCCATTTTGACCTTTTCAAGAAATGTCTTTTCCTTTCCGGTGGGAGAAACAGCAGATGCACTTTTCAAAAAAAGTCCTCCTTTTCAAAAGGTTTGAAATGATAAAGGGGTTCAGCGGCAGAAACCCACCGCTAAACCTTTTCGCAAAAATTAACGGGCGTAATAACGATCCAACGCAGCCTGTTCAATTTCAACTACACGTTCGATCCCCATCGACTTGAGCTGTTCAACATACGCGTCAAACTGATCGATCGGCATCGTACCCATGATCATACCGACGGTGCTCTCTTCAACATAGGTCTTGATATCCGCATACAGCGATTGGAATTCAGTGGACTCCTCCGTAGTCATCGTAACATTCGGGACAACCCACTCGGTGCCGTCAGCACTCCATACATCGTAAGCCCAGATCTCATCCTTGTGCTCGACGGTGGGGTTGGTCAGCGTCTGGCGTTCCCACTTAATCCAGCCGGAGCCGTTTCTGCGGATATACAGACGGTTGGCATCGGTTGTAGTCAGGCCGTCAGGGTTATTCATGATCAGGTCGGTGAACTGGAAGTCGCCGTTTTCATCATAGTAGAAGGTCTCGCCTTCGACGCCATAGTTATTGAGGACCATTCCGTCATAGGTATACTGATAATCCAGCCACATCGTCGCGACAACCGGATCGGAACAGTCCTTGGTCAAAACGGTCTGGGACATGATCGGGGAATTGTACATCCGGATTCCGACCGTATCGCCGTCATTCTTGACCGGCGCGCTGATCGGTGTCAGCCAGAAATCCTCGTTCTGGGTAACGCCGTTATGCACCATCGCGTCGACAACACGGCCCCAGTAAGTCTCGGTCATCATAACATCCTCGGAAACCAACAGGTCGTTCGTAGGCGCATCCGTAAAGGAATTGGAAACAAAGTTCGGGTCAATCAGGCCCTCATTGTACCACTCGTTCATCATCGTCAGGTACTCTTTATAGCCCTCCTGCATCGGCCCAAAGAGGACGGTACCGTCGTTCTGGTACCATTCGCGGCCTACACCGTAAGCGGAAAGCAATGCAGAATCATAGAATACACCATTGGAGGTCAGCAGCAACGGAGAAGTAAGGCCGAGTTCATTCTTAGCAGCGGACAGAACATCGTGGACCTCATCCAGCGTATGAGGCACTTCCATGCCCAGCTGATCCAGATAATCCTGGCGGACGCACATACCAAGGTTTGCACCTTCTGGAATGTCGTTCATCATCGGGAAGCCAAGGATCAGGCCATCATCCGAGATCGTTTCCTTTTGATGCACTTCGTCATACTGCCGCCACTGACTGAAGTTGGGCGCGTACTGGTCGACCAGGTCGTTGATATTCAGGAACATCCCGTCCGCGATACCGGTTACAATACCGCCGGGATACTCAACGCCGTTGCCCAAATACATCATATCCGGCAGGTCACCGGAGGACAGCAGAACGCTGAACAGTTCCTTTTCCGAACCGATTGTCGGATGGATATAATCGATATGGACGTTGGTGATCTCTTCCATCTTCTGGACGGACATGACCTCATTGTTGTTGGTGACAACATTGGATACCGTTGCGTCCCAGGGGAACCAATAGGTCAGCGTAACCTTTTCGTCGACGATCGGTAGCGGGATTTCGGTCAGCTGGGTAACCGTCTCCCCTTCAGCGGTCGATACTTCCGCGGTTTCGCCGCTGGTGTTGGCCTGCGTGCTCACTTCCGCGGAGGAAGAATCGCTGCTGCTTGCACTGCTGTTCCCGTTTCCGCAGGAAGCCAGAATCGATACTGCTGTACCGGCTGCCAGAAGCGCCGCCAAAATGCGTTTTGCTTTCATAAGTTATATCCTCCTTAAAAATCATTGCGTGCGGTTTGATCGTTCCATATCAGCGGAATACCCGGCAAACCCCGGTCGTATCCATCAAACCGATAAAAACGTACCTGAATTTTGTTGACAGCCATATCATACCGGATAAAATTTCGTTTGTAAATATTCGTTTTTTGTCCATATTTGTCGTTGGATTTTTCCGCTTTATGATGGAATTTTTCCCGCAGAGATTCTTGGGATAAACATTTTTTGACAAAAAGCATCCGCCCGATAAAGACGGATGCTTTCCCTATTCTTTACCTCCGCAGGGTGTCCCGGTACTGCCCCGGCGTACAGCCCTCCTGGCGCTTAAAAGCCCGGATAAAGGTCAGACTGTTATAATATCCAACCTTTTCCGAGATTGCCTTGATGCTTTCGTCCGTTTCCGCCATCAGCTTTTTGGCCTCCTGGATCCGGATCTCGTGGATGTAATCGAGGACGCCGCAGCCCGCCTGCTTTTTAAAGAAGCGGGAGAGGTAGGCCCCGTTCATGTCAAATTCGTCGGAAATCATCGTCGCGCTGAGATTCGGGTCGGCAAAGTGCTCCCGGACGTATTCCTTGATCTGCTCGACTTTGCTGGCGGGCGGAACCGGGTTCCGTTCAACATAGTGCCGGGTAATTTCATTTAAGATGCGCCCGACCTCTAATTTAAGGGCGCCGACGCTCTTTACCTGCAGCAGATGACCCGCCGGATCCAATTCATCATAAAATTCCCCGCTGAATTCTTCCTCCAGGTCTTCAAAGATCAATATCAGCTGATTGATCAAACTAAAGACCCGGCATTTCGCCAAGGCCAAATTGTTCAGGTCGGCCGGAAGATACTCGTCAATTAGTTCGTCGAAATTCCGCAAAGCCTGCGTATAGGCGCCTTCCCGCACCAGCGACGCAAAGTACTGGCAGCGCTCTGCCAGCTGTATCTCTTCGTCCACCGGGCGGGGAGCGGCGCTTAAGAATTCAGTCCAGGTGACCACATCCGTATCCGCGTCCGAAATCAAAAGGTACTCGCGGATTTCCGAAACCTCCTTATACCCGGCGGAAATCCCAATCGAATCGTAATGGACGGCGCTGACCGCACAGCTTAACAGCAGGTTAAAATGCTCCGCCGTCAAACGGATCACCTGCCCGCAGATTTCGGTCACCTGCCGCTCAAATACGCCCGTTTCTTCGTTCGGGTTTTTGCTGACGACCATCACAATCTGGTCATCCAATTCGGTGCAGTATCCCCTATGGCGTTCGTTGACCAGTTCCTCCGCAATATTTTGGACAATAATGTAGCTGATCTCACCGTTCTCCGGCAGATCGCTGCCGTCCTCGAAAAAGAGTTGGGAGTCGTCCCGGGTCAAGAAAGAAACGATGATAAACTCCTGCCCCAGAAAGCTGATCCCGACATTCTGCATCGGCTCGGCTGCCTGCTCCAGCGAACTAAACCGTCCGATCAGCAGGCGGTTCAAGACGATCTTCCGCACCGCAGCCTCCCGCCGCGTCAGTTCCCCTTGGGTCTTCTGCATCTCGTTTAAGATCCGGTCAAAGCTGGCGGCCAAAAACTGATATTCATCCGAGCTGCCCTGGCTGTCAAGGCTCCTCTGCTTGTCCCGGATCAGGCGGGTCAGCTGTTCCAGCGGCTGATACTGCTTGCGCGAGAAGACATAGGCCATCCCGATCCCCAGAACCAGGCTGATCAAAATACAGCTGATGAAAAGGATCCGGCTGCGGTTTGTCTCCTGGTTCAGCGTATCCAGGTTCACCATCATCATATAATGGACCTTTTGAACGCTGGACGGAGCCGAAAGGACCAACGCGTTTTTGAGGTTTAGCTGGACCTTTTCTTTGCTCTCCATAATATGGTAAAAATCCGCCTCCTCAATCGGCAGCGGACACTCGGCATAGGTGGCGTTCGCGTCCAGTACCAGCTCCATCTGGCTATCAAAGGAACCGTTGAGCAAGGCCATCTGGCTTTCTAGGATTTCTGTGTTGAGCTTCATGATGATAAGCGCCCGTCCGCTGTTTTCCTGGCCGGCCGGCAGCACGCTGTGCATCAGAAAGATCGCCGAGGTATCCCCGGATGCGTCCGTAAAGGGGACCAATTCTTGATAATGATACGAATCAATCACTCCGGCATACTGATTGTAGTTTAGATTATAATTGCAGCTGAAATGCTCCTTCATCCGTGCTAAATTGTACTGGCCCTGGCTCCCCAGCATATACGAGGAGGAGGGGAAATAAAGGTAAATGCTTTCAATCAGCGGACTACCAATGATATATTTCTGAAAATCCTGCTGGATCTGCTTCATGGATTGGTACTGATGGGTGGAAAATTCATCGTCCGTATAGGCCAGCGACTGGATTTTGCTGTCCGCCGAAATCATGTACAGCATACTATGGGCCGAACTAAACTCCGCGTCCACCGTCGCCTGCAGCTGCATCAGAGCGCCGTTATAAACCTGTGTAACTTCCTTTTTTACCGTTGAAAAGGCATGAAACGATATGACAATCATCATGATCAGAGGCAGAATCAAAATCGTGAGATAAGAAACCAGCCATTTTTTAAAAGTACCGTTTATATGAATCTGTTTCTTCATATAATATGTCCCTCTTTCCTCATAAAGCGAAAAGTCCATTTTAGGATCAGTTTTTCAGTCTAAGTCATTTTTCATTATACCAGATTCATGAAAATTGTAAACAAATAATGACGAAAGGTTTAGATCGATTTGCCTTGCGGGATAGTATCAGTTTTTGACCTAAACCGGTGAAAAAAATCATTATTCGTTTTTTGCATCCGGATGAACCGGCAGAAAACGACGCTTTTCTTTTCCCCCGCTTTATGTTATCCTGAGGATGTCAAGGGAAAATCCCTGTACGAAAGGAGAATGTGCGATGTCTTTACTACAATTTACATTTGAAAGCCAGTACCTGCAGGGCAATACCACCATTTCCGTAATCCTGCCGGACAAGCCACGCGGGAAAACACCCGCCCAGTTTTACGGCAGCGGCGAACGCTACAAGGTCTTGTGGCTGCTGCACGGGACCTACGGCGACCACAGCGACTGGCTGCGCAAAAGCAATATCGAGCTTTACGCCTGTGAAAGGGACCTAATCGTTGTAATGCCCAGCGCTTTGAATACCAACTATGCCAATTGGGAAACCTTCAGCCTGGGATATAATATGTATGATTTCCTGTTTGAGGAGCTGATGCCCTTAGTCTACAACTGGTTCCCCGCCTCCGATAAACGGGAGGATAACTTTATCGCCGGCCTTTCCATGGGCGGCAGAGGGACCTGTGTGTACGCGTTTAACCATCCGGAAAAGTTTGCGGGGGCGGCGATCCTCTCCGCCTGCCCGCGGGAAACAGACTGGATCCGGGAAAATGACGCCCGGCTGTGGGCGCGAACCGAGGGCTGTATCGCGAACCGGGGCGGCTACGAGGCTTATCAGGCCTCCTATGAGAATACCTGGCGGGTATTGGATGAACAGGCGGCGGCGGGCGTTTCCCTGCCAAAGCTGTATTTTGCCTGCGGCAAGCAGGATCATCTCTACCCCGTTTACCAACATTTCAAAGCCCACGCGGCGGAAATCGGCCTGGACGCAGTCTTTGAAGAGATCGACGGGTACCGCCATGAATGGCGATTCTGGGATCTGACGATTCAAAAGGCGCTCGATTTCTTTGGCCTGGATACCCTGGACGCGGGAAATTCGTTTTAATTGACCCCTCATTAGAAGAGACTTCCAACCCAAAACAGCCTTGTCGTTTCAGCGGCAGGGCTGTTTTGGGTTTTACCGAAAATCAAATCCGCTGTAATCTTTGCCAAAGGTATTGACAATGGGAAAATATGGTGCTATAATACCTATAAAACGAGTAGGTTTACTGGATATTAAAAAAGAGGGATCCAACATGAAACAAAGAGATCATTTCAAACGATGTTGACGCTGTTTCCAATTTATTCCGACAATCTATTCATCGACAAAGGAGCATCATGACTATGAAAACATATCAAAGCATCACCGACCTGGTCGGCGGCACCCCCCTGATGGAACTCAAAAACTACGAAAAGGAAAACAACCTCTCCGCCACGATCCTGGCAAAGCTGGAACTGTTCAACCCCGCAGGCAGTGTTAAGGATCGAATCGCGAAGGCGATGATCGAAGACGCGGAATCGAAAGGCCTTCTGCAGCCTGATTCGGTCATTATCGAACCGACCAGCGGCAACACCGGGATCGGCCTGGCCGCCGTAGCCGCTTCCCGCGGGTATACGATTATCCTGACCATGCCGGAAACGATGAGCATCGAGCGCCGCAACCTGCTCAAGGCCTACGGCGCCCAGCTCGTCCTGACGGACGGCGCAAAGGGGATGCAGGGCGCGATTGACAAGGCAAAGCAGCTGGCGGCCGAAACCCCCCACAGCTTTATCCCCGGGCAGTTTGTCAATCCTGCGAACCCTGCTGCCCACCGCGCTTTCACCGGTCCTGAAATCTGGGAAGACACCGACGGCAAGGTCGATATCTTCGTCGCAGGCGTCGGCACCGGCGGCACCCTATCCGGCGTCGGGGAATATTTGAAATCGAAGAACCCAAACGTCAAGGTCGTCGCGGTCGAACCGGCCGGCTCCCCCGTCCTCACCAAGGGCACGCCCGGCCCGCATAAAATCCAGGGAATCGGCGCGGGCTTTGTCCCGGATACCCTGAACACCCAGATTTACGACGAAATTATCACCGTCGAAAACGAGGAAGCGTTCACGACCGGACGGACCCTTGCCAGAAAAGAAGGGATTCTCGTCGGCATCTCCTCCGGGGCGGCGGTTTTCGCCGCAGCCAAACTGGCAAAGCGCCCTGAAAACAAAGGGAAAGTGATTGTAGCCCTGCTCCCGGATACCGGCGAGCGTTATCTGTCGACCCCGATGTTTGCGGAATAAGAAGCCCTTTCGTAGAAACACAAATAGCCTGTAAAGATCTGCCAAACGCAAACCTTTACAGGCTATTTTCTGTCATTTTCTGTCATCCTTACAAAATACGGGCCTACGGATCATGTACAAGCTCATCCCTCTTCCGGCTCAGCCGCGAACAGCCGGCCATCCCTGCGCGTGACCAAAAACAGCCAGATGATCTCTGCCAGCGAGATCAGCCGCAAGGTAAACAGGATCCCGTCAAACCCCAAAACCGCGCCCCAATCGGCTCCCAGCGCCGTATAAAGCTTAACGCCGAGCAGCGGGACAACCGCGTTGGAAAGGGTCGTCACCATTGTATACAGGCTGATGATCAGGCTGCGGTTGCGTTTGGGGGCGGAGGACAGCATCATCTGAACAAGGCAGAGGTTGAAGCTGCATTCCAACGCGCTGGGGATAATTGCGCAGACGATAAACGCCCAAGGCTTTACATCTGCCGGGAAGACCGGAGACATCGCAAAGAGGGCGAAGGGTACGCCGAGCAGATAGCCAAGCTGGACAAGAATCATCGTAAAGTAAACGGATTTTTTCTGGATCAGCTTGGAGAAAAAGCCGATCGAAACCATCTGGGAGATGGCGGTAACCGCGTTTATGATGCTCAGATGGCTTTCGGTCATGCCCGCGTACTGGGTTTCTTCGATATACCACATACTCCAATCCATCTGCCAGGCCGCGTAAAATAAAATGCCCGTCACAAAGAACCGCCGGAAATATTTATTGCCAAAGGCTTCGCGGCAGGTACCCACCACCATCGCGGGCGAAAACCGCTCCGGCGCCTCCATTCGTAGGGGGCAGTCAATCCGCCGGATCGCCAGGGCCTGCAGCAGGACAAATCCCCCGCAGATATAGTAAAAGATACGCAGCACCAGGATTTTTTCATCGGCCGTCTGCTGAGACGCCATAAAAAAGCCGCACAAAAGCGGCGTCAGTACCCCGATGAAGAACATGATCCGGCTGCGGAAAGCAAGAACGCCGTTTCGATCGTTATGAGGGGTTACATCGCCGAAAAAGTTCTGCCACTGGGCGTTATACAGGACAGCCGAAGCCACCGTCATGCCCAAAAAGACAAAGTAAAGGGACATCCTCAGTTTCCCGAACAGCGGTACGGAGCCATAGAGAAAATACATGATGCCCATAATGGTCAGACACGCCACCGGTACTGTCCGGCTGCGGCTGAGACGGTCGCTGAGGATGCCGCAGGGCAGCATCAGGATCAGGGCCAAGACGTTCGGGACGGTCTGCACCAGGCCGATCTGGGTATCCGTGGCCCCTAAATTGGTCGCATAGAGGTTGTTTCCGAAGTTGTTGACCGATTGAGAAAACTGGTAGAGAATCCCTTCGATGCCGAAGACCAGGAGCAGCTGCTGCCTCGGGAGGGACGCCATCGCCCGTAATCCCTTCAAACGCGGATGAAAACGGTTGCAAATCTTCATGTCATCACCATATCCTTCCATAAATGGAAAGCCGCCTTAGGCTTTTGTTTTTCTTGCCTTTGGCTTTTGATTTTCTGTTTCTTCCTGCATTATAGCTGTTCCGCATAAAAATGCAAGAGGTTTTTCGCAAGTTGTTTTCTCCAAAATGAACTTTGTAGGAACCACCAAAACAGGGATTCTTTTGGGCCTTTTCACCGGAATAATGACTGATATTCTCTTTTCCCGCCAGCCTTTTTCAAAAAGCTGGCCGAAAACTTTCCTGTTCGCGATGGTCCTCCGGGCTGCGCCCTCCGTCGTTTTCTAAATTCTAGAAATGATCGAGCGCGCCGGGTATGTACGGGGATTTGGAAGGAAATCTTGATCCGGTAAATATTCCCTTTGCACCGACATGAAAAGAGCCGGTACAGTCGCGCATCCTACAAGAACTACGCGGCCGCACCGGCCCTCATAAACCCAAATTTTTTCAACTAACCAGCCAGCGCGCTCCGATGAATCTACTGGCAGCCTTTACATATAATCGTACATATCCTCATTGCAGCAGTACACGACAGGAATCTGATCCTCCACCAGCTCCTTGAGCCAATGAACCGCGTACTTCATGCCCAGCTCTTCCCCATTGTAATGGCCGGTCTGCAGGCAGGCCTTATTAAAGCCCAGCTGTCCGGCGTCTTTAAAGTAGCCGGGGATCTCCCAGTCAATCATTTCCAGCGGGATGAACAAATCAATCCCGTTTTTTTCCAGTTCCGTAATCACCTTCTGGGAGCCGGGGAAAAGATGGGCGCCAAAGGCGACTTTACGGACAATGGTATTCTTATTGCCGATAATCCGCAGGGACTTCAGCTGCAGCTTTTCTTTAATCAAAGCCGCAACTTCCTCTACCGGTACATCCGGCAGCTCCACCTCAGCAATAAAGGGCTGTCCAAAATCCCGGGGCTGGTTGAGGTCGGTTTTCAGATAGGGCAGCCAACCCAGTTCGCTGACCACGCCATAGAAAATCCCGTCCGGGACATGGGAATGGATGCGGTCGTGGTCGCGGAAGACGACCATCCCGTTTTCCAACAGAAGCTTTTTCTTGGCTTCAAAAACACTGTTGCCCTCCAGCCAGTCCAACGGATCCATGTGATCGTAAAAGGACGGCTCATGGACGACAATCAGGTTGCACCCGGCATCTTTCGCTTTCCGGATAACATCCGGGGAAGGATAGATCGCCGTTGCGACACCGGTACATTCGGCGCTGGGATCGCCGATTTTGATGGTATCGCAGGTTCCTGCCTCCCGCTCCCCAAGGGCCGGGTGATAGGCAATAATTTTGTTGATAACGTCCTGAATCGTCATAAAAATACCTCCAATTTTCTTATAACGTTATACATGATCGATGTATATTCATGATACCGCGAAGGGAGACACACTGTCAAGCGTCGAAAAGTATGAAAATAAAGGCTGATATCCGGCAGTCTGATCGAAATCCGTTTTCTTCCGTCAGTCTCCTGCATGATACCAGTTGACACTACCGCTCAGGTAGGATATAATGATAGGGTACTACACGAAAAACCCGTTTTATGGTGAAAAAATGACAAATACAAAATATATCAGTAAAATTGAAATGGATGCCCAAAAGCTGTTTACTGAGCAGTGCCGCGAGCTGTTATTACAGCGGTACGGACGTACCCCCAAAGCGCTTGTCCGTTCGTTTGGCTGCCAGCAAAACGTAAACGACGGCGAAAAAATCATGGGGCTGCTCGCCGAGATGGGCTGTGGTTTTACAGGCGATCTGGAAGAGGCGGACATTGTCATATACAATACCTGCGCCGTCCGGGAGAATGCGGAGCAGAAGGTGTTCGGCATCCTCGGGCAGGCCACCCACCAAAAGGCTTCTCAAAAGGATATGCTGATCGGGATCTGCGGCTGCATGGCGCAGCAGGAGCACGTCGCCGAAAAAATCCGGGGCAGTTTTCCCGCCGTGGACCTTGTGTTCGGCACCCATGTGCTCCACAAGCTGCCCGAACTGCTTTTTTCCGTCCTGCAAAACGCGCGGCCGGGCAAACGCAGGCGGGTCTTTGATACGGAGGATTCCGACGGCGTGATTGCGGAGGGTCTGCCGGCCGTCCGGGAAGACCGTGTCCGGGCCGGGATCCCGATTATGTACGGCTGCAACAACTTCTGCACCTACTGCGTCGTGCCGCTGGTGCGCGGGCGCGAACGCTCAAGACATTCGGCCGATATCATCGCCGAGGCAAAGCAGCTGATCGCCGCGGGATATAAAGAGATTACCCTTCTCGGCCAGAACGTCAACTCCTACGGCAAGGATTTGGAAGATGACCTGACCTTTCCCGAGCTTTTGGAAGCCGTCGGGAATCTGCCGGGCGACTTCTGGGTGCGGTTTATGACCTCCCACCCGAAGGACTGCACCAAAGAGCTGATCGATGTCATCGCCCGGACGCCAAAGGTTTGCAGCCATATCCATCTCCCTGTCCAATCGGGCAGCAACCGGGTCCTGCAGGCCATGAACCGGCATTATACCCGTGAGCAATACCTGGAAACAATCGCATATGCCAGGGAAACCATCCCCGGTGTCAGCTTTACCAGCGACATTATCGTCGGGTTTCCCGGTGAAACCTACGACGAATTCCGGGAAACTGTCCGCTTAATTGAAGAAGTCGGGTATCATTCCCTCTTTACCTTTATCTACTCCCCCCGTGTCGGAACCAAGGCCGCGTCCATGGACGATCCCGTCCCTGCAAAGGAAAAGTCCCGCTGGTTTAACGAGCTGTTGGAGGCGCAAAGGGCTAGGGGCATGGGCTATTATCAGGCGCAGGTCGGCAAGACCATCCGCGTCCTCTGTGAAGGAGAGGGCAAGCTGAAAAACGGCGTGCTGGGAGAGGTCCGGCCGGACCAGGGCAATATGGTCCTGATGGGACGCAGTGAGCAGGGTATGGTCGTCGATTTTATAGGAAATCAATCCCTAATCGGCCAGTTTGTCGACGTAACCATCACCGAAGCGGCCAACTGGGCCTTGGCAGGCGTTAAGGCCTAAGCTCCGTGATCCCGGTGTTATCCGGAATGTATATTTCCGATCATTCCGGTTACATATAAACATAGAAATTCCAACAAAGAAAGGAAATCGAAAAATGATCGATCCGATTACCGCCGCAAGAGAACTGGGCAAGGCGATCCAGAACAGCCCGGAGTACAAAATCATGAAAGAAGCCGAAAAAGCCTGTGATGCCGACGCTTCCTTACAGGAACTGATCGGTGATTTCAACCTCGTTCGGATGAACCTGACCCAGGAAAACGCGAAGGCTGAAAAGGATGAGGCCAAAATCGCCGAGTTGAACGCAGAGATTCAGAAGGTTTATACCGACGTAATGGGCAATGAGCATATGATGGGGTACAACATTGCCAAACAGGACGTCGAAACCGTTATGCAGAAGATCAACACGATCATGCAGGCCGCCATCAACGGCGAAGACGTTGACACCTGCGACGTGGACAGCGGCTGCACCGGTTCCTGCTCCTCCTGCGCAGGCTGCCACTAATCTCCCGCTCGATAAAAGGCCATGCCGGCTGCGGCGTGGCCTTTTTCCGTTTCCAGGCCAAAACCTGCCCTGCTTAACCTCCTGCCCGAGAAAAATCGCCTTCCCGGCTTGCAAACCATCCCTAAAGCTGATATAATGGGTTTGATTATAAGACGTTCTTTCCGGCGGTGTGCGGAAAGCGCGCTCTCATAAAAATGTGAAAAAGTGAAAGGAAGATTCTCCTATGGCACAGCAGAAAAAGATGGTGGAAGCCATCACCTCGATGGATGTCGACTTTGCCAAATGGTATACCGATGTTGTCGTTAAAGCCGAGCTATGCGAATATTCCAGCGTACGCGGCTGTATTGTATTCCGTCCATACGGCTACGCGATCTGGGAAAATATCCAGAAAATCCTCGACGCCCGTTTTAAAGAAACCGGGCATGAAAATGTATATATGCCGATGCTGATCCCGGAAAGCCTGCTCCAGAAGGAAAAGGACCATGTCGTCGGCTTTGCGCCCGAATGTGCGTGGGTTACGGTCGGCGGCCAGGATGAGCTGACCGAGCGGCTGTGCGTCCGCCCGACCTCGGAGACACTGTTCTGTGAGCATTTCTTCCACGTCATCCACTCCTACCGCGACCTGCCGATGCTCTATAACCAATGGTGCTCGGTTATGCGCTGGGAGAAGACGACCCGCCCGTTCCTGCGAACCTCCGAATTTCTCTGGCAGGAAGGCCATACGATGCATGAAACCGCCGAAGAGGCGCGGCAGGAAACTTTACAGATGCTGAATATCTACGCAGACTTCTGTGAAGACTCCCTGGCGATCCCGGTACTGAAGGGCGAAAAAACCCCGAAGGAAAAGTTTGCCGGTGCTGAGGAAACCTATACGATTGAAGCGATGATGCACAACGGCGTCGCCCTCCAGTCCGGCACCAGCCATTATTTCGGCGACGGCTTTGCCCGTGCGTTTAATATCCAGTTCACCGGCCGGGACAACAAGCTTGCCTTCCCTCATCAGACTTCCTGGGGCGTATCCACCCGTTTGATCGGCGGCATTATCATGACCCACGGCGACGACAACGGCCTTGTCCTGCCCCCTGCCATCGCGCCGATCCAGGTCGTCATCATCCCGATTGCCCAGCATAAGCCGGGGGTACTGGATAAGGCAAACGAGCTGCTTGGGCGGCTCAAGGCGGTTGCCCGCGTCAAGCTGGACGATTCGGACAACTCTCCCGGCTGGAAGTTCTCTCAGTACGAGATGAAGGGCGTCCCGGTCCGGCTGGAAATCGGCCCGAAAGACATCGAGCAGAACCAGTGTGTTCTGGTCCGCCGCGATACCCGCGAAAAGATTGTCGTTTCGCTGGATGAGCTGGAAACCGCAGTCCCCGCAGCATTGCAGGCGGTGCGCGACGGTTTGTACCAGAAGGCGCTGGAAAACCGGAAAAACCGCACCTGGGACGCGCACGACTGGGATGAGTTTAAGGCCATTGCGGACGAGAAATCCGGCTTTATCCGGGCGATGTGGTGCGGCGACGAGGCCTGTGAGGACAAGATCAAGGACGAAACCGGCATTAAGTCCCGCTGCATCCCCTTTGGTGAAGAACCGATCGCCGAAACCTGCGTCTGCTGCGGCAAACCGGCCAAAAAGCTGGTTTACTGGGGCCGTCAGTATTAAGGAGGGAACCCGCCATGACGCAGGAGGAAATGTTTGCATACATCCTGGACAGCATCCCTTACCGCATCGTCTTTGCCGATACCGATCATGTCATCCGCTATCTGAACAGAGAAGCCCGCTATCATTATTACGAGGTGCGGGGGTACGACAACCTGATCGGCAAGTCGCTTTTTGACTGCCATTCAGAAAAGTCGAAGGAAATGATTATCGCCGCGGTCGAGAAGCTGAAAAACCATGGCAACGAAATATACCTCGGTGTCAGCGTCCAAAACGAGCGCAAGTATCTAAACCCCGTCCGCAATGAAAAGGGCGAGCTGATCGGATATTTTGAGCGGTTTGAACGGAATATGCAGAAATAAAGCTGTATAACAACTGGGCGGGGCCATAAAAGACAGCTCTGCCCTTTCGATTTGATTTAAAGGAGGAATCCATCATGTTGGAAATCGGAACCAAAGCACCGGATTTTACCCTGACCGACCAGGACGGGAACTCTGTTTCCCTGTCGGATTTCCGGGGGCAGAAGGTCGTCCTGTATTTTTATCCGCGGGACAATACCCCCGGCTGCACAAAAGAAGCGATTGCGTACAAGGAAGCCTATGCCGATTTTACGGCCGCGGGCATTAAAGTTCTGGGGATGAGCAAGGACACGGCGGCCTCCCACAAAAAGTTTGCGGAGAAATATGAACTGCCCTTCACGCTGCTGTCGGACAGCGAAATTACCGTTATGCCGGCTTACGACGTATGGAAAGAGAAAAAGCTCTACGGCAAGGTCAGCATGGGAACCGTCCGCAGCACTGTCCTGATCGACGAAAACGGCGTCATTGAAAAGGTCTGGCCGAAGGTCAAACCGGATACAAACCCCGGGGAAGTGCTCGAATATCTCAAAGCGGGAAAATAAAAGCAAAAGAAAACATCGCGGAGCCGCCTGTTGCAAAGCTCCGCGATGTTTTTTCCTTTTATCTCATTTCCGGACGGCCGTTTTGCCCCTTATTTCTTTTTTAAGGTCACAAAATCCGATTTTACCGCTTTGTACACAACCAGGCCCTTTTTCTGCCCAAAGCGGCGGATAATGCCGCGGTAAAACTCCTGTTTTCCTTCCGCAAGAAGGATCTCCTCCGCAACCGCGCCGCGCTGTTCCTTATTGCAAACATCGGCCAGCTCGGCCTCCAGCTTCGCGCTGATCGCGGCAACCTGTGCCGGATCGGCCTTGCGGCGGGTTTCCTCTTTCTGGGAAACGGGATCCTTTTCCGGCTTACTGCGTCTCGGACGCCCACGCCGGCGGCGGGGACGGCTTTCCTCATCCGCGCTTTCCGGGGCCACGGGAGACTCCTCCTGCACGGGAAGCAGCGCAGAGGAAAATGTTTCCTCTTCTTCCGCTTCCAGTTCCGCTTGTCTCATCCGGGCGGCCGCGCTCATCCCGCGATAGGCCGGTGCCTTTTCATCGATCTCCGATTCTGCTTCAGCCTTTTTTTCCGTCTCGGCCTTCTCGTCTTCCAGCTGGGCAGCCTGCAATGCCGCCAAAATCGCCGCAGTTTCTTCCTCATCTATCGGCTCGTCTGTCTCCGGTGACTGGCTGTCCGTCTCCTCAACCGGAACCTCCTCGGCCTCGATCTCGACAGGCTCCGTCTCCTCCGCCTCTTCCTGGCCCATCTCAAACTGAGCATAAGCACCGCTGTCATCGGTCGTGACATCGACCTCAACGGCCTCCTCCGACGGCACATTTTGCTGCAGCGAGCGGGTGTTGAAAGCGCTGTGGGCCACGGACATGGCGATATTCGGCCGGCGGTAGACGACACAATCGGTCGGGATATACTGGCTGGTCCAGAAATCATACAGCGCATCGAACCCGGAATCATTGCTGACAATGTACAGATGGGTATACAACCCGCTGGCAAGAAGATACCCCAGCAGGCTCGACAGCTGGAAGTCCAGCGAATTTTTCCCGCCGCGGCGGATCTGATAATACTCCACGTTTGCTTCGCAGTTCATAATCTTCTGGTGCATCTCAAAGCTGATGGTATTGGAATTGACACTGTACAGGATGACGACCTGGTCGTCTATCCCCAGCGTCTCAATCCCCACCAACCCGGCAGACTTGACGTTCTCAAAATCTATCAAAAATGCTCTCATCGTTTTCATCATACCTTTCCATTTTTGCCTTATCCCGGCTCAATCCTACAGAGGTCCCATCCATATTCCGGCAGTAATACAGATAACTTTGCGTGTATAGTTCCCGGCGGCCGCTGTCAATCATGCTCGCAATCTGTCCCAGCAGCTCCGGATCATCCAAAAGATCCACAACATATCCCGCATACCGGGTATCATACCCGTTTTTATACTCTGTAATCAGCTGCTCCAGCTCGACACCGGGAGAATAGCTGCGCCCAATCGTATCGGTAGCCGCATCCAGCAGGTCCGCCACCTTCACCAGATCGGTCAGGACATCCAGATCCGGATCCCGGACAAAATCCTCCGGAATCGCCGGATACCCGGACTTCCCGTCAAAGGATCTGTGGTGAAGCAAGGCGGTCTGCGCATACTGCGCCGTGGATGGGGATTTCCGTAAAATCCTATATCCATTATAAGGGTGTACTTTGATAATGTCAAATTCTTCGGGAAAAAGGCGGCGATTATAAATGCCGACGATTTCCAGGCACATCAGCTTGCCGATATCATGGAAAAATCCGGCCTGCTTGACCGTCAAAAGGACTTTTTTCCTCTGCGCCAGGATCGCTTCCGGGCTATCGGTCCCCAGCAGCCCGGAAAACCGCATCGGGTCTTTATCCAACAGCTTTTCCGCCAGCAGGGCCGCCAAATAGGACACCATTTTGGAATGGATATACGTCGGGGTATGCCGCTGCATAACCAGATTGACCAAAAGATCCTCCGCCGTCACATTGGACAGGGAGGAAAGCGGGTCGATGACATAGCAGATCTTACGGATCAGCGTCGCCTCCAGGCTCTCGGACTGAAAACGGCTGCAATAATCAAAAAAGTTTTCAATAATCGCAGGCTCTATCCGCTCCATAAAGGCGTCCATTTTTTTCCTGTTCCTCCGCTGAAAGGAGCTTGCGGCACTTCACCAGATAATCCAAATAGATAAACGGCAGCTTGATGTTTGCCCAGATGCCGGATTTCGAAAAATCGCTCTGATTCCGGCTTACATACAGCTCATGGATCTTTTCCAGGAAGATGGGCAAAGAAATCCCGCCGTTATGATACCGGGCAGCATAATAGACAAACTGCCACCGCGACGCGGACAGCTGGTTCCGGTGGATTCCCTGCATGACCAGCCGGGCCGACCGGACAATATCCCGGATAATCCCTTGGCTGCATTTCCCGTCCCGAGCAAAATTTAGGATGGCCGTCACGTTCATATGAACGACGAGCGCATATCCGTCCCAGGGGAGGTCCGGAAAAGCCGCCCGCAGGTCCGCGCGGTTTACAACCGTCAGCGCCTCTTGACACAGCGTATGCTGCAATTCCAGGCTGTCCCTTTCGGTATAGCCGCCGGAACGGTTTAGGAAACAGCGGATGATCAGATCCATCGTTTTGCTGTCCGAGATTTCCCGCCAAAGCTCCAGATATTTTGCCCCTTCGAAGAAGTACGCGTTGTGGTACGATTTTTTACATTCTTCCCCAAAGACACCTGCCAGCTTATCTGTCATATATTCGGAATAGCCGATCCCGCAATGGTATAGCTCACGAATTAGAAAATCCCGGTCCCCTTTTTGGCGCGCATAGCGCAGCAGCGCCTGATGGACATGAAACCCTGCCTCCCGGTCCAAGCAATGCTCTTTCTCGCACAGAGCCTGTGCAAACTCCGCCAGGGACTGGATGATATGGGGCGGGCATTGTTCAATCTCCTCCAGAATCGGCCGGATCCACTGGCTGCAAATCGCGGCATTGTCAATATACAACTCATGGGTGCGGGCAGACCGGATAAGAATATAATCCAGGCTGACATCCGTATCTACCTTTTTCAGTCTCCCGATCTGTTCGATCTCCTCCGAATTGCGGACAAACCGACTCAGACATTCATTCTCGGTGTCTCTGGTATACATACGTTTTCTCAGCCTCCTTCCCGTATCGGAACGTCCATATCCAAACAGCCTTCCGCGTCTTTCTGCCAAAATCCGTTTTGGATCAGGCATTTTTCACCCAATGCGGCATCATACCTTGTCTGCTGCGGCCTTTCCCCGACGTCTTTTTACCCAAAATTGACATCATATTCTGCCATTAATTCTCATTATATCACATGGCCGGACGGCTGTCCAGTGTGTTCTTTCATAATAAAATCATATAATTTTCACCAAACCTACCAACAAAAACAGATCCGCAGGCGAAAGAACCTTCCTTCGTCTGCGGACAAAACCTATCCGTTTGTTTTCTTCCGAACCGGAATCCAGATACCGCTTTCATAATCGGGAGAACCGGTATCCCCCGTCGAATACCACTCGATATTCATCCCGAGGGCAAACGCATACTCCGGATTGCCCGGCAGCCACTCCCGGAAAATCCGCGTATTCACCGACTGAATCGAGCCAGGAATCGGACCGACACAGCAAAACTTTGCCCAGGTGGCTGCCGGAATTTCCGCAACCTCCATTCCCTCCGGAACTTCCCCACCGTCATACCAGCCGGCAATCATATAATGAAATCTTCCGGTCCCCGGCATATCCTCCACACAAAGCCCGTATTCGCCGATCCCACACCGTTCAATGGTCTCACCGACATCGGGCGGCTGATGGCCGCAGCTTTCCATAAACTCGTCCCAAAATTTTGGAATCCTTTGCAGACAGTCGTCATAGGAAAATTCCCTTTTCAGTCCGATCACCGAAAAGGAGGGCATCTCCTCAATCTGATAGTCCATCTCATTCCCTCCCTGTATCTGTACATGGATCTTGAGGGGAAGAAAGGTACGGATTTTCCGGGTATCCCTGCGGATCTGGCTGGGAGATATGCCGTGGAAACGGGTAAAGGCCTTCGCAAAGCTCTCCGGGGTGTCATAGCCATACCGATAGGCCGCCTCGAGTACGGAAATATCCTCTGCCAGCAGATCCAACGCCGCCATATACAGCCGCCGCCCGCGGATATATTCGCCGACAGTCAGACCAGTCATCATTTTAAACCCTTTCTGGAAATAAAAGGGCGAGACATATACAGCTTCTGCCACATCGGCAGCCGAAATATCCTCTAAAAGATGCGCTTCCATATAGTCAATGGCCCGGCGCAGGCTCTCGGTCCAGTCCATCCGTTCCTCCGCTCCTTCCGTACGCTTACAAGGTTATGTTCATACAGGCCAAAAGGGCAGTCCTGTCCATTTTGGCTTTTATTCGTCCAGCAATTCCCGGGCGGTATCGGGATCCATCCGTTCAACCTCCCGCAGACGGCGGTTGATGGCGCGGGTGCGGACACCGATCAGCTTATCCAGATCGTCCCCGGCAAGCTGCAAGCGCTTTTGGGTAGAGGCAAGCACCTCGGTAAACCGGTCAAACTCCGTCCGGACGGCCCCGAGCAGCTGCCAGACCTCCTGGGAGCGCTTCTGGATCGCAATCGTCTTAAAGCCCATCTGAAGGGCGTTTAAAAGCGCTGCCATCGTACTGGGGCCGGCCACGTTGACCTGGTACTCCCGCTGGAGGGTTTCAACCAGCCCCCGGTTGACCACCTCTGCGTACAGTCCTTCGCTGGGGAGGAACATAACGCCGAAAGCGGTTGTATCCGGCGGGGCAATATATTTATCATGGATATCCTTTGCAAAGGACTTGATCCGGCTTTCCAGCACCGCCCCCGCAGCCTTTACCCGCTCGGGATCGCCGCTGTCATAGGCATCCTGCAGCTGCGCGTAGCAGTCGCCGGGGAACTTGGAGTCGATCGGCAGCAGCACCTGCCGCCCGTCCTCCCCCGGCATCCGGATGGCAAACTCGACCCGGTTCCCGGAACCGGGCACGGTCGCCACATCGGTCAGGTACTGCTCCGGGGCGAGGATCTCGCCGAGGATCGCGCCCAGCTGGATCTCGCCGAGGATTCCCCGGGTCTTCACGTTGCTGAGCACCTTTTTCAGGTCGCCGACGCTGCCCGCAAGGGTCTGCATCTCCCCAAGGCCGCGGTACACCTGCTCCAGCTGGCTGCTGACCTGCCGGAAGGATTCGTTCATCTTCTTTTCCAGGGTGGATTGCAGCCGCTCGTCGACCGACTGGCGGATCTCGGAGAGCCTTTTGTCGTTGCTTTGCTGCATCAGCCGCATACTCTCGTTTAGCTGCCCGCGCATTTCCGACAGGCTTTTCCGCACGCTTTCCTCCAGCGCGCCGATGCGCTCACCCTGGACGGCCATCGTCCTCTGCACAGTCTCCGACAGGGCGGAAAGGGAGGCGGCGGTCTGGCGCTCGGCCGACTGAAGGCTGGAGGCCTGGGCGGCCGCAGCGGTTTGTTGGTTCAGCGCAAGCAGGTCGCCGAGGTTTTTTACCTGCGCGGCGGTATCCGCCGCCAGCTCGCGGCGAAGGGCCGAAAGCGTATCCGCCTGCTCCGCGCCCCGCTCATCCAAAAGCGATCGGAGCCTGTCCTCCAGCGCCTGTTCCCTGCGCCGGCTGCGGGAAAGGAAGCCCCAAAGGAGGGCGGCCGATACGGCGTACAGAATCAGCAGGACGATGAGCAAAATCATTTCCGGGGTCATATAAATCCTCCAAAGTCATCAGGAAAAGGGATAGGCGGTGCGCTTGTCCGTTTATCGGCAAGTCAACCAGCCATGTAAATACCAAAACAGGGAATGAGAGCCGTCCCATCCCCTGCCCAAACATCATTTGTGCACCCGGTCAAAGCCATAGCTCTTAAACAGCTCGGCCGCCCGCTGGGAAAACTGCAGCGGGTTGCGGCAGTTTTCCGCAAGAGAGGGCAGCTGCTTCCGGGCTTCCAAAAAGCGCTTCTCCGCCTCCGGGCTGTCCTCGCCCAGGAACCAGCACTGGCTGGACCAGCAGTCGAATTTCAGGTTGATGTTATATGTTTTTTCCGGCATCCCTAAATCATTCCTTCCTGTTTTTGCAGCAATTCCCCGCTGCGCCCCACAGCAAGCAGGGTACCAAGCATCCTTACAGCTTGCTGCCCTTGGTCCCGCCCAGCTTGACGCCGGCCAGGATATTGGTATCAAAAGCATAGCTGATCTCGGCCTGGTCGCGGTCGCGCTTGAGGGCGAGTCCGATCATCCGGTCGAGCAGCTCGGTATAGCGCACCCCAACCGGCTCCCAGAGATAGAAAGCAAGGGATCCGGGAATGGTGTTGATCTCGTTTATCCAGATCTCACGGGTCTCGCTGTCCATCATAAAATCGATGCGGGAAACGCCGCAGCATTCCAGCGCCTCGAACGCCTTGACCGCCGTTTCGCGGATAAACGCGCGCTCCTCATCGGTAATGTTGGCCGGGATAAGGCGGGACAGGCTCACCATCCCCTCGCTGTTCCCGGAGCCTTTGGCGCCGCCGGTCTTGCCGCCGTCCTTGGGGAGATATTTTCCCTCATAGGTTAGGATGCGGTCGCTGCTGAGCGGCTCCTCGCACTCGGAGGCCTCCGCCGATTCATAATCGCCGAGGACCGAGCAGTTGATCTCCTTCAGATGGGGGACAGCCCGCTCGACCAGCACCCTGTGCGCAAACTGGAAGGCATAGTCCATTGCATCCGCCAGCTCGGCCCGGTCAAGGGCCTTGCGGATGCCGACGCTGGAGCCGAGGTCAATCGGCTTGACGATGACCGGATAGCCGATCTCCGTCTCCACTTTATCCAGAAAAGCATCGGGATTATCAAGGTAACGCTTATGGTCCGCCCGCAGGCAGGAAAGCACCGGCAGCCCCGCGTCCTTCCAGACGCATTTCATCATGTATTTATCCATCCCCAGCGCGGACGCCAGTACATCGCAGCCGACGAAGGGGAGGCCGAGGGTTTTGAGGTAGCCCTGCAGTGCGCCGTCCTCGACATTGGTGCCGTGGACGATCGGGAAGATGACGTCCAGGGTATCGACCGTGTTATTGCCCAGCTTTTTCAGCGGATAGCGCAGCAGCTCCACCCTACCCTTAGCCGGGACCATCAGCACCTGCTGGCTCTTTTCCAGCAGGGCCGGGATGCCGTGGCGGTAGCTTTCGATATTGCCGATCTCAGGGCCAACGTAAAACGCATTGCCTTTGGTCATATAAATCGGGATGGGGTCGTATTTCTCACGGTCCAGGCTGGCCACCGCCTGCAGTGCGGAGATAATCGAAACCTCATGCTCGACGCTTTTGCCGCCGAACAACACACCCAGTTTGATTTTCATACAAAATCCTTCTTTCCTGTTTATAGCAAAGTGAAATGCGAAAAGGCTGGGAAAACAAGCGGAATACAGGGTATACTGACAGCTATCTTCCCTGCGCGGACAAAGTCATGCAAGCCATGCGCCAATCCGGCGCATACCTTCACTCCACTCTCCACTCTTCACACGCATATTAAAAATTGTCCGGAAGATCATTTTCCAACAGGACAATCTTCTGTACGCCGCCGGTCCGGAGATTCTCCACAGATTTCAGCGCGGAGGCAAGGTCATGCTCCACAAAAATCTTTTCTTTGGGATAGCCCGCGTCCAAAAGCCCCTGATAGATCGGCTCGGTCTGTTTTTCGCCCACCAGCGCCACATAGTCGCAGACATCGGCGGCCTGGGTACCGAAAACGCGGTTCAGCTCCGCCTGTTTGCTGCCCAGCTCGACCATGCCGGGGGTGACGAGGATTTTAACCCCGTCAAACTGCGAGAGGGTGTCCAGGGCCGCTTTCGCGCCGCTGGGATTGGAGTTGTAGGCGTCGTCGATGATCAGCGCCTGTCTCCCGTGGATCAGCTGCAGCCGGTGCGGGACGCTCTCCAGCTGCCGCACCGCCGGGACCAGGTCCTGCATCGGCACGCCGAGGGTATTGGCGGCGGCAATCGCGCCCGCGATATTGAGGACGTTATGGCTGCCGATCAGCGGCGTCGTAAAGGTGTATTCCTTCCCGTCCCGTTTCATCGTAAAGGTCGAACCTTTGGCCGAAACGGTGATATTCTCGGCGAAATAATGGCAGTCGGGATTTTCAATGCCGTAGGTCACGGCCTTGCGGCCGGGGGTCTGGGAACGGATATATGCGTTGTCGCCGTTGAGGAAGACGATCCCGTCCTGCGGCAGCGCGTCCCGAAGCTCAAACTTGGTCTTGATGACATTCTCGACCGTCTTGAAGCTCTCCAGGTGCTGCGGACCGATGGACGTGATGATCCCGAAGCCGGGCGAAACAATGTCGCAGATCTCCTTGATATCGCCGATATTGCGGGCGCCCATTTCGCAGAGAAAGATCTCGTGCGTGGCGCGGAGGGAGGTTCGGATGGTCTTGACGACGCCCATCGTCGTATTGTAGCTTTCCGGGGTCATTAAGACGTTATATTTGACCGAAAGGAGCTTGCGGAGAAAGAACTTTACGCTGGTCTTGCCGTAGCTGCCGGTGATGCCGACAACCCGCAGGCGCGGCATATCCTCGATCATCCGTTTGGCGTCGTTTATGTACCAGCTGTTGATCGATTTTTCGATCGGCTTATTAATGAAATTGGCAAGAAGGACATAGTAGCCGGAGACAAAATGCGCCACCGGCAAAATAGCCCCCCAGAGGAGCGGATACCCCCGCAGCAGGATGACGGCCAGCAGCGTCAGGGCTGTCAGCACACCCACCGTCGCCAGCATCCTCTTGACCCGCGCCGTATAGACCAGCGGCTTTTTCGCCTTTCGTGGACGTCCGAGCCAGGCCGTCAAAGCATACAGGAGAATCGAAAGGATCACGCCCGCTCTCGCGCAGAACATTAAAAGCGGCAGGGTAAAAATAACCCCCAAATTGCGGCCCACAAAGGCCGGGAGGAATTTCTGCCGGTACCAAACCCGCTGTTCATGCGGCTTATAGGCGTTTAACTGGAACATATGGGTGTTGTAAACGGTCAGCATCGCAAAGCTGCACAGCCATGCCAGCAGCAGCAGGATAAACAGAATCAAATCGAACATGGCGCCCTCCTTACGATTTTGCAGACAAATAGCTGGCAAGCACGCGGGAGACAATCGGCCACTGATCCAGATAGGAGAAATGACCGGCATTCGGGACCCGGACAAGGGCCGCGCCCGGCATCAGCCGTTCCATCGTCTCGCCGTCGGAGAGAGGGGTTGCCGTATCGTTTTCGCCCCAGATCAGAAGGGCCTGCTGGCGGATTTCCGGCATCTTCGGGGTCATATCGGTATTCACGCACCGAACCAGCGTCTGGCGCATCAGCGGAGAGGCGTTTTGATAGTCGGCGCTGCCATGGCTGCGGCGGAGGTTTTCAAGGGCGTCCGGATATAGTACCTGGCAGAGCGGCAGTTCCAGGATTTTCCGGCAGATTTTATACTGACGCTGACGGAGCTTTTGCTTTGCCGTCTTTTTCGGCAGCACACCGGCGGCGTCCATTAAAATAAGCCGGGATACTTCAAACGGAATGTCCTTCCGGGATGCGATCTCAATCGACACACGGCCGCCGTGGGAATGGCCCATCAGGATCACCCTTTGCAGCCCCAGGGCCTTTATAAAGCCGATGACACAATCGGCAAAGTCCGCCACCCCCCAGGGTGCGTCCGGCTCCGCTGTCTCGCCGAAGCCCGGCATATCCAGCGCAGCAACCGGGACAAACCGGCTCATATGGGTTAAAAGCTGCGGGTACAGGCTGATACTGGTCCCCCATCCATGAAGGAAAACCAGCGTTTCCGGCGCGGGTTTCGACGAATCGGGGCGGTTATCAAGCAAGGTATAATTGACGCTTAGATCGTCAAGCTGGATATGCTGTGTCTGCATCTGCATCCGCCTTTCCATGACAAAAATAAAAGTCTATATCTAAATCAGTATAATGCAAAATCCAGGGGATGTCAAGGAAAACGCGGCTGGTTTACAGATTCTGCGTCTACGATGTAAATAGATGGATTTCGGAAGGGATGAAGGAACCGATTTCTGAAGCTGAGGAGTTTGTAGAACGATTCGTAAACAGTTCTTTGTCTAATTTGTGACATTGAGAAAAACAGCGGCGGAGATTTTTTCTCTGCCGCTGTCAGAAATTTTTGTGATCATTCTCCATTTCTGCAAATCTCCAGTACCGCCAGTTTATTGGACAGGTTCCGCAAAACGGGGATTCCCCCGATTACCCGGTAGATGGGATACAGTTCCTTCATGCCCTCCACCAGGCTCACATCCTCCGCCCAGCGCAGGGCAGGGCAAAGCGCCGCAATCTCCTTGCCGGACTTTGCTCCCCATGTGAATTTGGCCTGGGATGCCTCGATGGACTTCTCCTTCACATGCCCCGCAACCCAGGGGTTCATAAACTCCAGGATAATCTTGGCATCGTGGAAACGGGCGACGATGATACTCAAAATCTGCTCTATGTCCTGCTGTGTGAGATACATAGACAGCCCTTCCATCACCACCAGAATCTTCTCCTCGTTCAGTGCAATCCGATCTGCCCAGCTGGGGTCCATGGCGGAGCATGGAATCATGGATACCCGGCCCTCCTCCCGCAAAAAGCGGCGGCGTACCGCAATCGTCTCCGGCAGGTCCAGGTTGTACCAGCGGACGGAGCCATTATCCACACGGTAAAACCGGGTGTCCAGACCGCAGGCGATATTCACTACTGTACCCTTTGGATTTTCGCCTACAAACTGCTTTACCATTCGGTCCAGCAGGATTGTCCGGGCCAGTACACCGCTGGACATGAGGACGTCCTTGTCCGCTTTGGAGAAATCATAGCGGAGGGCCTTTGCAATTTCGATGGCTTTCCCATCGTAAAATTTGTGATCTGGCTTTTGGGAGTAGACCGCCCGGGCGTACATGGTTTGCAGCATGGTTTCGGGGACGCCGCAAATTGAAACTGTTTCAGAATTCATCTGTGGAATCCTCCGTAACCGTATCTTGATGAAGCAGAAGATATACAAACCAGACAATCAGCCCGCCGTTCATGCAGAAGGTTGACAGCCCGTAGGCAAAGGGCGACGTGGGCAGAAGCCCTGAAACGACGGATATGATCCCCATCGGAATGGCGGGGGTAAACAGCGCCGCTGTCCGTTTCAGGCGGGTCTTCCCGCAAAGGATCAGAACGATCAGCATAATCAGAGCCGCCGCCACAAACACATAGGCGCAGTAGAGGAACAGCAGACAGGCGCTGTTCATGTCGTGGGAAAGCGAGATTGCCAGTTCCCGGCCACCGGCCCTTTCCGCTATGGAGAACACCAATACATTGACCGCCACGCCGAAATGAATCACAATCCAGCCCACAGCGCAAAGCACAAAGAGATACCGGAGAAGTTTCCTTGTTCCGGACTTCCGGGCTACTTCTGCGGATCCTGTCATGCCTGGAATCAAAAAGCACAGTCCGACCATGGCCATAACCAGCGTAACGACAATTTTCCATACGTCATAGCCTGCACCGTGTCCTGTACTGATAAAGTAAAAAATATTCTCACCAATGGGTGTGGGATCCACATAGCCCAGGAGCCAGTCTCCCACACCAAAGCAAAGGCTGCCCAGAATCCCACATAATAAAACCAAATTCATTTTTCGTTTCGCTTTTCTATCCATCCTTCTCACTCCTTATATGTTCTTCTGCTTACGGCGATAGCGGAAATCGCAGCGCTCGCCGCCCTCCGCAATGGTAGTCGTGCGCATAAGCTCCATGCCCATCAGCTCCGCCAAAACAAAGTCCATTCGGCATAGATACTGGCCCAGCTTGGGACAGCCCTCATCCCGGCAAAGCTTACAAATGCCGCACTCCAGATAATCATAGCCCAAGTCAAAGACCGCCCCGCCGGGCAGGACGTCTACAACCCAGTCGTTTTCGTATGTTCTCTTTTTTGATTCCGCTGCCCATTGTAAGCGCCCCGGCAGCTTCTTTTCGTCCAGATAGGCGTCCGCGTCTCCTATCGCCATGGCAAACAGCCGGCTCTTTCGGAGGCCATCGCGAAACAAGACATAGTTTTCCTCCGCGCTGTCTCCCGTGCTCCGGTTCAGGGCGATAAACCACGCACCCATGCAGTAGGCGCTTAAGAGCCGGGAAGGGCCAATATCCTTCGCTCGCCGGATGATCGCCCGGTATTCTTTTTTCGCGGCGTTCAGCGTCGGGCGTCCGTATCGCTTTGCCAACTGTCTCTTACAGGCATGGCTGTAAAACCAGCCGTAGAGCCTCGTTCCTGCGTTTTCTTTCATGATTATAATCCGCCTTTCTGCGAAAGGCACCTACGAGGTTATGAAACAG